>NZ_JBFAQM010000016.1:0-180698 GCF_040677315.1 Actinoplanes sp. NPDC049316 | reverse complement strand
GCGCCGCGGGGACTGTGCAGGACAAGGCGCATGACGTGGCCGGGAGTGTGCAGGACAGGGCGCATGACGTGGCCGGGAGTGTGCAGGACAGGGCGCATGAGGTGGCGGAGTCGGTGCGCAGCGCTCCGCAGGCGGTGACGCAGCAGGCGCAGGGCAACCCGCTCGCCGCCGGCATCATCGCGTTCGGGGTGGGCATGCTGGCCGCGACGCTGATCCCGGCGACCGACGCCGAGAAGCGCGCCGGCGCCGAGCTCAAGGAGCACAGCGGTGACCTGACCGACAAGGTCAAGGACGTCGCGAGCGAGCTGAAGGACGACATGTCCGGCACGTTCCAGCAGGCCGCCGGCCAGCTGAAGGAGACGGCGCAGGACGCCGCGCAGACGACCAGGCAGCAGGCCCAGTCGTCCGCGCAGGACGCCCAGGAGCAGAGCATGCGCGCGTTCAGCGACGCCCGTTCCTGACCGGTCCGGCAATCGATGCGGGCCCGCGGACGCCTCCGCGGGCCCGCAGCCGTGTCCGTGGCGTTACGCGGGCGCGCCGGCCAGCAGGCAGACCGCGAGCAGGCGTACGGACGGCCACGGCGCGCGCGCCCACCCGTCGGCCGGGGTGTGCTGCGGCGACCAGCCCCGGCGCATGGCCACGTCGGCGACACCGTCGGCGTACGCGGCCAGCATCACCGGGTGCGGGCTGCCGCCACGCCGGTCGGTGAGCTGGGCGCGTACCTCGGCGACGTGTTGATCGACCTCGGCCATGAGCCCGGGCAGCACGCGCACCGCCGCCGCGCCGTGCTCACCCAGCCGCGCCCACCACTGCGCGAGCGCCAGGTGGGCCGCCGCCGCTACCTGCTCGCGGCTCCGACTCTCGAGATCCATGGCGACAACGTACGAACGCGCCCGCCGGCAGGCAATGCCCCCGGGACGCGTGCACCACAGATGTGACCGTTCCGCCACCGAGGCCCGCGGCCGGTTCGTACCCTCGGGCGGCTTCGTCCCCGCGGGCGGCTTCGTCCCCGCGGGCGGCGGAATGCCGCAGATCGGCGTTTCAGGCGGCCGCCGGGCGGCAAAGTGATCATCACACCGCCCGGGTGTGTGCGGCAGCCGATCCCCGCGCCTGGTCGAGTCGGCGACCGGCCCCTCCGCACGGAGGGGCCGTCGTCTCGTTTGCGGCCCGCGGCTCGCGGCGGCCGGCGGGCGGGACACGGACGCGCCGACCGACGGCGGGGTCGACGCCAACGCGAGCAGACAGCACCTGATGGACGTCGCACGGCGGCTCGGCGTCCGCGGCCGGTCCCGGATGACCAAGCCCGAGCTCGTCGACGCGATCCAGAAGGCCAACGAGCGCGAGACCCGCCGCGCGCGTGCCGGGCGGTACGGCTCAGACCGCGGCGTGCCGCTGCCGCGCCGCGGACATCGAGACGGCGGCCGGCAGGGTGAACGTGATGCGGGTGCCCCGGCCGCCGGGATCGGGCTCGGCGGCGATCGTGCCGCCGTGGCGCTCCACGATGCGCCGGCAGATGCCCAGCCCGAGCCCTGTGCCCGCGTAGCCCGCCGTACGGTGCGCGCGGTGGAAGTTGTCGAAGACGCGCCCGTGCTGCCCGTCCGGGATGCCGATGCCGTTGTCGCGGACCTCGACCCGTACGCGCCCGCCGGGTGCCGCGGCCGCGGTGATGCTCACCTCCGGGGTGGTGCCCGGCGCGGTGTACTTGACCGCGTTGCCGATGAGGTTGTCGAGCACCTGGCGCACCAGGACCGGGTCGGCGTGCACTGGCGGCAGGTCGCCCAGGTGGAACCGCGGCACCGGCCCGCCGCCGCTCTCCGCCTGGTCCACCCGGGCCGTGGTCAGCTCCGGCACCAGGGCGTTCAAGGAGACGTCCACCGGCGCGAGCGCGGCGTCGCGGGCCGTCGTGTACGCGAGCAGGTCGTTGATGAGGTTGCGCATGCGTACGCCGGCCCGGCGGATGCGGCGCAACCCGTCCCGGGCGTCCTCGACCGCGGGGTGCTCCGGCGCCTCGTCGAGCGCCGACATGCCGGCGTCCGACCAACCCTCCACGGTGGCGAGCGGGTTGAGCAGGTCGTGCGCCACGACCCCGGCGAAGGACGCCAGCTCGTCGCGGTGCCGGCGCTCGGCCGTGACGTCGCTGAAGATGCTCACCGCGCAGGGCTCGCCGTTGATCGGGTGGGGCAGCGGGGTCGCGGCCACGTGCAGGATGCGGCCCTCGGGCACCGAGGAGTTGCGCACCACGATGTCCATGCTGTGCGGCTCGCCGGTGTGCAGAGTCCGGCGGAACGGCAGCTCCTCCGCGGCGATCAGCCGGCCGTCGGCGTGGAACAGCCCGTAGAACCCGGTGTCGGCCATCTGGCCGGTGGTGCTGACCAGGCCGCCGAGCAGCCGTCCGCCGGCGGGGTTGCGCAGGATCAGCCGGCCCTGGGTGTCCATCACCGCCAAGCCCTCGGCCATGCCGTCGACGATGGTGGCGAGCACCGTGGCCTGCTCCGCCGCCGCCTGCTCGGACTCCCGCAGATCGGCGACGAGCCGGGCCCGCTCGTCGCGGCCCAGCGCCAGCGCGAGCCCCACCACGGCGACCATCCCGACGAACGCCTGGGCGATCAGCGCCCGCAGCGCGTTGTCGGGGACGTGTGCGAAAGGCCCCTCCCCGTTCAGGGTGAACAGCACGGCGGCCGACCCGAACGCCAGGTCGTGCAGGATCACGAAGCCCGTCCGCAGCCGCAGACCCGCCCAGACCGTCATGGCCAGCAGCGGGAAGGCCAGCGGCAGCCCGTGGTCGATGCCGAACGCGACGGTGTACGTCAGCGCGGAGACCACCACGACGACGGCGTACTCCATCGCGCGTCGCCGGGTCAAAGCCGCCAGCTCGCCACGCAGCACGGTCCCGAGGCCGGTGTGTGCGGCGCGCCGGCGGTGCAGGGCGTACCCCAGCCGCAGCCCGGCCACGCCGATGAGCAGGATGCTGACGGTGTTGCGGGTCAGCCAGACCGCGGTCGCCGGCACCGAGTAGACGCCGTCGACGATCCAGGCCGCCGTCGGGCCGATCAGGGCGCCGGCGCCGGTGGCCAGGAACGCCGCCGCCATCAGGCGCCACAGCTCCGGCAGGCGGCTCATCGGCCGGCTTCCGCCGCCGCCCCACAGGTGCGGCAGCCACCGCCGGAACAGCACGCCGAACAGCTCCGCCTGCAGGACGTTCGCCACGACGAACCACAGGGCCGGCACCGGTGTTGCGCCGGTCGCCGTGTTCACGGCGTACGTCACCACGGACAGGGCGAGCACGTCCACGGCCCGCCACCGGGACCGGTGCTGGGCCAGGAACCACACCGCGGAGATGCCGGCGGCGGGCCACACCAGGCTCAGGTTGGTGCCGTCCATGATCGTCTGCCGGCCCGCCCAGGTGGCCAGCAGGTACAGCGCGGCGAACCCGGCCGTCCGCAGCAGGGAGGCGGGCAGGGTCATGAGGCCGTCTCCGATTGCCGCGCCGCCCCGCCTCTCCGCGAGAGCAGGTCCTCCACGGCGGTGCACAGACCCTCCGGAGTGAACGGCTTGGGCACGTACGCGGCGCCCAGCCCGGCGATCCGGTCCCGCACCTCGCCGTTCCAGAGCACGGTGAGGAACAGGGCGGCCAGGTCGCGGTGGTCGCTGCGGAGCTGTTCGAGCAGCTCGAAACCGTTCACGGCGGGCATGTCGACGTCGAGCACGGCGGCGTCCGGCGGCCCGTGCAGGGACACCTCGGCCAGCGCCGTCGCGCCGTCGTGGGCGCAGATCACCTCGTGCCCGGCCCGCACCAGATACCGCGCGATGAGGGCGCAGATGTCCGGTTCGTTGTCGACCACCAGCAAGCGCGCCACGCCGTTCCCCCCGCTTCACCCTCACTGGTCCTATCGGCGCGGGGCCCGCAGCGCTGAGTGCGCACATCGTCATCTCGCCATTAGACGATGGTTATTGAAAACGATTACCGTTCCGGCACTGACGGAACGGAGCACTCACGTGAAACATCGGCAACGCACCCTCATCGCCGCGACGGTCGCCGCGGCCCTCGCCCTCCTCGGCGGCTGCGACTCCGGCGGTGACGCCGCCGCCGGGGCCGGTACGACCTCCGGCGCCCGGCTGGCCGTGGTCGCCACCACCCCGGAGGTCGCCGACTTCGTGCGCGCCGTCGGCGGTGCGGACGTCGCGGTCACCCAGATCATCAAGCCGAACGTCGACCCGCACGACTACGAGCCGACCCCGGCCGACCTGCGGGCCATCGGCGCCGCGAAGGTCATCGTGAAGAACGGCGTCGGGCTGGAGGAATGGCTGGACCGCACCATCGAGGCCGCCGGCTTCGGCGGCACGGTCGTCGACTCCAGCCAGGGCGTGCGGCTGCGGCAGGGCGAGGGCGACGACCGCGACCCGCACATCTGGCACGACCCGCGCAACGCGAAGATGATGGTGGCGACCATCGAGAAGGGCCTCGCCGCCGCCGGCCCCGCGCACGCCGACGCCTTCGCGAAGAACCTCGCCGGCTACTCGGCCCGGCTCGACAAGCTCGACGCCGACGCGGAGGCCGCCTTCGCGAGGATCCCCGCCGCGCAACGCAAGCTGGTCACCAACCACGACGCGTTCGGCTACTACGCCGACCGCTACGAGCTGGAGTTCGTCGGCTCGGTCATCCCCAGCCTCGACACCTCCGCCGAGCTGTCCGCGCGGCAGCTCGACGACCTCGTCACGAAGATCAAGGCCACCGGCACCAAGGCGATCTTCGCCGAGAGCTCGCTGCCGCCGAAGAGCGCCGAGGCCATCGCGCGCCAGGCCGGCGTGAAGGTCGTCGCGGGCGAGGACGCCCTGTACGGCGACAGCCTCGGCGAGCCAGGCACCCCGGAGGGCACGTACCTCGGCGCCGAGCGGCACAACACCGAGGTCATCGTCGCGGCTCTGGGCGGCTGACGTGGCCGGTGCCGCCCTGCGCTACACCGGCGTGAGCCTCGGTTACCGGGGCACCCCGGTGCTCACCGGCGTCGACCTGGAGCTGCGGGCCGGGCAGCGCCTCGCGCTCGTCGGGCCCAACGGCGCCGGCAAGTCGACGCTGATCAAGTCGGTGCTCGGGCTCGTGCCGCCGCTCGCGGGCACGGCGACGGTGCTCGGCCGGACCCCGGCGCAGGCGCGCGGCGACACCGGCTACGTGCCGCAGACCGGGGCCCTGGACGCCGACTTCCCGGTGACCGCCGCGCAGGTCGTCATGATGGGCCGCTACCGCCGCATCGGCTGGTGGCGGCCCACCCGCCCGGCCGACCGCCGGGCCGTGCGCGAGGCGCTCGAGCGGGTCGGGCTGGCCGACAAGAGCCGCAGCCCGTTCGGCGTGCTCTCCGGCGGCCAGCGCCAGCGGGTCCTGCTGGCCCGGGCGATCGCCGCGGAACCCCGGCTGCTGCTGCTCGACGAGCCCTTCAACGGCGTCGACGCGGTGAGCCAGGAGGCCGTCCTCGCCGTGCTGCGCGACGTGAGCGCCGCCGGGACGGCGCTGATCCTGAGTACCCACGACCTCACGGTCGCCCGGGACCTCGCCGATCAGGTGTGCCTGCTCAACGGCCGGCAGTGGGCGGCCGGGCCGCCGGAGCTGACGCTGACCGCCGGGCCGCTGCGCCGGGCGTACGGCGGCCACGCGGTCGACCTGGCCGACGGCCGTACGGTGCTGGTGGAGCCGTGACCGAGCCGTTCGCCCTCCCGTTCATGGCGCGGGCGCTGGCCGAGCTGGCCCTGCTGGCGCTGATCTGCGGCCCGGTCAGCGTGTTCGTGTTCGTCCGCCGGCTGTCGTTCGTCTCCGACGCGCTCACCCACACGGTCTTCCCCGGGGTGGTGATCGGCTTCGTCGCCGGCGGTCTCGACGGGCTGTTCGCCGGTGCCCTCGTCGCGGGCGTGGCGACCGCCGTGGCGCTGACCCTGCTCACCCGCTCGGGTGTGCTCTCCGATGACGCCTCCACGGCCGTCGTGCTCACCGCGATGTTCTCGATCGGTGTGCTGCTGGTGTCGCGGCGTTCCTCGTACACCTCGGATCTGACGTCCTTCCTCTTCGGACGCCTGCTGACGGTGACCCCGCGGCAGATCGCCGAGACCGCCGTCCTGGCCGCCGTCATCCTCGCGATGCTGCTCGTCGCCGCGCGGCCGCTGCTGTTCCGGGCGTTCGACCCGGCCGGCGCCGCGGCGGCCGGCTTCCGGACCGGCCCGCTGGACCTGTGGCTCAACCTCATCCTGGCCCTGGTGGTGGTCGCGGCCGTGCGCGCGGTGGGCACGATCCTCGTGGTGGCCCTGCTCATCGTGCCGGCCGCGGCGGCGCGCATGGTGACCGTACGGCCGGCGCTGATGGCCCTCGCCGGCACCGGCCTGATCCTGGCCGCGGGCTCCGCCGGGCTGCTCGTGAGCTGGACGGCGTCCGTCGAGCACGGTCTGGTCCTCACCTCCGCCTCCGCCGTGGTGCTGCTGCTCGTGGTGGCGTACCTGGCGCTCGTGCCGGTCGGCTTGCTGCGCCGCCGGCGGCACCGGCCGGCCCGTACCGGAAGGACGTCCTCGCATGAACTGGTGGGATGACGCGCTGCACCGCGCCACGGCCGAGGTCGTCCTCGCCGGGGCGCTGGCCGCGCTGGTCGGCGTGCACGTGGTGGTACGGCGGCTGTCGTTCTTCACGATGGCGCTGACCCACGCCACCTTCCCCGGCGTCGTCGCGGCCGCCGTCATCGGCGTCGACATCTACGCCGGCGGCGTGGTCGCCGGGGCTGTCATCGCCGTGGGCGTGGCCGCCCTCAGCCGCCGCCGCGGTCAGAACGCGGCGGCCGCCACCGGGGTGATGCTCTCGGGCGGGTTCGCGCTCGGCGCCGCCCTGATCGCCACGCGGAACGGCTTCAGCCGGGACCTGTCGTCGTTCCTGGTCGGCTCCGTTCTCACGGTCGGCCCACGGGATCTCGCCACCACCGCCGCCGTGCTCGTGGTGGTCGCCGCGGTGCTGACGCTGTACGCCCGGCCGCTGCTGTTCACCGGCTTCGACCCGGCCGGGGCGCGGGCCGCCGGGTTCGCGACGGGGGTCTGGGATCTGGTGCTGCTGCTGACGATCCAGGTGGCGGTGGTGACGATCGTCCCGGCCGTCGGCACGATCCTGGCCCTGGCGCTGATCGTCGCCCCGGCCGCCGCCGCCCGGTTCTGGACCGGCCGCCTGCCGGTCATGACGGCCCTGGCCGTCACCTTCGGCGTCGCGGCGGGCCTGATCGGCCTGTACGCGTCCAGCCGCTGGAACGTGGCGGCGGGCGCCGGCATCGCCCTCGCCGCGACCGGGCTGCTGCTGGTCTCGGCGGCGCTGTCCCGGCTGCGCTGGATGCCCCTGCGCCTGCGGCGCGACGAGCGGACCCGGCGGCGGATCGCGGAGGTGCTCCGCTACGCCGGGCCCGCGGCGTGACCGCGCGGTGCTCAGGCCTGCGGGCGGCGGCCCAGCCAGACGGTTCGCGTCGCCCGTACGGTGAGGTCGTCGCGGTCCGCCACCCCGGCCGCGAGGGCTTCCAGGGCCGCCAGGTCCGCCGGGTCGAGCCGGCCCTCGAGCCGGGGCGCCATGCGGGCCAGCGAGACCTGGGCGTAGCGGCCGGCCGCCGGGGGCAGCGGGGGCCGCAGGTCGATGTCGGCGCGGCGCTCCTCCTCGACGACGAAGCCGGCCTTGGCCAGCCGGTCCCCCCAGTCCTCGTGCATGTGCAGGCCCGCCTCGTCGCGCAGGGCGGCGAGCGCGGCGTGGGCCCGTTGCTCCAGGCCCGTGTCCGCCGTGCCAGTGAGGAACATCGGGAACGAGTCGAGCTCGGTCGCCAGCAGGACGCCGCCCGGGCGCAGGGTGGCCAGCGCCTGGGCGAGGGCGTCGCCGGGGTCGGCCATGTGGTGCAGCGACGCGGACGCCCACACCATGTCGGCCGGGCCGAGCGCCGGCCAGGGCTGGTCCAGGTCGGCCTGGACGGTGCGGATCCGCTCGCCGAGCCCGAGCTCGGTGGCGCGGTGCCGCAGGTGCTCCAGCATCTCTTCGTCGACGTCCACCGCGATCACCTCGGCGCCGGGCAGGTGCCGGGCGAGCGCGAGGCTGCCCGTGCCGGTGCCCGCGCCCAGGTCGATGATGCGCGGGCGGTCCGGGACCAGCGAGCCGGCCCAGGTGATCACGTCGTGGTGGTAGTCGCTCAGGACCTCGGCGTCCAGGTCCAGCATCTCCGCCATGTGGGAATGTGCCATGCCCCGAACGGTACCCATTCGTTGCGCGTACGGCATAGCATCTTGCGTATGAAGCAAGATGGCGATCTCGACTCCCTAGTCCGGCAGCGTCTGCGCGGGCTGCGGCTGGCGCGCGGCTGGTCCCTGGACGACCTCGCGGCCCGCAGCTATCTGAGCCCGTCCACCCTCAGCCGGATCGAGACGGGCCACCGGCGGATCGCCCTCGACCAGCTGGCGCCGCTCGCCCGCGCACTGGGCACCACGCTCGACCAGCTGGTGGAGTCCGGCGACGACGGGGACGTGGTGATCCGCCCGCACCGCGACGAGGCACGCGGCATGACCACCTGGCTGCTCTCGCGCGAGCACACCCCGCACGGCGTGACGGTGGCCAAGCTACGGATCACCCGGCCGGTCCCGGCCGACCTGCGGGTGCACCCGGGCCGCGACTGGTTCACCGTGCTCTCCGGCACGATCGTGCTGCGCCTCGGCGAGCGCACCATCCGGGTGCGCACCGGAGAGGCCGCGGAGTTCTCGACGATGGTCCCGCACGCGTTCGGCGCCGAGGAGGGTGCCGCCGAGGTCCTGTGCATCCTCGACCACGACGGGGAACGCACCCACCTCGGGCCCGCACGGGACGGGACGGCGGAGGCATGACAGCCGGGAGCGGTCCCCTCAACGCGGGCGAGCCCGCGCCGGCCGACCCGGCCGTGACGCTGTTCGCAGGCCCGGCCTTCTGCCTGTCGGACCACTCCGGCGACATCGCGCCGGGCAGCTCCCACGGCCTGTTCGTGGGCGACGCCCGCGTGCTCTCGCGCTGGCAGCTGCGGCTGGAGGGGCGCCGCCCCGAGCCGCTGACCGTGCAGGCCCCCGACGCGTACGCGGGCCGCTTCGTGCTGCGCGGCCCGGCTGGAGACTCGCTGCTGCTGGTCCGCGAACGCCTGGTCGACGCCGGGATGCGCGAGACCGTCACCGTGCGGAACCTGGGCCGGGCGGCCGTCGAATGCGAGCTCAAGCTGGCGGTGGCCGCCGACTTCGCCGACCTGTTCGCCGTGAAGGACGGCCGGGAGGGCATGGCGGGCGTCGAGGCCACGACCAGCGGCGGGGAGTTGCGGCTCACCTCGTGCGCCGACGCCGGACGCGGCCTGCGCGTGAGCGCGTCCGGCGACCCGGTCCTCGCGCCGGACGCGCTCACGTGGCGGATCGCCGTACCCGGGCACGGTTCGTGGAGCGCCGAGATCGTCGCCGAGGCGATGGTGGCCGGCCGGTGGATCGCCCCGGGCTTCGAGCGCGGCAGGCCGGTCGACGAGAGCGCGGCCGCCCGCAGGCTGAGCGCGTGGCGCTCGGCGGTCACCCGCGTCGGCGCCGGGAGTCCGGGGCTGGCCGCGGTGCTCACGCGTACGGAAATCGACCTCGGCGTGCTGCAGGCGCCGGACCCGCGCACCGGGCAGCCGTTCGTGGCCGCCGGCGCGCCCTGGTACATGACCCTGTTCGGCCGCGACAGCCTGCTCACCGCGTGGATGGCGCTGCCGCTTGACCTGTCGCTCGCCGTGGGCACGCTGCAGGCGCTCGCCGCGACGCAGGGCCGCACCACCGACCCGCGCACCGAGGAGCAGCCCGGCCGGATCCTGCACGAGCTGCGCCTCGGCCCGGACAGCGACCGCGCGCTCGGCGGCAACCGCTACTACGGCACCGTCGACGCCTCGCCGCTGTTCGTCATGCTGCTCGGCGAGGCCTGGCGGTGGGGCGCGGGCGAGGCGGTCGTCCGGGATCTGCTGCCGGCCGCGGACGCGGCCCTGGACTGGATCGACACGTACGGGGACCGCGACGGTGACGGCTTCGTCGAGTACGAGCGGGCCGCCGCGCACGGCCTGGTCAACCAGGGCTGGAAGGACAGCGCCGACGCGGTGAGCTTCGCCGACGGCCGCCCGGCGCGGACCCCGATCGCCCTGTGCGAGGTACAGGCGTACGTCCACGCCGCCCTGCTGGCCCGCGCGGAGCTGGCCGACGCGTTCGGCGACCCCGGCCGTGCCGCCGCGTGCCGGGACCGGGCCGCACGCCTGCGCGCCGCCTTCGCGGAGGCCTTCTGGCTGCCGGATCGCGGCTGGTACGCCCTCGCCCTGGACGGCGACAAGCGGCCGGTCGACGCGCTCACCAGTAACCCGGCTCACGCGCTGTGGACGGGAATCGCCGCTGACGCCCACGCGGAGGCCCTCGTCGCGCGGCTGTCGCAGTCGGACATGGACACCGGGTACGGCCTGCGCACGATGTCGTCGGCGATGGCCGCGTACGACCCGGTGAGCTACCACAACGGCTCGGTGTGGCCGCACGACACGGCCATCGCCGTGGCAGGCCTGCTGCGCTACGCGCACGTGCCCGGGGCCGTCGAGCTGGCCCACCGGCTGAGCGCGGGCGTCATCGAGGCGGCCGCCGGGTTCGGGGCCCGCCTGCCCGAGCTGTACTGCGGATTCGGCCGCGACGAGTTCGCGCCGCCGGTGCCGTACCCGACGTCCTGCTCGCCGCAGGCGTGGGCGGCGGCCGCGCCGCTGCTGCTGGTCCGGGCCGCGCTCGGGCTGGAGCCGGACGTGCCGCGCGGCACGGTCGGGCTGACGCCGCGGCTTCCGGCGTCGTGGGGCACGGTGACGCTGTCCGGCCTGCGGCTCGGAGCGGCGACGCTGCGCATCACGGCCGCGGGCGACGCGGGGGAGATCATCGGGCTGCCGGCCGGGTGGCGCCGGACGGGCGCCTGACGGACGAAGCCTTCCCATCTGTGCCCGATGTGGAGCGTGTCGGGGCACAAGCCGTGTACCGGTTGCGACGGTCGGTGTCGCATTCGTTAAGTTAAGTCCATGATCGAGACGGGAGGGGGGCCGCGCGACTCCCGCTACGCGGTCGGCGCCGTGCCGGGCGCGCCGCGGCGGCCGGGACCGCACCGGCGGCCGACCGCCGAGGCCATGGCCATCGTCCAGCAGACCGCCGCGGTCGTCGCCGACCGGCCGGTCGCCCTCGCCGAGGCCTTCTACCGGCACCTGTTCGTGCTCGCGCCGGACGTGCGGCAGATGTTCCCGGACGACATGACGGCCCAGAACGAACGGCTGTGCCGGGCCCTGCTCTCGGCGATCCAGTCGCTCGCGGAGCCCGAACGGTACGCCGCCGGCATGGAACGCACGCTGCGCATGCTCGGCCGCGACCACGCCCACCGGTACGCGGTCGCGCCGGAGCACTACCCGTACGTGGGACACGCGCTGGTGCGGGCGGTCCGTGACGTGTCCGGCGACTGGACCGTGGCCACCAGCTCGGCCTGGATCTGGATGTACGACTGGATGAGCGCGCACATGCTCGGCGAGGCCGCCTGAGCCGCGATCCTCAGGGGAACGCGGGCTCGCCCGTCCGCGCCAGCTGCCGGGCCTCGTCGTCCAAATAGAAGTTCGGGCGCTGGTCCGCCTCGTGGTAGTAGCGGTGGAAGACCGGCGTGGCCCCGCCCGAGATCGGCGGGACGATCCACGACCAGTCGGCCGGCACCTGACGGCCCGCCGCCTCCTCGCGGCGTACGTGCTCGAGGAAACGCGCCGACTCGGTGTGGTGGTCGGTGATGCGCACGCCGGAGCGCTCGAACGAGTGCAGCACCGCGCGGTTCAGCTCCACCAGAGCGCGGTCACGCCACAGGGTCGTCTCCGAGCTCGTGTCGAGACCCAGGAGCCGGGCGACCGTCGGCAGCAGGTTGTAGCGATCGCCGTCGGCGAGGTTGCGCGCGCCGATCTCGGTGCCCATGTACCAGCCGTTGAACGGGGCGAGCGGATAGTCGACGCCACCGATGCTCAGCCGCTGGTTCGCGATGGCGGGGACCGCGTACCAGCGCAGGCCCAGCTCGGCGAAGCAGTCGTGCTCGGGGTGCGCCAGCGGCACCTCGAGGATCGCGCTCTCGGGCAGCTCGAAGAGCGTGACGCCGTCCCGCGGGGTCTCGACGGCCAGCGGCAGCACGTCGAAGGCGGTGCCGGGACCCTTCCACCCGAGCAGCTCCATCGCGGTGGTGAACTGCTCCTGCGCCGGGTCGCCGACGATCGCGCCGTCCACGTCGCGGTAGCCGGCGTACCGGACGAGCTGCTCGTTCCACACCCGCGCGTACGGCCGCCCCGGCGCGGCCGGCGCGAACACGCTGATCACCGGGCGGATGACGCCCCCGCGGGCGTGCCGCCCGGCGCGGGAGTCCGTACCGCCGGCGATCTCCAGGTGGCGCACCAGGCTCTCGAAGATGCCGTGGGGAGTGTGGACGCTGCGCCGGTCCAGCACGAGCAGGCTGCGCCAGTACAGCCGGCCGATGCACCGGCTCGCGTTGCGCCAGGCGAGCTTGGCGCCGTACGTCAGCTCGTCGGCGGTGTGGACGTACGTGCCGGTGGCGTCGATCTCCCGGCGTACGGCGGCCAGCCGCTCCCGCAACCCCTCGGCTGCCGCGTTCTCGGCGTGGTACTGCCGCAGGAATTCCTCGGCCTCGGCGAGGTCGGCCGGCGCCGCCGGATCCCACGCGGGTGCCGGATGGTCCCGGTAACCGGGCGTGCCCATGCGTCGCGTTCCTTCCGGCCGGACGTGGCGCCCGTACCGGCGTGGTGGTGGCGACGTCGCTCGATGAGGTCAGATCGCCCAAGATCGTATTTTGGGGGGCAGATGACCGTCAATGCGACGGATGTCTCCTGCCCGAACGGGCAAGCCGCACGACCCGCGCCGCGTCCGCCTACGCTGGCGGGGTGGCCAAGGTCCTCATCACCGGCATGTCCGGGACCGGAAAGTCCAGTGCCCTGCAGGCGCTGGCGGCGCGCGGGCACCGCACGGTCGACACGGACACCGACGAGTGGAGCCGGTGGACGACCCAGCCCGACGGGTTCCGCGACTGGATCTGGCGCGAGGACGCGATGACCGCGCTGCTGGACGGCCACCGGGCGGGGGATCTGTTCGTCGCGGGCTGCAAGAGCAACCAGGGCGGGTTCTACCCGCGGTTCGACGCGGTGGTGCTGCTGAGCGCGCCGGCCGAGGTCCTGCTCGCCCGGATCGCCGCGCGCACCGGGAATCCGTACGGCAAGACCCCGGAGGAACGCGCCGAGGTCCTGCGGCACCTCGCGGCGGTCGAGCCGCTGCTGCGGGCCACGGCCACGGCCGAGATCGACGCGACCGCGCCGCCGGCCACGGTCACCCGCCGGCTGGAGGACATCGCGGCCGCCGTGGCGGTGAGCAGGTGAGGGAACCCGGTATCGCGGGTAGCCGGTCCCGCATGCGCCTCGGCGTCCTCGACATCGGCTCCAACACCGTGAATCTGCTCGTCAGCGAGGCCGACGGCGGGCTGCCGCTGCCGGCGCACACCTGGAAGCTGCGGACCCGGCTGGCCGAGCGGCTCGGCCCGGACGGCACCATCGCGCCGGGCGGCCGGCGGCGCCTGGTGCGGGCCGTCGCCGCGGCGGCCGGGGAGATGGAGCGTGCGGGTGTCGACTGGCTTTTCGCGTACGCGACGGCAAGCGTGCGGGACGCGCCCAACCGCGACCATGTCCTGCGGGAGGTGGAGAAGGGCAGCGGCATCCGGCTCGGCACCCTGTCCGGGCTGGAGGAGGCGCAGCTGACGTTCCTCGCGGCGCGGCGGTGGCTGGGGTGGAGCGCCGGGCCGATGCTGCTGCTGGACATCGGCGGCGGCACGCTGGAGGTGGCGTTCGGCCGTGACCGGCTGCCCGAGTCGGCGCTGTCGCTGCCGCTGGGCGCCGGCCGGCTGACCCGCGAGTTCCTGCGCGACGGCGACCCGCCCAGCGAGCGGGCCGTCCGCGAGCTGCGCCGGCACGTCCGCGAACAGGTACGCCGCATCGCCGCCCGCGGATCCTGGGAGTCGCCGCGCACGGCGGTCGCGGCGTCGAAGACGTTCCAGCAGCTGGCCCGGCTGACCGGGGCGGCGCCGCTGCGGCACGGCCCGTTCGTCACCCGGCGGTTGCGGCGCGGGGCGCTGCGCCCGGTGATCGAGCGGCTCGCCGGGCTGCCGTCGGCCGAGCGGCAGCGGCTGCCCGGCGTGTCGGCGCACCGGTCACGGCAGATCCTCGCCGGCGCGATCGTCGGCTACGAGGTGATGCGCGGGCTCAACGTGGAGGCGGTACGGATCTGCCCGTGGGGGTTGCGCGAGGGGATCCTGCTGCGCCGGCTGGAAGCGTACGAACCGGAGCTGGGCAACGCCGCCTGGCGGCCGTGGCCCCCTCAGACCGCGGCGAGGTCGAGGACGTAGGACTCGTCCTCGCGGCGGAACCCGAGCCGGTCGTAGTACGGCGCCAGCATGCCCGGCGGCGTCACGACCGTACGGCAGCCGCGGTCGGTGAACAGATGGCTGCGCCGGTACACGAACTCGCCCGGGGTGAAGTCCCGGTACCGCTGGGTCACGTAGTCCAGCTCCACCCGGGCCACCCCGGCCTCCGGGCGGAACAGCACCACGCCGACGATCTCGTCGCCGTTGACGATGAGGTACGCGGCCCGGTCCGCGCCGCCCTCCGCCCGGAAACCGGGGTTGAACCGCGCGATGTCCTCGCGATGCAGCTCCAGCACGTGCCGCAGCATGTCGCCGTCGGCGCGTACCTCCACCACCCGGTACGCCCGCTCGTCGTGCCGGCTGGTCACCATCCGCGCCAGATACCAGACGTTGATGATCGCCAGCACGACGTTCAGCCCCACCATGGGCCAGACCCCGACGGCCGCGTTGAAGCCGATGAGCACCAGGCAGCCCACCAGGTTGAGCGCGCGCAGGCGCAGGAGCCGGCTCTGCAGCAGCGACCACACCAGCAGCGCCGAACCCGTCCAGCCGATCACGTCGAGCCACGTCATCCGGCCAGCCTAGGCGGCCTGCCCGGCCGGTACGCCGGGAACCCGGCCCTGCGCGCCAGGTCAGGGGCAGGCCGAGCCGAACCGCTTCCCGTCCCGGTCGCGGTCGCGTACGGCCGGAGCCGCGGCCATGGCCGCGCTGGACATCGACAGCATGCGCTATCCGGCGTTGGCGTAGGCGGCCTCCAGCCAGCTGTGGACCTCGGCGTCGACCTGGGCCGGTTCCCACAGCTCCACGTGATGCATCCACACGTTGGGAGCCGGCTGCACCACCTGCTTGATGCGGGGCGAGTGCAGCCGGATGGGCAGGCCGAACGACAGGACCGCCGGTACGGAGCTGGTCACGTACTGGCCGGGGCGCCACACGTACGCGAAACCTTTGCGCCGGCGGAAGGAGATCTGGGCCTTGCCGACCCGAACCTCGGCCGGGCCGAGCGCGCCGACGGCCGCGGCCAGCGCCCGGTAGAGCGCCAGCCCGGCCGGTGAGCCGTCGAAGAACTGCTCCGGCGTCATGGTTCCGACGGGCGCGGCTTGCCGGTGTGCACGACCCGGTCGAGGCGGATGGCGGCGTAGCCGAGGCTGGACAGGACGCAGATGATCAGCAGGTCCAGGATCGCCACCGGTTCGGTGCCGAGCAGGCTGTTGAGGATCGGCACGTACAGCGCGGCGAACTGCAGGCCCAGCGCCGCGGCGACCGCGACCAGCAGCATCGGGTTGGCGCGGGTGCCCGGCCGCGCGCGGGAGCCGATCGCGACGGCGAGCTGGGTCGCCCCGAGGGCGAAGAACGCCATGCTCTGCCAGGGCCGGCCGGTGGCGTCGGCCCAGACGGCGATGCCGAGGGTGACGGCGGCGATGACCGCGCCGACGCGCAGGATCCGCTGCCACAGGCCCGCCCCGAGCACCGATTCGGCCGGCGGGCGCGGCGGGCGCCGCATGACGTCCGGCGGGGCCGGTTCGCTGCCGAGGGCCACGCCGGGCAGGCCGTGGGTGAGCAGGTTGACCCAGAGGATCTGGGCGGGCAGCAGGAGCAGCGGCAGGCCGAGGAACGGGCCGGCCAGCATGACGGCGATCTCGGCGGTCCCGCCGGACAGGCCGTAGAGCAGGAAGCGGCGGATGTTGGCGTAGACGCGGCGGCCCTCCTCGGTGGCGGCGACGACGGTGGCCAGCTCGTCGTCGGCCAGCACGAGGTCGGCGGCCTGCCGGGCGACCTCGGTACCGCGCAGCCCCATGGCGACGCCGATGTCGGCGCGGCGCAGGGCGGGGCCGTCGTTGACGCCGTCGCCGGTCATCGCCACGATGTCGCCGGCCTCCCGGCGGGCGGTGATGATGTCCAGCTTCTGCTCGGGGGTCGCCCGGGCGAACACGCGCGCGTGCCGCATCCGGTCGTCGTCCAGGGTTTCCCGGCAGTCGACGACGTCGTCGCCGGCGGCGATGATGCCCACCTCGGCGGCCACGGCACGGGCGGTGGCGGGATGGTCGCCGGTGATGAGCACCGGGGTGATGCCGGCGCTCTGCGAGGCGGCGATCGTCGCGGCGGCCGAGGGCCGCGCGGGGTCGCGGATGCCGATGAGGCCGAGCAGCCGCAGGCCGCTCTCCCAGGTGTCCGGTGCGCCGAGGCCCTCGTGGTCCGCCCGGGTGACGGCGAGGACCCGGTAGCCGTCGGCGGCCAGCTCGTCCGCGGCCGCGGTGGCGGACGAGATCAGGTCGTCCGGCTCGCCGAGGAACGCCGGGTGCAGAAGCACCTCGGGCGCGCCCTTGCAGATGAGCCGGATGCCGCCGCCGGGCAGCCGATGCGCGGTGGTCATGCGTTTGCGGCCGCTGTCGAACGGCAGCTCGCCGATGCGCGGCAGCGCGCTCCTCAGGGCTGCCGGGTCGAGTCCGAGCCGGCCCGCGGCGGCCAGCAGGGCCGCCTCAGTGGGATCGCCCAGCGCCGTCCAGTCGCCGCCGGGCTCGTCCGGGGCGCGCAGCCGGGCGTCGGTGCACAGGGCGGCGGCCGTGAGCAACTCGTCGAGGTCCGCGGCGGAACCGGCGGTAACCGGCCGGCCGTCGCGGCGTACGGCGCCGTGCGGGGCGTACCCGTGACCGTCGATCCGGGCCTCGCCGGCCGGCGTCCACAGCCGGCGCGCGACCATGCGTCCCTCGGTGAGGGTGCCGGTCTTGTCGGTGGCGATGACGGTCACCGAGCCGAGCGTCTCGACCGCGGGCAGGCGGCGGATCAGCGCGTGCCGGGCGGCCATCCGGCGCGCGCCCAGCGCCAGGGCCAGGGTGACCACGGCGGGAAGCGACTCCGGTACGGCGGCGACGACCAGGCTGATCGCGGTGACCACCATCAGCTCCGGCGACTCGCCCCGGGCCAGGCCGATGACGAGCACCACCGTGCACAGCGCGACGGCGGCCACGGCGAGCGCCCGGCCGACCCCGACCAGGCGGCGCTGCAGCGGCGTCAGACCCGAGCCGGTGGCCATCAGGCCGGCGATACGGCCCATGGCGCTCGCGGGGCCGGTCGCGGTGACCACGGCCCGGCCGCGTCCGCGGACCACCACCGTGCCCGACGAGACCTGCTCACCGGGGTGCTCGGCGCGGCCGCGGCCGTCGCGCACGGCGGCCTTGTCCACCGGTACGGACTCGCCGGTCAGCGCCGACTCGTCGACCAGCAGGGCCGCGGCCTCGACGACCGTGGCGTCGGCGGGCACGATGTCGCCCTCGGCCAGCACGAGCAGGTCCCCGGCGACGACGTCGGCGGCCGGGACGAGCCGCTGCTGCCCGTCGCGCAGCACCCGGGCCTCGGGCGCGGTCATCGTGGCCAGCGCCGTGATGGCCTGGTCGGCCTTGACCTCCTGCACCACCCCGACGCCCGTGTTCACGACGATCACCAGCGCGATGACGGCCGCGTCGGTCCAGTCGCCGGTGACGACGGTCAGCGCGATCGCGACCAGCAGCACGATGATCAGCGGGTCGCGCAGCTGGGTCAGCACCCGGCGCCACACCGGCACCCGCGGATGCGTGGGAAGCGAGTTGGGCCCGTCCTGCGCGAGGCGTTCCGCCGCCTCCGCGGAGGACAGACCGTGGACACCGGTCGGCATGGCTTGCAGGTCTCCGGGCACGGCCGCCTCCTCGCGTCAGCGTTCCCGCATCGAGGGTGCTCCCGTTCGCCCCTGTCCTCCCAGGGGCGCAGGGCCCGCGGCCGCGGGCAGATCGTCCCGCCGTCGTGGGGGACGGCTCGGCCCTGGCGTGTGCGCTCGTACCGGGGCGAGGCTGGAAAGCATGGCGCGACATGTGTCGATCGCGCGTCCCGACCGCACCGAGCCGGCCCCCGCCGCGATCATCTGTACCGGTCTGACGAAGGACTACGGCGCCGGCCACGGCCTGTTCGGCCTGGACCTGACCGTGGCGCGGGGTGAGACGTTCGGGTTCATCGGGCCCAACGGCGCCGGCAAGACCACCACCATCCGGCTGCTGATGGACCTGATCCGTCCGGATCGCGGCTCCGCGACGCTGCTGGGGCTCGACTCCCGGCGGGACAGCCTGGCCGTCAAGCGCCGGGTCGGATACCTGCCCGGCGAGCTCGTGCAGTTCCCCGGCGTGACGGCGGGCTACATGATCGGGTTGCTGGCCGGCGTCCGCGGCGGCGTCGACCCGGCTCGGGTCGCGGCGCTCGCCGAGCGCTTCGAGCTCGACCTCGGCCGCCGGTACGAGACGCTCTCGCACGGCAACAAGCAGAAGGTCGCCCTCGTCCAGGCGTTCATGCACCGTCCCGGCCTGATCATCCTGGACGAGCCGACGCTCGGGCTGGACCCGCTGATCCAGCGCGAGTTCCGTCAGGTCGTCAAGGAGTCGGTCGCCGCCGGCGCCACCGTGTTCCTCTCCTCCCACGTGCTGTCCGAGGTGGAGCTGATCTGTGACCGCATCGCGATGATCCGCGACGGCCGGCTGGAACGGGCCGGATCGCTCAACGACCTGCGGACGCTGCGCATCCACCGCATCGAGGCCGTGTTCACCGGCCGGCTGGCACCGGGCGACCTCGCCGACGTACCCGGTGTCACCGACGCCGCGGTCGCCGATCACCGCCTGACCTGCGCCGTACGCGGGACCGTCGCCCCGCTGCTGCGCGTGCTCGACGGCGCCGGGGTGGTGGAGCTGGACAGCCACGAGCTGTCGCTGGAGGAGGTGTTCCTCGGTGAGTTCCCCGACGCTGCCCAGCCGGCCGCTGGTCGCTGACACGATGCGGGCCCACCGCTGGGGCGCGCTCGCCTGGGTGGCCGGCTCGGCGGTGGCGATGGTCGCCATCGGGCTCGGCTTCGTCGCCGAGGTGAAACGCTTCGCCGGGGGCGCGGCCGAGATGGCGGCCGGGATGCGACCGGGTGTCGAGGCGATGCGGCTGCTGCGCTGGCCGGCCGACCGCCTGGACACCCTCGGCGGGTACCTGACCTACCACAACGTCACCCTGTTCGGCCTGGGCTTGGCGGTGTACGCGGCGGTGCAGGGCGGCCACGTCCTGCGCGCCGCCGAGACCGGCGGGATCCAGGCGGCGATCCTCGCCGCCGGGCGCAGCCGCACCGGCATCCTCGTCGACCGCGCGGCAGGTTTCGCGGCAACCCTCGGGCTCGTCTGTCTCGGGATCGGCGCCGGCCTCGCCGCGGCGATGGCCGCCGGCGGCGAGCCCGACACCGGCGGGTCGTTCATCACCGCGGCCGCGATGGGCCTCTGCGCGTACGCCGGGTACGCGCTGGGCCTGCTCCTGGCGCAGCTGATCCCCGCACCACGGGCCGGCACCGGCCTGGCCGCGCTGCTCCTGACTCTGCTGTATGTGCTCACCAACGTCTGGCAGAACGTGGGCTGGCTCGGCGTGGTGCGGTACGCGTCGCCGTTCTACTACGCCGGCTTCTCCCGTGCCCTCGTACCCGGCCACGGCCTGCACCTGCCGTCCACTTTGATCCTGCTCGCCGCCGGCACGGGCCTGCTGGGCGCCGCGGCGTGGGTGTACCGGCGCCGCGACTACGCCGCCGGCCTGTTCACCCGGCGAGCCCGGGCCGCCCGGCCGCTGCGCCGGGTGCAGCGACCGGCGCTGCGGGCCGTATGGTCGGCGACGCTGCTGCGGCAACGCTGGACCCTGCTCGCCTGGGCGTCGGCAGCCGCCGGATACCTCGCCCTGATGGGCTGGCTGGAACCCACCGTCGCGCAGATGTGGGACAAGTTCTCCTACACCGACCGCATCATGGGCGCCGACCCCGGGCACAGCGTCGCCGACCAGTACCTCGCGTTCACCGGGCAGCTCATCGTGCCGATCGTCACCGCGTACGTCATCACGCAGGCCGCGGGCTGGGTCACCGAGCTGCGGCAGGGCCGCGTCGAGCTGTTGCTCGCCGCGCCGCTGTCCTGGCCGCGGCTGACGGCACAGCGGCTGCTGGCCACCCTGGCCGGCGCCGCCCTGGTCACCGCGGCCGGCATCGGCGGGCTGGCCGGGGCGGCCACCGCGGTCGGCGCCGGGGTCGACGGGCCGGGCCTGATCCGGCTGGCCGCGGACACGCTGCTGCTCGCGGCCGCCCTGTCGGCGGTCGCCGCGGTGGTCGTCGCCGCACTGCGCAGCACCGCCGCGGTCGGCGTGCTGGCCGTCTTCGTCGCCGCCTCGTACCTGCTGATCTACCTCGTACCGTTGTTCGCCTGGCCCGATTGGGTCAATCGGCTGTCGGTGTTCGGCGCGTACGGCAACCCCTACCTGGAGATGCCCGCCGCGGCGAGCCTGACGGTCGTCACGGCGGTCGCCGTCGGCGGCGCCCTCGCGGCCGCCGCCGTCGCGCGGCGCAGCCCGAAGGTGTCCGGATGACCGCGCCACGGGTCGCATGAGGACCATCGGCCCTGGGCGCTGCCCGCCCGGCGCGCGAAGGATCGAAGGCGGGAACATCGCCATCAGAGCATCTGGAGGCTGCGATGTTGCAGGCACTGAAAGACCTCGTCACCAGCGCCAAGGAAGCTCTCGGCATCGAGACTCCCGCCGTCGACCCCGCAGCCGTCACCGACGCCGCGGCCGGCGCCACCGGCCAGGCCGGCGAGGCGGTCACCGCCGCGACCGACGCCGCGTCGGGCGCCGCCGCGGACGCCGCGGGTGCGGCCGGCGAGGCCGTCGGCGCGGCCGGCGAGCAGGTCGCCGCGGCCGGCGAATCGGTCACGGCCGCCGGCGAGGAGATCACCAGCAAGGTGACGGACTTCCTCGGCCGCTTCGGCGGCTGACGCGCCGTCCAGAGAGTCGCGGAGGAGGACACCATGCCCACGCTCGCGGAGCGCCTCAAGACCTTCCTGAACAGCCCACGCGGCAAGAACATCGTCGAGCAGGGGAAACGTCGGCTAGCCGAGCCCGAGAACAAGCGCAAGGCCCGGCAGATGGTCGAAGGTCTGCGTCGCAAGCGCTCTCCGGACCGGTAGACCTGACGCGGGATGCCGTGGCGCGCGGTCAGCGCCAGTCGAAGTGTTCGCGGTGGATGTCGCGGCTGCGGACGCCGGCCTGGCGGAACCGGCGGACGAAGCCGTCCACCATCGCTTTCGGGCCGCAGAGGAAGACCGACAGCCGGCGCGGATCCTCGTCGAGGGTGGCGAGGACGGCGTCGGGGGTGAGGTAGCCGTGCGCGCTGGTGTCGTGCAGGTGCACTCGGACGGTGGGGTGGGCCTCGGCGATGGCGGTGATCTCCCCGGCGAACGGCGGGACGCCCTGGGTGCTGTAGAACAGGTCGACCGTGCCGGGCGCGGCGTGCCGGTCGAGGGCGCGCAGCCAGCTGAGGAACGGGGTGATGCCGATGCCGCCGGCGATCCAGATCTGCCGGTCGGTGCCGCGGGCGCGGTCGAAACGGCCGTGCGGGCCGCCGACGACGGCCGGCATGCCGGGGCGTACGAGGGTCTGCATGCGGGTGGTGTCGTCGCCGAGCGCCTTGATCGTGAAGCGCAGGAACCGGTCGCGGGGCGCGCTGGAGATGGTGAAGGGGTGTCGCCGCCACCCGGCGCCGGTCTCCAGGAAGAGCATGGCGAACTGGCCGGGGGTGAAGGTGATCGGCCGCCCGACCGGCGCCAGCGAGATCTCCGTCAGGTTCGCTCCGACCGGCGTGACCTTGGCGACCTGGTAGTCGTGGAGGGCCGTCAGGTGCCGCG
Source organism: Actinoplanes sp. NPDC049316 (assembly GCF_040677315.1). Lineage (NCBI taxonomy): Bacteria > Bacillati > Actinomycetota > Actinomycetes > Micromonosporales > Micromonosporaceae > Actinoplanes > Actinoplanes sp. NPDC049316. The sequence goes on along the minus strand of NZ_JBFAQM010000016.1, from coordinate 158,513 downwards.
CGACGGTCTCCCGGTAGACGTAGAAGGCCAGCCCGGTGCCGCCCGCGACCAGGTAGGTCCAGCGCAGCACCGGTGAGCCGAACATGGTGCCGTCCAGCAGGCCGTGCACGAACGCGGCCGCCAGGAACAGCCCGGTGAGCCGGTGCAGGGCCCGCCAGCGCTCGTACCCTCCGAATATCCAGCGGCCGGCGGCCAGGACCCGGCGCATCGCCGGGTGGGCGGCCACGCGGTCCGCGGCGCGGGCGAGGTGCGGGCCGATCCAGGGCAGCATCGTGCGCCAGCGCGGCGCGATGGCCCAGGCGGCGAGCGCGAGCAGTCCCCACACCCCCACCTGGGCCAGCAGGCCGCCGATCCCGCCGCCGTCCTCGCCGCTGGAGAAGAGGACGTGCGGGGCCAGCAGCGCCAGGCCCGTTACCGATAACCGGCGGTGCCAGATCGCGGCGCGGTCGATGCCGTCGAACCACACCTCCACGGCCGGCAAGAGCGAGATGAGCACCATCGCGATCGCCATCAGCAGCACGGCCTCGGCGCCGGCGAGCTGCCCCGCGAACGACAGCCATCGCCCGTCCGGCGGTCCGGCGACGACCCACACCACGGCGAACGCGACGGCCACGAGCCCCACGCTGAGCGGGCCGAGGCGCCGGGCCGGCGGCATCAGCGACCTCGTCGGGTACGCGGGGGACCGATCGGCGACACTCATCGCCTCAGCATCGCACCGGCCGCAATCCCGCGGCGCCCGTCGCGGCTTCCCGCCGCGGCCGTCGCGTGGCCGTGACCGGGCGCCTCGCGTACCGTGCTGGCGTGATCGACACTGACCCGGCGCAGCCCGGGCCCGGTCCGCGGCGCCGGTGGGCGTCGTGGACCACGCAGCGCTGGTTCGCGACCGTCCTGGTCGCCATGGTCGTTCTGATCGTCGCGGGCGCGGTGATCGGGGCCGGCGCGCTGTCGCGCACGGCCGCGGTGTCGAACCGTCTCAGCGACCGGATCGCCCCGGCCGGCAAGGCCACGGTGCAGCTCGGCGCCGCGCTGGCCGACCAGGCCGCCGACGTGCGCGGCTTCCTGCTCAGCGGGGACCAGGCCTTCCTGGATTCGTACGCGGACAGCCAGGCACAGGAACAGGAGCTGCTCACCCGGTTGCGGCAGCTGCTCAGCGCCGAACCGGCGGCCGTGGCACAGGTGGCCGCGGTCGAGGAGCAGGCGCGACAGTGGCGGTCCACCGTCGCCGGCCCGCTCGTCGAGGCCCGCCGCGCCGGGGCGGCCGCCGACCCGGCCGGCCCGGTGGCCCGCAACGTCGCGGCCTTCGAGCAGGTACGCGGCGGCGTCGTCGCCCTGGAGGACCGGCTGTCGGAGCTGCAGGACGCCGCCCGGCGGGACCTCGCGGCGACCCGGCGGCTCCGTGACGCCGTCTTCCTCGGCCTGGTCCTCGCGTTGCTGCTGCTCGTCGGGGTCATCGCCGTGCTGCTGAGGGTGGTGGTGCTGCGGCCGCTGACGCAGCTGGGCACGGCCGTGCGCCAGGTCGCCGGCGGGGACTTCCACCACCGGCTGGACCCCGCCGGCCCGGCGGACCTGGCCCGGCTCGCCGGGGACGTCGAGGCGATGCGCCGCCGGCTCGTTGACGGGCTCGACGCCAGCCAGCAGGCCCGCGAGCAGCTGGAGCAGCGGCAGGTCGAGCTGCACCGGCTGAACCAGGACCTGGAGCAGTTCGCGTACGTCGCCTCGCACGACCTGCAGGAGCCGCTGCGCAAGGTGGCGTCGTTCTGCCAGATGCTGCAGCGCCGGTACGCCGGATCGCTCGACGACCGGGCCCAGCAGTACATCGGCTTCGCGGTCGACGGCGCCACGCGCATGCAGCAGCTCATCAACGACCTGCTGGCCTTCTCCCGCATCGGCCGCCTGTACGACGCCAGCCGCCTCGTCGACCTGGACGACGTCCTCGACGGCGTGGAGCAGACCCTGGGCCTGAGCATCGCCGAGGCCGGGGCGCGGATCTCCCGGCCGCCGCTGCCGACCGTGATGGGCGATCCGACCCTGCTGACGATGCTGTGGCAGAACCTGCTCGGCAACGCGGTGAAGTTCCGGCACCCCGAGCGCGCTCCGCACATCGAGATCACCGCGGCGCAGGCGGAGGGCCGCTGGACGTTCGCCGTCCGGGACAACGGCATCGGCGTCGACCCCGAGTTCGCCGAGAAGATCTTCGTGATCTTCCAGCGGCTGCACCCGCGCGAGGCGTACGCCGGCACCGGCATCGGCCTGGCCATCTGCAAGAAGATCGTCGAGCACCACGGCGGCACCATCCGGCTCGACGCGGCGCACAGCCCGGGGGCGTGCCTGACGTTCACCCTCCCGGCGGCCTGACAGTCGGTGCAATCTCCGCGCAGCCGGGACTCCTCTAGGTGGGAAGGGTGTCGCCGAACGCCGTGCGCGCGTTCCGCGAGGAGGACGGCTTCGGCGTCCTGGCCGGGCTGGTCTACCCGAAGCCGGCCTCCGGCCGGCGGCGGCGGACCACCGCGAGCCCGCCCTTGCCCGGCGCCACGGCGATGCCCCGGTTGTGCGAGCGTTCCGGACGCTGCGCCGTCGGCACGAAGGTGAAGTCGCGCAGCAGCGTGCGCAGCACGACGTTCATCTCCAACGTGGCGAAGGCGGCGCCGATGCACCGGCGTACGCCCCCGCCGAACGGGATCCAGGCCGGGTCGGTCCGCGCGCCCACGAACCGGTCCGGGTCGAACACGTCCGGGTTCGGGAAGAGCGTCTCGTCGTCGTGCAGCAGCGCGATGCAGGCCGTCACCACGGTGCCGCGGGGCAGGGTCCAGCGGCCGAGGCGCAGGCTCTCCGCGCGTACCTGCCGGGAGGTCATCTCGATGACGGGCCGCACCCGCTGCACCTCGATGAGCGTCGCCTCCCGCAGCGCGCTGCCGCCGTCGTCGGCCTCGGCGACCAGGCGGCTCAGCACGCCGGGGTGGCGGCGCAGCCGCTCGACGGTCCACGCGAGCGTCGTCGCCGTCGTCTCGTGGCCGGCCGCCAGCAGCGTCAGCAGCTGGTCGGCGATCTGGCTGCGGCTCATCGCGGAACCGTCGTCGTAGCGCGACTGCAGGAGCATGGCCAGCACGTCGTCGCGGTCGGCGAGGCGGGGGTCGGCGGCCGCCCGGTCGATGAGCCGGCCGACGATCGCGTCGTACCGCTGCCGGTAGCGCCGGAACCGCGCGCCGGGACCGTGGCCGCCCAGCTCGACCCGCGCCGCGGGCAGCACCGCCAGCACCGAGCCGAGCCTGACGATGGCGGGCAGCAGCTCCCGCAGGTCGTCGCGGTCGGCGCCCTCGGCGCCGAACACCGCGCGCAGGATGACGTTCAGCGTGATGCGCATGGTGGAGGGCATGACCGGGAAAGGGCGGTCCTCCGGCCAGGACGCCGTCTCGCGCCGCGTCTCCTGTTCGATCATCGATTCGTACGCCCGCAGCCGGCGCCCGTGGAACGGCGGCGTGAGCAGCCTGCGCTGCCGCCGGTGCTCCTCGTCCCTGATCGCGAAGAACGAGCCGGGGCCCAGCACCGAGCCGAGGTTGGCGTCGGGGGTGTCGGCGACCTCGGGCGGGGTCTGGAACAGCTCGCGGACCTCGGCGGGGTCGGCCAGCATCACCATCCGGCCCAGGTTGAGGGATTGGACGGTGAAGGCGGAGCCGTATCGGGCCCGTAGCCGGTGCATCGTGCGGCGGCGGCCGGCCGCGAACCGCACCGCCTGCACGAGGCGGGGAGTGGCAGGGCCGTCGGGCAGGACCGCCTCGGGAAGGGTGGTCGCGGTCATCGCTCACCTCCGCTGGTACGCTCACGTACCAGGCCACGGTACGGCCGCGTACCGCTACCGCACAAGGGATCAGGCACTAGCTTTAGGTCCGTGACGACCACCGACGTGCCGGCCGGCGCGGACACCGGCTTCCGCCGCCGCCTCCTGGACGGGATGGCGGCTTGCATCCGCCACCGCGGCTACCCGGACACCACGGTGGCGGACATCGTGCGGGCGGCGCGCACGTCACGGCGTACCTTCTATGCGCATTTCGCCGATCGCCAGGAATGCCTCGTCGCGCTGCTGCACGAGACGAACGAGCGCACGATCGCCCGCATCTCGGCGAGCGTCGACCCGGGCGCGGAGTGGGAGCTGCAGGTGCGACAGGCGATCGAGGGCTGGATCGCGGCGGTGCAGGCCGACCCGCCCATCACGCTCAGCTGGATCCGGGACGTGCCCGCGCTGGGCCAGGGCCGCGCCCGGCAGTTCCAGCGCGAGACGATGGCCGCCTTCGTCGTGCTCATCCAGCGGCTGACCGACACGCCGCGGCTGCGGGCCGCGGGCGTACGGCCGCCGTCCGAGGCGACCGCCGTCATCCTGCTGGGCGGGCTGCGCGAGCTGATCGCCGCCACCGTCGAGGACGGCCGCGACGTGCGCACGATCGTCGATCCGGCCGTCGAGGCGACGCGCCTGTTGCTGGGGCCGCGGACCGCCGGGCCCTGACCACCCGGGGCGGTGCGCGCGGGCGATCCATGATTTGCTCGGGGCATGGCGACCTATCCGAAGATCCTCCAGACCGTTCTGGACACCACGGACGTCCGAGGGCTGGCGGAGTTCTACCGCCGGATGTTCGGCCTGGCGTACCGGCCCGGCGACGAGGAGGACAAGGGCCAGGACTGGCTCGTGCTGCGCGCGCCCGACGGCTCCCGGCAGCTCGCGTTCCAACAGGTCGACGAGCTCCCCGCGGCGACGTGGCCCGGCACGCAGGTGCCGCAGCAGCTGCACCTGGACACGACCGTGCCCGACGTCGGCGAGCTGGACCTGCAGCACCGGCGCGCGCTCGACCTGGGCGCCGAGCTGCTGCTCGACCGCCGCGACGACCCGCACGAGCAGCTGTACGTGTACGCCGACCCGGCCGGCCACCCCTTCTGCATCTTCGTGGGCTCATGAGCGCGCCCGACCGCAGCGCCGTGCTCGCGCGGCTCAAGGCCGAACCGGGGCTCTCCGGGCTGCGCCGCTCGCTCGACTTCTACTACGGCGACGCCGGGCGCGAAGCGAGCATGGACGCCTTCTACGGTCGCTTCGTGCGCCCCGGCGACCTCGTGTTCGACGTCGGTTCGCACGTGGGCGACCACATCGCCTGCTTCCGCCGGCTCGGCGCGCGGGTGGTCGCCCTCGAGCCGCAACCCGCCTGCATGCGGGTGCTGGAGGCGCTCTACGGCGACGAGGAGGACGTGACGCTGGTGCACGCCGCCTGCGGCGCGGAGCCCGGCACGCTGGAGATGCACATCAACAGCGACAACCCGACGGTCTCCACGGCCTCGCCGCACTTCATCGCGGCGGCCACAGGCGCCGACGGCTGGGACGGGCAGCGCTGGGACGGCCGCATCGAGGTCCCGTCGACCACCATGGACCTGCTCATCGAGCGGTACGGCGCCCCGGCGTTCGCGAAGATCGACGTCGAGGGCTTCGAGGACCAGGTGCTCGCCGGGCTGAGCCGCCCCCTGCCCGTGCTGTCGTTCGAGTTCACCACGATCGAACGCGACCTCGCCGCGCGATGCCTGCACCGGGGCACGGAGCTGGGCTTCGACGGTTTCACCCTGTCGCTGGGCGACGAGCGGCAGTTCCTGGTGCCGGACTGGGTCTCCGCGGACGAGCTGGGGGAGCGCTTAAGAGCCCTGCCGCACGAGGCCAACTCCGGCGACGTGTACTGCCGCCGGGGCTGAGCGTCAGGCCGGACCGCGGTCGACCAGCGTGAACGCGGTCGGCTCGATGCCGCCGCCCGGCCGCTCGAGCAGGATCGCGCCGCGGTCCTCGCTCCATCGCGCCACCCCCGAGCCGGCGTGGGTGAGCAGCACCGTGTCGTCCGTGCGCGGGTCGATCCGGAACAGGGTGGCGTCGCCGGCGCACGGTCCGAGGGTCACCGCCGGCCCGGCGGTCAGGCAGCGCCCGGAGACCGCCCGGATCCGGTACGCGCCTGCCGCGGACGTGAGCACGAACTCCGTGGGCTCCGCCGACTCGGCCGGGACGACCCGCCCGCCGGCCGCCACGCCGAGGTGGAGGTTGGTGCCCGCCAGTCCCAGCGCGACCCGGCGGTGGCCGGCGAGCGCCGCGGGCGTGACATCGGCCGGGGTGGCCGCCGCGGTCGTCGGCCGGGCGGCCGCCTGGTCCGCCGGCGTCCCGGACGGCTGGCCGGTGGCCCGCAGGGTCACCACGACCGCCGTCGTGACGGCGAGGACCACGGCCGCCGCGGCAGCCACCTCGAACCGCCGCAGGGCGCCGATCCAGTGCGGCACGGCGCGGCGGGGTGCCGGCGGCGGCGCCATCGGGATGGCACGGTCGGCGGGTGCCGCGGTGGCGGGCCGCCGGCTCGCGGCCGCCTCGACCACCTCGCGCAGAAACGGCGTTCCCCGCATCGACGCCGGTGGCGCGGCGGTCGCCGGGGACTGCCTGCCGGGCTGGGGTTGAGGCTGGGGTTGAGGCTGGGGCGCGGTGGCGAGCAACTCGTCGAGCAGCTCGCGGGTGCCCGGACGCTCCGCCGGATCCTTGGCGAGGGCCCGCTCCACCAGGCCGCGCATCGGCTCGTCCAGACCGGACAGCTCGGGTGGGCTGGTCATGATGCGGACGGCGGTGGCGGCGGGTGACTCGGCGCCGAAGGGGGTACGGCCGGTGCCCGCGTACGCCACCACGGCGCCCCAGGCGAAGACGTCGGTCGGCGTGCCGACCCGTGACACCGACTCGTGCTCGAAGCGCTCCGGCGCCATGTAGGACACCGTGCCGACCATCTGGTTGGTGCGGGTGTGCATGCTGGTCGGCTCGAGCGCGCGGGCGATGCCGAAGTCGATGACCTTGATCCCGCCCAGGCCGAACAGCACGTTGCCCGGCTTCAGGTCGCGGTGCACGACCCCGGCGCCGTGGATGGCGGTCAGCGCGGTGGCGATGCCCACGGCCACGCTGTGCAGCGTCGTACGGCTCAGCGGCCCCTGCCGCTGCACCACCTCGGAGAGGCTCGGCCCGTCGATGTACTCGACCACCAGGTACGGCGGGTCGTGGTACGGGTCCGCGTCCAGCACCTCGGCCGTGCAGAACGGCGGCACCTGCCGGGCCCGGTTCACCTCGCTGCGGAAGCGCCGCCGGAACCGGTCGTCGAGCGCCAGCTCGGGCCGCACGACCTTGACCGCGACCTCCCGGCCCCGCGGATCGGCGGCCAGGTAGACGGTGCCCATGCCGCCCTCGCCGAGCCGGCCGAGGATCCGGTACGGGCCGACCTCGGCGAGGTCCCCCGTGAACCGCATCGGCCCCCTCTTCCGCGTGCCCGAACCCGTCGACGACCGTGACGGACCCTACCCCAGGAAAGCCACGGAACGGCTGTTCCGAAGGCGCCACTCAGGCGCTCGTAACCATTCAGAAATCGCTACTCATGAGTACGGCAGAACGGATCGGACAATTATCGGAAAAACCGGTTCAGTGACGCCCGGGGCGGCTATCGCAGCAGGCGGACGAAGACCTCGGCCAGGGCGGTGGCGGTGGTGGCCGGCTCGGCGAGCGGCAGCACGATGTGGCTGACCGTGAGGCGGACGATCGACTCGGCGGCGAGCCGGACCACCCCGGGGCCGGCGTCCGGCAGGTGCGCGGCCGCCCATTCCTCGATGACGGCCCCGGCGGCCTCGAGCACGAGCCCCGAGCGGGTCGTCAGGTAGGGCAGCAGCTCGTCGGCGCCGCCGCGGGCGCTCGTCAGGACGGCGCGGACCAGCGGATTGACCTCGGCCTCGCGCAGGGTGTGCAGGATGGCGGCGTGGGCGGCCGCACGGACGTCCGGGCCGTGGGCGAGCAGCTCCTCGCGGACCGCGGCGACGAAATGCCGGATCTCGGCGGTGGCGAGGGCCTCCGCCAGGCCTGGCCGTCCCTCGAACTCGTTGTAGACCGTCTGCCGGCTGACCCCGGCGGCGCTCGCCACGTCGGCCATGCGGACGTTGTCCCACCCGTGCGCGACGGTCAGGGCGCGCGCGGCGGCGATGAGCGACTCGCGGAGCCGGGCGCGGGTGGCCTCACGGTACGAAGGTGCGGACGTCATGGCCCGCCCAGCGTAGACGGCTCGGTCCGGCGCCGGCGGCGCGGCTGCGGGGGCCGTGGCCGGCCCGGCGCCGGCGGCGCAGGTGCGTGCCCGTCACCGGTTCAGCGTCGGCGGCGCAGGTGCGTGCCCGTCACCGGTTCAGCGTCGGCGGCGCAGGTGCGTGCCCGTCACCGGTTCAGCGTCGGCGGCGCGCGTCCGTGGCCGCGTTGGCGAGCGTGGCGTCGCCGCCGTAGTGGGCGAGCACCCGGTGGTCCATCACGCGGCGCCACAGCGGTGGCACGAGCGCGAGCAGCAGCATCGCGGCGTACCCGGCGGGCAGCTGCGGGGAGACGTCGAAGCTGCGCAGAGTCTGGTACCGGCGCAGCGGATTCGCGTGGTGGTCGCTGTGCCGCTGGAGCTGGAACAGGAAGACGTTGGTGGTCAGCCGGTCGCTGTTCCAGCTGTGCCGCGCGTCGACCTTCTCGTAACGGCCGGCGGCGTTGCGTTGCCGGAGCAGGCCGTAGTGCTCGAGGTAGTTGACCGCCTCGAGGACGGAGAACCCGACGAACGCCTGCAGCAGCAGGAACGGCAGCACCCGCGGTCCGAAGGCGACGGTCAGCGCGGCGAACAGCGCCACGGTCATGGCCCACGCCTGGAGGATGTCGTTGCGGACGGTCCACGGGCTGCGCCCGCGGAGCCGGTGCCGGGAGGTCTCGAGCCGCCACGCCGACCGCAGGCTGCCCAGCACCGTACGCGGCCAGAACCGGTAGTACGACTCGCCGAGCCGGGAACTGGCCGGATCCTCGGGGGTGGCGACGCGGACGTGGTGGCCGCGGTTGTGCTCGACGAAGAAGTGCCCGTACCCGGTCGGCGCCAGGGCGATCTTGGACAGCCACCGCTCGGCGGCCTCACGTTTGTGCCCGAGCTCGTGCGCGGTGTTGATGGCGATGCCGTTGACCAGGCCGGCGGTGAGCACCAGACCCAGGCCGCCCGCGAGGCCGGGGCCGGGTATCCAGGCCGCGCAGCTCACGACCAGGGCCGCGAACTGCGCCGGCAGGAACAGATAGGTGATCCAGCGGTAGTACGGCGAGGCCTGCAGCGCGGGGACGGCGTCCTCCGGCGGGTTGGCGTGGTCGTCGCCGACGAGCAGGTCGACGACCGGGATGACGCCCAGGATCACGACCGGCGTCAGCCACCAGGCCCACCCCGATCCGGTCGCGGCGGCCAGGGCCCAGGCGGCGAACGGCAGGACCGGCACCACCAGGGCCAGCGGCCACAGCGGCCGTTTGGTGTCCCGCCACACGGATTCGGCAACGTCCATGCCGCCATGGTTTACACGGCGACCTCATATGTCAAGCAAGAACCTTGTGAGCAGCGGTTTACCTCTTCGGGGCGATGACCATCACACCCAGGCACATCTCGTCGCTCGTGCCCTCGCCCCAGACCACGTACCGCGGGGGCAGGGTCTTGAGCTGCGGAAGCTGCTGGCGGAGGGCGGCGTCGTGGGTGCAGGTGACGCGGACGGTGTCACCGCGCTCCACGGTGACCGGTTTCGGCAGCGGCGCGAGCGCCTGGTCGTCGAAGTCGTACGCCGGCACGTCGATGACCGTCTGCGCTCTCGGCGTACCCGGATTGATCTCGACCTTGATGGACCGGCCGAGCAGATGCATGTGTCCCGCGGCCATGTAGACGGTGCCCGCTCCGCGGGCGGGCTGGTCGCATCGCTGGGTGGTGCCGGGCACCGGCGCGTGACCGGGATTGCACATCGCCTGCAGGCCGGACACCATCTCGGCGGAGTCCGCGCCGAACCGCTTGCCGACATCCGCCACGGCGGCAGCCCGGTCGCACAGCGGACCCGTCGCGCCGGGCTCGCAGGGCAACTCGATCGGCGCGAACGCCAGGGCTGTCTCCAGCGGGGTGAGCGGCGCCTTGCCGTCCGCGATCCGCATCCGGATGCCGGACCGGTCGGTGTCGCCGCCCTTCGCGCCCAGCAGGTTGTAGTGCACCTGCATGACCAGCTTGCTGCCGGGAGGCATCTCGAACCCGAACCCGGCGGGCATCAGCGTCTCGCCGGCCCCGGGCGCCCAGTGCGCCACCCACGCGGTCTCGCCCTGCACCCCGGTGTCGCCGAAGCAGGTCCAACCCTCGCCCGGCGTCGCGGCGTCCTCCCGGGCGGCGGACCGCGCCTGCTCGGGGCTCAGCCGGTAGAAGATCGCGTGGTGCACGATGGCGGCGTTCTGCGGCAGGAACTTGCTGCCGGTCAGGAACGCGCCCTCGGTCAGCTTCGGGTCGACGAGGAAGCACCGGTACTCGTCGGTGCCGCCGTGCGGCGCGGCCGGCTTGTACGGCTGCGGCAACGCCAGATCGACGAACCGTTCCCCGGCCCGCAGGGGCGCCGGCGGGGCGGCGGAGGCGACGCTGTGCCCGGCGTGGGTGCTCGTGGCGGCTGTGGGCGGTGGCGCGGCCGGGGGCGGCGTCTCGGTCTTCGACGCGCACGCGGCGAGGAGCAGCACGGCGGTCAATGCGGCAGCGGTGCGGGTTGCTCTCATGACGGCTCTCCCAGGGGGTCCGGATGTGAGACCCGTTCATCGTTCCAGCGGCGGTCCGGGAAATATATCCGGGAAGACCCGGATAGGTCGCTTTCGATCGTTCGCGCCGGCCCGCCTCGCCCGGGACCGTGGCACGAACCGGGGATTCACCGGGGCGGCGCGCGCCCTAGCGTCGGCGCGGAGATCGACTCCGCCGACCGCACCGGGAGATCCGTCATGCCACGCACCGCTCCGGTCTTGCGCATCGCGCTGCGGCTGGCCGCCACCTGCGTGGCAGCCGGCGTCGCGCTGGCGCTGACGGGCTGCACGCACGGCGGGGGCGAGCGGAGACGGTTCGCGTCACCGGTCTCGTTCATCCCGCCCAGCTCGGCGGCCGCGACCCCGCAGCCGCCGGCCTTCCCGCGGGTCCCGGCCTCCTCGTCGGCTCCAGCCGCCGCGCCGGCGTCCGCGACGCCGGCTGCCGGGCTGGTCCCCGGTTCCCCGCCGCGGGCTGCCGGACCTGCACCGGGTTCGGCGCCGGCGTCCACGACCGCGCCGGCTCCGAACAGCGCCGGGCCGGGTCTCTCTCCGGGGCCCACCGGGCGCCCTGCTCCGCGTGCCGGGGGACGGAGCCGCCGGCCTGGGACGGAGCCGGCCTGCCGGGCCCCGGCCGACGAGGCCGTCAGGCCAGGACCGAGCCGATCGCGACCGCTGACCACTGCGCACCACTGTCGGAGTCGCCAGGCGCACCGTCGATCCGCTGAACACTAGGTTCCTAGGATGCTCTAGGCGATGCGCTGCCACGCCACCGTGCCGGCGGGCGACGAGGCCGACGGTCAGGCGGGCGACGACGCGGTGGAGCGCACCGGCGTGGCCGGCAGCCACACCGTCATCGTGGTGCCCTCCCCGGGCCGGCTCGCCGCCGTGATGGTGCCGCCGTGCGCTTCCGCCAGCTTCCGCGCGATCGGCAGCCCGAGCCCGCTGCCGCCCGTGGCCCGGGTCCGGGAGCTGTCCGCGCGCCAGAACCGGTCGAAGATGCGGGGCAGGTCCTCCGGCGCGATGCCCACGCCGGTGTCCGTGACGGAGACCGTGAGGCCGTGCGGGTCGGCGGTCGCCGTCACCGTGACGCTGCCGCCGGGTGGGGTGTAGCGGATGGCGTTCGAGACGAGGTTGCCGACCATCTGACGCAGGCGTACGGGATCGGCCTGCACCTCCGGGTCTCCGTCGACCCGCACCGACAGCCGGACCCGGGCCTTCGCCGCGGCGCTGCGGTGGGCCTCGCCCACCTGCGTGATGAGGTCGCGGGCGTAGACGGCCTCGGGGTGGACCCGCAGGTTGCCGGCGTCGGCGGCGGCCAGGTCGCTGAGGTCGTCGATGATGTGCTGCAGCAGCAGCGCCTCCTCGTGGAGGAGGTCGAGCAGGGACGGGCCGGGCGGGGTGAGGCCGTCCTGGGCCGCCTCGAGCCAGCTGCGGATGTTGGTCAGCGGCGTACGCAGCTCGTGGGCGACGTCGCTGACCATCGCGCGGCGCTGGGCTTCGGCGTGCTCGCGGCGTTCGGCGAGGTCGTTGAGGGCACGGGCGAGGTAGCCGATCTCGTCGTCGCCGGCGACCGGCATGGGCGCGCGGTCGTCGACGGGCTGGGTCGCCGCGTCGGTGAGGGCGCGCAGCGGGCGGACGAGGCGGCGGCCCATGAGGACCGTGACGAGGACGGCGGCGAGCAGGACCGCGCCGGTGACCCAGGCGATGCGGAAGGCGTTGGCGCGGGAGAGGCTGAACACCGGGGTGTCCGCGTCGTCGGCGGGGTCGGTGACGAACAGCAGGGCCGGCGGGGCCACGTACGGCCGCAGCTGCCGCACCCGGGACTGCTGGAGGCACGAGCGGACCTGGGCGGTGCCGGCGGCGGGGCTGCGCCGGTCGACGTCGAGCGGGAAGACGCGGAACTGGCGGGAGATGTAGACCGCCTTCGCGTCGACGTCGAGGCACTGGGCGGTCAGTTTGGCGAGCTCGCGCAGCGCCCGCTCCTCGGTCGTGGTGGTGATGTCGCCGACCCGCTCGCCGCAGAAGGCGGTGATGTTCTTCGGGTCCAGCGAGACCGCCTCCACCGTCGGGCGCCCGCCGGGCGAGTCGACGATCTTGCCGTCCACCTGGCCGTCCGCCATGCACTTGAGCTGCGTCTCGAGCATCCGGCGCACCAGGGCGCGCTCGTCGGCGGGAAGCTTGTACGGCCCCACCGCGCGCGGGTCGATGCGTTCGGTGCCGCCGGTGAGCCCGAGGTCGAGACGCAACGGGTCGACGGTGGCCGAGGGCCGGGCGGTGCGCAGCGACGGACCGGGCCGGGAGTCGGCGATGATGTCACGGTCCTCGGTGGTGAGGGTGATGCGCCGGCCCAGCTTGGCGGCGCGGGGCACGATCACCGTGCCGACGTCGGACCAGTCGCGGTGGGTGGCGGCGTAGCCGACGAGCATGTCGTACACGCTCTTGTCGTCGGCGAGCGACTGGCCCTGTTCCTGGCGGATGGCACGGGTGGTGGTCTGGGTGGCGAGCCAGGCGGTCGCCACGATCGCGGCGACCGCGATGAGCACGGAGGTGGCCAGGAGGCGCCCCACGAGGCTGCGGCGCAGCGGTACCCGCCCGCGGGTCACTCGGCGCCGCCGGTGAGTTTGTAGCCGACGCCGTACACGGTGACGAGCAGCTGGGGCCGGCGCGGATCGGCCTCGATCTTGCGGCGCAGGTTCATGACGTGCACGTCGATGGTGCGTTCGGTGGAGTTGCGGTCGAGACCGCGGGTGCGGGTGAGCAGCTGGGAGCGGGTGAAGACGCGGCCGGGCTGGCGGGCCATCGCCTCCAGGATCGCGAACTCGCCGGGCGTGCAGTCGATCGGTTCGCCGCCCGCGCTGACCGTGTGCCGGGCCGGATCGACGGTGATCCGGCCGACGGTGACGAGCGGGCCGGCCGCCGGTGCGGTGACCCGGACCCGGCGCAGCAGGGTGCGGATGCGGGCCATCAGCTCGCGCGGGCTGTACGGCTTCGTCAGGTAGTCGTCGGCGCCGAGGTCGAGGCCGCGCAGGAGGTCGTCCTCGGTGGCCCGGGCGGTGAGCATGAGCACGAGCACGTCGGATTCGCGGCGCAGCGTACGGCACACGTTGAGCCCGTCGAGGCCGGGCATCATCACGTCCAGCACGAGCAGGTCGGGCGGTTGCCGGCGGGCCTGCGCGAGGGCGGTCAGGCCGTCGTGCACGACGGTGGTGGCGTGGCCCTCTGCCTCCAGGTATCGCCGCAGCACCTCGGCCTGCCGCCGGTCGTCCTCCGCCACGAGCACATGGGCACACACGAGGGCGACTATAGGGGCGGCCGGCCGGCGCGCCCATGGCTCGCGGGGGAACCTGACAAGTTCCTCATGATCTCTGCCCAGGATGGTCGGCATGTCTTCTGAGGCGCCGACCGAGCGGATCTCGTTACCGCCCGCAGCGTACGACGACGCTGCGGCCCGGCCCCGCCGCCGCCGATGGCTCGCGGCCGCCGTGGCCCTGCTGGCGCTGTCGGCCGCCGGGGTCGTGGTGGCGCTGCGCCGGCCGGACCGCGACGCCCGCGAGCAGGTGGCGCAGACCGGACCCGCGGTGGAGACCGCCGAGCTCGTCCGGCAGGACATGTCGACCACCGATTCGCTGCCGGGCACGCTCGGGTACGGCGCCCCGCGGCCGGTCGCGGGCGGCGGTGAGGGCATCGTCACGTGGGTGCCGAAGCCGGGCGCGACGGTACGCCGGGGCAGGCAGCTGTATCGCGTCGACGACCGTCCGGTGCCGCTCTTCTACGGCAGCATGCCGCTGTACCGCCCGTTGAGCACGCGCAACACCGCCGGGCGGGACGTGCGCATCGTCGCGAACAACCTGCGGGCGCTGGGGTACTCGATCGGTCACCAGCCGTCGCCGGGGGACTGGGTGAGCAAGCCGCAGCCGGCCGCGCCGAAGGGCGCGGGGAAGGCGGATCCGCCGGCGAAGCCGGCCGCGCCGGCGTCGACGAGGGTGCGCAGCGGGGAGAGCGTGCTGACCGCGTCGCTGATCGCGGCGATCAAGCGCTGGCAGCACGACGCCGGGATGCCCGAGACCGGCGCGCTCGCCCCCGGCGACGTGGTCGTGCAGCGCGGGCCGGTCCGGGTGGACTCGGTGTCGGTGCAGCCCGGCGCGGCCGCCGACGGCCCGCTCATGTCGGTCACGCCGACCGACAAGGTGATCACCGTGCTGGCCGACGCGAACCAGGGCGGCGCCGTGGACCGGGGCGACAAGGTGACCGTGTCCCTGCCCGGTGACAAGACCGCGCGCGCCACCGTCAGCGCCGTCGGCACGGAGCTGAAGGCGCAGGACGGCGAGGCCGGCGACGCCCCGCCGCGGTTGAGCATCACCGTCACGCTGGACGACCCGAAGGTGGCGCGGCGCATCGACTCCGCGGACGTCGAGGTCGCGTTCGCCGGTGAGACCCACGAGGACGTGCTGGTGGCGCCGGTGGGTGCGCTGGTCGCGCTCAGCGAGGGCGGGTACGCCGTGCAGGTCGAGGGCGGCGGCCTGGTGGCCGTGGAGACCGGCATGTTCGCCAAGGGCCTGGTGGAGATCGAGGGCGCCGGCCTGGAACCGGGTACGCGCGTGGTGACCACCTCGTGAGCGCGGTGACGCCGGTGCTGTCCGTACGCGGCGCCACCATGACGTACCCGGGCGGGGTGACCGCGCTGGCCGGGGTGTCGCTGGACATCGCGCCGGGCGAGTTGCTCGCGATCGTCGGGCCGTCCGGGTCGGGCAAGTCGACGCTGCTGAACATCATGGGCACCCTCGACCGGCCGACGTCCGGGACCGTCGAGGTGGCCGGGCACGACATCGCCCGGCTGGGCGATCGGCGGCTGTCGGCGCTGCGCGGGCGGCTGCTCGGCTTCGTGTTCCAGCAGTTCCACCTCACCGACGGGCTCAGCGCCGCGGAGAACGTGGCGACCGGCCTGCTGTACGCGGGGGTGCCCCGGCGGAACCGGCGCCGGCTGGCGCACGAGGCGCTGGCCCGGGTGGGGCTCGCCCATCGTGCCGGGCACCTGCCGCGGCAGTTGTCCGGCGGGGAACGGCAACGGGTCGCGATCGCGCGGGCGCTCGTGAACGGGCCGGCGCTGGTGCTGGCCGACGAGCCGACCGGCGCGCTGGACACCGTGACCGGCCACGCGGTGCTGGATCTGCTGCACCGGCTGCACGCGGAGGGGACCACGATCGCCTTGATCACCCATGACCGGGACATCGCCGCGTCGCTGCCGCGGCGCGTCGAGATCCGCGACGGGCGGCTGGTGTCCGACACCGCGCGGGCGTCCGTACCGGTGGTGTCGCGGTGACGGCCCCGGACATCCGTCCCGTCCGGCTGGCGCCGCTGGACCTGCTCGGGCTGGGGCTGCTGGGGATCCGTACCCGGCGGCTGCGCGCGGCGCTGTCGGCGCTGGGCATCTCGATCGGCATCGCCACGATGATCGTGGTGACCGGCATCCCGGCGTCCAGCCAGGCCGCGCTCCTGCGGGAGTTGTCGGCGCTGGGCACGAACATGCTGCAGGTGATGCCGACCCCGGATCAGGATCCGCCGGCGCTCCTGCCGGAGCAGGCGGTGCCGATGGTCCAGCGCATCGGCCCGGTCACGCAGGCGAGCGCGGTCGCCAACACCCACACCCTGGTACGCCGCAACGACCGTACGGATCCCAAGGACGGTTCCGGCCTCACGGTGCTGGCCAGCCGCCTCGACCTGCTGGACGTCATCAACGCGCGGGTCCGCGACGGCGCCTGGCTGAACCCGGCCACGGCGAAGTTCCCGGCGGTGGTGCTCGGCTCGGTCGCCGCCGACCGGCTGGGCTTCGCGAGCCTGCCCGGTGGTGCGGCGCCCCAGGTGATGATCGGCGACACGTGGTTCACGGTGGTCGGCATCCTCGCCACGACCCCGCTGTCGCCGGACATCGACCGCTCGGTGCTGGTCGGCTGGGAGTCGGCCCGTACGCAGCTGCGGTTCGACGGCCACCCCACCGTCCTGTACGTCCGCGCCGAGGAATCGCAGCTGGAGGCGGTCCGGTCGGTGCTGCCGGCGACGGTGTACCCGGAGCGGCCGGGCCAGGTCGTCGTGAGCCGCCCGTCGGACGCGCTGGCCGCGAAGCGGGCCACCGAGAACGCCTTCTCCAGCCTGTTCCTCGCCCTGGCGGCGGTGGCGCTGCTGGTCGGCGGGATCGGGGTGGCGAACACGATGGTGATCTCGGTGCTGGAACGCCGCTCGGAGATCGGCCTGCGGCGTGCGCTCGGCGCCAGCCGGGGTCAGATCCGGGGCCAGTTCCTCACCGAGTCGGTCGCGCTCGCGGGGCTGGGCGGGCTGGCCGGCACCGCGCTCGGGCTGCTCGGCACGGCGGCGTACGCGGCGTACCACGGCTGGCCGGTCATCGTGCCGGTGACAGCCGCGGTGGCCGGGGTCGCCGGTGCGGTGGTGGTGGGGATCCTCGCCGGGGTGTACCCGTCGATCCGGGCGTCCCGGCTGACCCCGACGGAGGCGCTGGCCACGGTGTGACCGCGGCGGCCCGCCGGGCCGCCGCGGCCGGCGGGCTCACTTGTGCTTCGCGGCTACTTCGCGTTCGCAGTCGGGCGCCTTGTCCATGCCCTTGGTGATGGACTCCTGGTCGTTCTGGTCGCCGCCGAGCATGATGTCGAGGCCGTTGTCGCCGACCTCGACGTACCGGATGCCCTTCTCCTTCAGACACTTCACGACGTCGCGCGCGAAGTCCTTGGCCTCCGGGTTGGCCGGGTCCTTCTCCCACGGCGGCAGCGGGTAGAACAGCGGGTTGCAGATCTTGTCCGCCGCCTCCAGCTTGTTCAGCTGGGCTCCCGTCGGCCGCTTGCCGCCCCATTCCCCCCGGGGCTTCGCCCCGTGTTCCTTCAGGCAGTTGTCGTACGGCTTCAGCATCGCCTCGAACTCTTCGGCCGTGGTGTCGAGCCGTTCCCGGGGCCGGGACGCGGCGGACGCCGATGCGGACGGGGTGCTACCCGTGCTTGCCAAGGTGGCGACCCGCGGGCTGTCGGTGGTGGACGCCGCGCTCGAGCACGCCGAGCCGGCGAGCATCACGGCGGCCATCACGACGACGGCGTGCCGGGGTCTGCGCTTGTATGCCATGGCTTTCGCCTTCCTGACGCGAGATTCCTCCGTCAGGCAGCATCGCGAGCGTATGTGTGAAAGCTGTCAGATCGTGCTCCCCGGCATCGTCGCGCGCTCGTCTGTCCGGTCATACGGCACCGCCGGTCCTGCGTGCCGGGTCGGGGGTGCCCGGACCGCTTGACGTACGATCTGCGCACTTTGACCGTTTTCCGGGGGAGTGCTGTGAAAGTTGCCGTCGTCGCGCTGGTCATGGCGGGCCTACTGAGCGTGCCCGCGCCTGCCCTGGCCGCGCCGCCCGACCCCGCGAAGATCGAGGCCGTCACCGAGATCCAGGACGACATGTGGCCGATCAAGAAGGACTACGCGGTCGCCCCGGGCGAGGTCGTGCCCGCGCCGCTCGGCGTGCAGAGCGCCGACTCCAGCCCGGTGCGGGGCCTGGTGGCGCAGGTGCAGGCCGGTGCGGGCCTCGAGTTCGCCCGCCGTTACCGCAACTGCTGGTACACCCGCGGCGGCGCGGGCGAGATGGCGTGGTGCTCGTTCGACGCGGTGCTCGGGCCGTACCGGACACTCGCCGTCACGGCGCCGATGGTCGCCGTGTCCCCTCAGGCGCAGCCCGGCGCCACCACGGTGCTGGCCTTCCGATGGCAGAGCCGGGCGTGGGCCGACGCGCGCGGCGGCCTGCGCGAGGTGGCCGGCTTCTTCGCCGCGCCGGGCGCCCCGGTCGTGGCCGGCGCCGGCGGTGAGCTGGCGCTGGAGCCGCGGGATCTGCCCACGGCCGACATCCGCGCCAACGGCAACCACGTCCAGGTGCGAATCCTGGCCGGGCCGCCGCCCTCCGCCACCGCATCGCCGGCTCCTACGGCTTCCGCCGGCGGTGCAGGGGCCCCCGGCCCCGCGCCGAGCGCCGGAGCGGGCGGCTCCGGGGCGACGGGCGGGCTGCCCGTCACCGGTCCCGGTTTCACCCTCGTGGGCGTCTTCCTGCTCGCGGCCGGTCTGCTCGGCTACCTGACCGGCCGCCGCGGGCGGAACCGCTTCGTGGCCTGAAACGCGAGGGGCCGGGACTCGTGAACGAGTCCCGGCCCCGGGCCGATCGGGGGGAATCAGCCCCGCCAGTTGATGGTCATCGCGTACCAGATGAGCGTCGCCGCCTCCCTCGAGTTCAGCGCCGCGTTACGGCCGAGCGAGTGCACGACCACCTTGGAGATGTACTGGCCCCAGTTGCGCTTGGCGATCGCGTTGTCGAAGTCCCTCAGCGTCGCCGCGCTCGCCTTGCCGCCCAGGTACTGGCGGGTCAGGATCTGCAGCCAGTTCCCGGTCGCCTCGACGGTGTACGTGAGGTTCACCTGAGCCGCCGTGTTGCCGGCCTTGTCGACGGCGCCCGCGCAGACCACCGTGTGCACACCGTCGTCGGTGGTGGTGTCGGTCAGCTTGGCCTCCGTCGCGACGCCGGACAGCGCGTCGGTGGTGCGGCAGGAGACCGTGGGAACCTCGTCCGCGCCGTACTTGGCACCGTTCGTGGCGCCCAGCACGGTGACGACCGGGGCCGTCTTGTCGACGTTCACCGTCGTCGTGGCGGTGGTGGTGTTGCCGGCCTTGTCGCTGGCCGTGCCCGGCACGCTGATCCCGGCGCCCTCGTCGGCGACCGTGGCTGCCGCGGGGCAGCTCGCCACGGCGGAGCCGGTGTCGGTGCAGGTGTAGCGCACGGTCGGAGCGCTGCGGTACCAGCCCGCGGCGTTCTTCACACCGTCGACGGTGGCGGTGAGCTCCGGCGAGACGAGGTCGACGTTGACCGTCACCGACGCGGTGGCGGTGTTGCCGGCCTTGTCGGTGGCCGTACCGCTGACGGCCTGGGCGGCGCCGTTCGTGGTGACCGTGACGTCGGCGGGGCAGTCGGCGATGCCGGAGCCCTCGTCGGTGCAGGTGAAGTGCACGGTCGGCGCGCTGTTGAACCAGCCGTCGGCGTTCGGCGCGTCCACCAGGGTCGCGGTGATCGCCGGGGCGGCCTGGTCGACGTTCACCGTGACCGAGGTGGTGGCGGTGTTGCCGGCCTTGTCGGCGGCCGTACCCATGACGATCTTGGCCGTGCCGTCGGTCACCGTGGCGTCGGCGGGGCAGTCGGCGATGCCGGAGCCCTCGTCGGTGCAGGTGAAGTGGACGGTGGGGGCGCCGCGGTACCAGCCGTCGGTGTTCGCCTCGCCCACGACGGTGGCGGTGATGACCGGCGCGGTGCGGTCGACGCTCACGACCACCGAGGCGGTCGCGGTGTTGCCGGCGTTGTCGGTCACGGTGCCGATGACGGTCTGCCCGGCGCCGTCCGTGGTCACCTCGGTGTCCGCGGGGCAGGCGGCCAGGCCCGAGCCGGCCTCGATGCAGGTGAAGTGCACGGTCGGCGCGGTACGGAACCAGCCGTCGCCGTTCGCCTCGCCCACGACGACCGCGCTGATCAGCGGCGCGCTGCGGTCCACGTTCACCGTGAGCGACGTGGTGGCGGTGTTGCCCGCCTTGTCGGTCGCGGTGCCGGTGACCGGCAGGTTCGCGCCCTCGCCGTCGACCTTGACGTCGGCCGGGCAGGCCTTGACGCCCGAGCCCCCGTCGGTGCAGGTGAAGTGGACCGTGGGGGCGGTGCGGTACCAGCCGTCCGCGTTCGCGTCGCCCAGGACCGTGGCGGTGATCTCGGGGGCCACCTGGTCGACGTTCAGCGTGACGGAGGTGCTCGCGCTGTTGCCGGCCTTGTCGACCGCCGTACCGGTGATCTTCTGACCGATGCCGTCGGTGGTGATCTTCCGGTCGGCCGGGCAGGTGGCGATGCCGGAGACCGCGTCGGAGCAGCTGAAGCGGACGGTCGGCGGGGTGGTGTACCAGCCGTCGGCGTTTGCGTCACCCACGACGGTCGCGGTGATGACCGGCGCGACCTGGTCGAGGTTCAGCACGACCGTGGCGTTCGCGCTGTTGCCGGCCTTGTCGGTCGCCGTACCGATGACGGTCTGGTTGACGCCGTCGACGGTGACCGGGGTGTCGGCCGGGCAGTTCAGCAGGGTGGAGATGCCCGACACCACGTCGGAGCAGGTGTAGGTGACCACCGGTGCGCTGGTGTACCAGCCGGCGGCGTTCTTGGTGCCGCGGACGGTGGCCGAGATGGCCGGCGCCGTCTTGTCGATGTTGAGCGTCCGGGTGATCGTGGCGGTGTTGCCCGCGGCGTCCACGGCGGTGCCGGAGAACCGCTGGCCGATGCCGTCGGTGGTGGCCGGCAGGTCGGCGGGGCAGCTCGCGATCGAGCCGCTGTCGTCCTTGCAGGTGAAGTGGATGGTCACCGGCGTACGGAACCAGCCGTTGTAGGGCGTCTGCGACAGCGTGGTGGTGATCGTCGGCGGGGTCTGGTCGGAGCCGCTCGCCACCGTGGTGGTGGTCGTGGTCGAGTCCGTCGGCTGCTCGGCCGGCGTGCCGGGGTTCTCCGCGGGAGCGGTCGTGACGCCCGGCTCCGGGGTGGCGGTGGGGGCCGGCGCGGTCGGGGCCTCGGTGGGCTCGGCGACCGGCGTGGAGGCCGTCGTGGCCTCGAAGACCGGCACGGAACCGGCCACCGCGCCGCTGCCGCCGTTGTCGTTGTACGCCTTGACCTCGACGATCCAGCTCTTGGCGACGTCGAGCGCGAGCGTGGCGGCGGTGGTGGCGTCGACCCGCAGCGACTTGGTGATCTTGGTCTCGCCATAGTTGATCAGGTAGTACGTGGCGGCGGGACCGGTCGTCGCCGCCTTCCAGACGACCTCGACGGTGCCCGGCGCGTCGGCGCGGCGCTGCACGACCAGGTTCGTCGGGTCGGCCGGGCGGAAGCGGTCGATCAGCGACTTGGCGGTCGAGCAGGCGCCGAACTCGTTCACCGTGGTGACGGCCAGGGTGTAGGCGCGAGCCGGGTCGATGCCCTCGAAACGGAACGACGTGTCCATGGACGTCGTGTCGGATAGCACGACGCCGTCGGACAGCCGGGTGAAGACGGCCCGGTAGCCGGTCAGCGGCGTGTAGCCGGTCCAGGACGGCACACGCCAGGACGCGACGGCGACCGTGCCGTCGTCCTCCCGCTTGGGCGCCATGCCCATGATGGTGCCGGGCGTCAGCGACTTGAGCGTCCAGAATCCGGTGCTCGTCGTGGCCCCGGCGGCGTCGGAGGCGCCCACCCGGATCTTGTACGACGTGCAGTTGTCCGGCGCGTCGATGGTGTAGCTCGTCGTCGAGGCCGGCACGTTGATGATCGTCTCGACGTCACCGGCGATGCTGTCCACGACGTAGTGGTCGGCGTCGGGAACGGCCTTCCACGTCACGTTGATCTTGTGCACGTCGTCCGCGGCGCGGGCGACCGTAAAGCTCTTGGGGGCAGCCGGGGCAGCACTCGCCATGGTCGGTGTCCCGACGGCGGTCACCGCCACTCCCAGCAGACCGGCGCCCACCGCAGTGAGCAGTCGCCTCACGTCCATGTGGCCTCATCTCGGTTCGAACAGTTCGGCTTCTCGGATCGGCGGGGAACCTCAAGCCCGTCTCAAGCCCTGCTCTGGTTGGGGTAAAGATCGACGGCCGGGGGAGGGCCGCCGTCCGTCAACCGGCCAGGTCGGCGACGACCGGGACCGGGCCGGCCACCGTCTCGGCGGCCGGCAGGGTGAACCAGATCCGCGCGCCACCGCGGAACGTCGGGTCGGCGCCGATGGCGCCGCCGAGCCGCTGCACGATGCGGCGGCAGATCGTGAGGCCGAGGCCGGTTCCCGGGTACGCGTCCGGGTGCGCCCGGTGCAGCTCGGCGAAGACGGCCTCGTGCTGGCCCTCGGGGATGCCGACGCCCTCGTCGGTGACCTCGATGCGGACCATGCCGTTCTCGTCGGGCCGAGCCGAGACGTGCACGCGGGCGGTCTCGCCCGGGCGTACGTACTTGAGCGCGTTGCCCAGCAGGTTCTCCAGCAGCCGCCGCAGCATCCCGTGGTCGCCGCGGACCGCGGGGAGGTCGTCCCAGGTGATCCGGGGCGGCGGGCGCTTCGGGGCGCCGGGCCGGGACAGGTCGACCACCCGGTCGGCCACCACGTCGTCGACGAGGGCCGACAGGTCGATCGTCGCCAGGTGCAGACGGGCGCCGCGCGCGGTCGAGTACGCCAGCACGTCGTCGATGAGCCGGCGCATCCGGTCGATGCCACGGTTGATCTCCGCCAGGAAGTCGTCGTAGTCCTGCGGCGGCACGAAGCCGAAGTCCATGTGGGTCAGCAGCTGCGCGTACCCGCCGATGCCGGTGAGCGGCGCCTTGAGGTCGTGGCTGATCTCGCGGGAGAAGGCCTCGAGCTCCGCCACCGAGCGGCTCAGGTCGCGGACCTGCCGTTCGAGCTCGGCGGTGCGCTGCCGTTCGCGTTCCAGTTCGGCGCGCAGGGCTGCGTCAGCGTGTTCCGGCACCGTCGCCCCTCTCGTCCGAGGCCAGGTAGCCGGCCATGACCTTGACCGCACCGGCCACCGCGTTCTCCACGCCGGCCACCAGTGCACTGAGTTCCTGCTCGCTGGTCTCGGCCGTCGCGCTGCGCTCCACCTGCGCGCACGCCTCGGCGAGCGGGTCGGCACCGAGCAGCGCGCTCGACGACTTGAGCGTGTGCGCGGTCGCCCGCAACGCGTCGTGGTCCTGCTTGCGCAGCGCCTCGGCGAGGGCCGTACGCCGCCCGTCCAGCTGGGACAGGAACGTGTTGACCGTGGTCACCACCAGCGCCCGGTCCTCGAGCTGAGCCTCCAGATCGCGCAACTTGCTCAGGTCCGGCCCGTCGGCCACCGGCTCCGGGCCGGGCTCGCCGGGCTCCTCCGGCTCCTCCTCCGACAGGTACGGCTCCAGCGCCGCCCGCAGCTCCGGCAGGGTGATCGGCTTGCTGAGGTGCCCGTTCATCCCGGCGGCCAGGCAGCGCTCGCGGTCGCCGTGCAGCGCCGTGGCGGTCAGCGCCAGGATCGGCGTGCCCGACCCGCCCGCGCGGATGCGCCGGGTGGCCTCCAGCCCGTCGGTGCCCGGCATCTGCAGGTCCATCAGCACCACGTCGTACGGCGTGTCGCCGAGCACCGCCGCGGCCGCCGCGGCCCCGTCGGCGACCGTGTCGCACTCGACGCCGAGCAGCTGGATCATGCGGCGGAAGACGGTCCGGTTGACGTCGTTGTCCTCGGCGAGCAGCACCCGGCCGCCGCCCAGCGCCGGCACGGTGATCGGGGCGCCGCGCACGCCGGTGCGCTCGAGGTTCAGCGCGGCGACCAGCCGCGAGAGCACGAGGGGAGCGGTCAGCACGCCGGGCTTGCGGACGATGCCGGTCCGCGGGTCGGTGGTGCTGATCATCAGGGCGCGGCCGGTGGGCCCGAGCGCCTCGATGACCGCGTCGGCGCGGCGTACCGCCTCGGGGTCGTGCGAGTCGTCGCACCACAGCACGGTGTCGGCCTGCGGGACGTGCCGGACGACGTCCTCCAGGCGCGCCTCGACGGGCTCCGCCCCGGCGCTGGTCAGCAGCCAGGACAGGGCGAGCAGGGACCGCGGCGACGGCGCGACGACGGCGACCCGGCGACGGGTCAGCGGCAGCGGCGCGGTCACCTCCGGCTGCTGCGGCGCCGCCTCCAGCGGGAGCCGGATCGCGAATTGCGAACCCTGCCCCGGCTCGGAGTGCACGTCGATGCGACCACCCAGCGCCGCGACCAGCCGCGCGGCCAGCGCCAGGCCCAGGCCCGCGCCCTCGTGCCGGCGCGCCGCCGAGGAGTCGGCCTGCACGAACGGCGCGAAGATCCGCTCCCGGTCCGGCCCGGAGATGCCCGGGCCGGTGTCCGACACGGTGATCACGTACGCGTCGTCGCCGTCGCGGGCCGCCGTCACGATGACCTCGCCGGCCTCGGTGAACTTCACCGCGTTGCCGACCACCCCGGTCAGCACCTGCCGCAGCCGTCCCGCGTCGCCGAGCACGGCGGCGGGCAGGTCGGGGGCGGGCGCGGCCAGCAGCAGGATCCCCTTGCGGCGGGCCTGCTGCTGCAGTGGCTCGACGATGCCCTCCAGCACCGCGCGCAGCGGTACGGGCTCGTGGTCCACGGTCAGGTTGCCGGTCTCCAGGCGAGCCAGGTCCAGCAGGTCGTCGGTGAGCGCCTTGAGCGCGTGCACCGAGCGGTGGACGCTGTCGACGACCTCGCGGACGTCCTGGGGCAATGGCTGCGCCCGCAGCAGATCCACTGTGGCGACCACCGTGGTGACCGGCGTACGGATCTCGTGGCCCAGCAGCGCGAGGAACTGCGACTTGGCGTGGCCGGCGGCGTCCGGGCCGGGCTCGGCGGCCGTCACGGTGACCAGCCGCCGGGGTGCGCCGCAGTCGCTCTCCAGGTGCGTGACCCGTACGGCGCTCGCAGCCCCGTCGCACTGGCAAGCCAGGACGGCGGGTCCGGCCGCCGGCGTCATGTCGCGGACGACCTCGGCGAGCTGCGCGTGTCCCGGGCACGGGCCGGGCGCGGCACCCAGAGCGGTGCCCTCGGGCGGGCGCCCGGCGCCGGACCACCGGCCGTTGGCGACCAGGACGCAGCCGTCCCGGTCCACGATCGCAGCCGGGCCGGGGTACGCCTCGACCAGCGTGCGTGCCGCAAATCCCATGCGCTGACCCTTCGCAGGACGGGACCCGGGGGTAGGTCCGCTCACCATGCTCGGGACATCTGGGGGCTACGCGGGAAGCGTTCGGGAGCGAATCGGTTTCAGGCCGCGCGGTGCCGGCTGAGGTACCCGGCCGGAGCCGCGACCGGGGCCGGCGTCCGGCGGGACCGCACCCGGTGCAGGGCGCCGAGGGCGAGGACGGCCACCGCGAGCGCGGCGATCGACCAGGGCAGGGCGTCCACCGGGCCGCGGGCGGCGGCGCGCGGCGGCACCGCGGAGATCAGCACCCGGGAGGCGCCGGAGACCGAACGGCCGGTGACGATGATGCTGGCACCGGACTGCCCGGCGGCGACGAGCTCCTGCGGCACGGTCACCTGCACCCGGCCGCTCTCGTCGCTGCGGGCCTGCTGCAGCGGGCTGTCGCCGAGCCGCACGTTCACGACGGCCTTCGGGCGGTACGCGTACCCGTCCACCTGCAGCTGCCGGCCACCGTCGATCCAGGTGAGCGCCAGCTTGTCCGCGCCCGTCTTGGTGGCGGCCCCGGCAGCGGCGGGCCGCGTGACGAAGAGGGCGCCCCAGAGGCCCAGCGCCAGCACGACGAGGGCGACGGCGAGGCGGGTCGGCGTGGAGAAGGTTCGCATGAGAAGAGATTGCGCCACCGCGAGCCGTTACGGAACGTCATGGAGCCAACCTTGCCCGACGCCTGAGCTGCCCTTGACCTTCGCGCTCCGCCGGGCTCATTTCCGCGCTCGCGGAGCCGATCAGCGGTATAGGACCGGGAACGGCGAAGGGAGGACGGCATGGCGGTCGACATCACGCCCGTTCCGGCCGTCACGCCCAGTGACCCGACCCCGCGACCCGCCCCCCTCGTGGTCGTCGCGGACCCGCCGAAGCGGCCGAAGTCGCGGCACCGGCGGCCACCCGGGCTCGCCGAGATCGCGGACCGGGCCTGGCGCCCGCCGCTCGCGTTGGCCGTCGCCATCTTCGCCGCCTGCGGCCCGGCGCACGCTCTGGGCCATGTGGATCTCGTGTACTACGCCGTGCTCGTGGCGCTCGCGCTGAGCGCCGTTGCGGTGCCGCTGGGACTTCTGGCGTTGCGTCGCCCAGCGGTGGCGGACGAGGAGCCCGAGGTTCGCCGGAGCTCTTCTTGATCTCGTCCTGAGGTCGTCTTGAGCGACGGTGCCGATGGCAGGTCCATGGCTAATCCCCACCATCCGCGCCCGCGTCGCGGGATCACTGTTCGTATGCTGGCCGCGGCGCTTCTGCCTGTTGTGGCCGCGCCGACTCTGACGTCCACCCCCGCCTTCGCCGACGACGACCCGGGTCCCGGAGGTTACTCGCTGGCCGCTACGGTGAGCCCGGCGGCGATGACCGCCGGAGAGTGCGCGGTGGACCCGCTGTGCGTACCCGCGCCGCCCCCGGCCACCGGCGACAGCTCACCTGCTCTGAAGACCGCCGTGGCGGCGGCCGCCGTCAAGGCCGTGCCGGCGGTGGTGGACGCCAACGGCGCCGTGGTGACGCCGCCCCAGCCGGCCACCGTGTTCCTGGGCCCGGGCACCTACTCCCTGGGCTCGACGCTGCGGCTGCCGCCGAACGTCAACCTGCGCGGCAGTGGCCTCACCGCGACGAGTCTCACCATGATCACCGCGAACTGGGCGAACTTCAACTACGGCTTCCTGGTCCGCTGGGATGACAAGGTGACGCTCTCGCCGGGCAGCACGAACCTCGTATCCGACCTGACCGTCAACGGCAACTGCCGCGAGGGTGCCGGTCAACCCGTTCCGGCCGACATGCCGGGGCGCCCGGGCGAGGCCTGCGACTTCCGGGCTGGCACGGGCGCACCCTCCACCGTCGGTGGTGGCGTGAACGTGGGCGACCGCTGGACCGTGCGGCAGGTGCGCTTCACCAACCTGGAGTACTTCAAGCTGTGGATCCTCGGTGCCAAGGACGTACACATCATCGACAACCGGTTCGATAACTGGGGCGGCGCTGAATCGGGCGACGAGGACAATATCGGTGGCGGCTTCCGCCACGACGGTGCGGTGATCGAGGACAACCAGTTCGACAAGACCATTCGCGGTAACGCCCTGGATTTCACCAACGCCATCCGGACCACCATCCGTAACAACGCGGTCTACACCGATCGGGCCGTCGGCGCGGCCCGCGACGCCCGGTACCCCGAGTACGGCGACATGTACCTCGAGGGCGTGCCGGAGGCGACGATCACCGGCAACGTGCTGGTCGGCGGGCACATCATCCTTCAGTCCAACGGCAAGTACAGCCACACGGGGACGAACAAGGACATCACCAATCCCCGGAACTCAGTGGTGCGCGGCAACCGCATCACCGACTCCTTCTACGCCGGCATCACCGTGACGTACGACGACTACGCCGACGCCGACGGCACCTACGGCACTCTCGGTACCTGGGATACCGCGAGCACCGATCCGGCAGACCACGTCGTGCGCGCTGGTGGCGGCAACGTCATCAGCGACAACGTCATCGTTCGCCCGGCCGAGTCGGGCATCGTCATCGCAGGGCTGATGGACCGGGTCAAGAACCAGGCCGACACGGTCACCGGCAACACGATCCAGAACGCCGGATCGGGCGGCTCGACCCAGATGTCGACCGGCGGCGGCACGTTCGAGACCAGCGGCGTCGGTGTCTCCATCGGCACCGGCGACAAGGTGTACGGCAACAGCATCGCCGACGACCAGGGCCACCCGACCACCTGGTACGGCATCCACCTCGGCGCGCGCAACGCCGGCAGCACGGTCAAGAACACCGTGCTGACCGGACCCGTGGGCGAGACCAACACGGTAAGCGGCGTCATCGGCGTCCCCGTGCGAGACGCGTCCGCGGCAGCCCTCGCCCCGGCCGGACTCACGGCCAACGGACCGCTGCTGACCTGGGCCGAGTCGTACGCTGTCGCACCCGCACCCATCGCCGGTTACCACGTCTACCGCGACAACGTGCTCGCCGCCGACCTCCCAGTGGGCAGCGCCGCCGTCCCGGGCAATCTGGTGGCCGATGCCGACGCCACCGTCGACACCGACGCTTCCGGATGGGCTCCTGTCGCCAACACCCGAGTCGCCCAGTACACCGGTGGCGGCGTGCTCGGCGCCGGCTCACTTTCGCTGACCGCAGTCGCGGCCGGGTCGGTCAACGCCGCCGGGCGACTGCTGCCGGTGGCTCCCGGTCAGACCTACACCACGGTGGCGTCGTACCAGGCGCTGGCCGGCCTTGCGCAACGGGCCCGGACCGGCATCGAGTACTACGACGCTGCCAAGACTCGGATCAGCCGCCTGTCGACCTTCAACTACAGCTCCGTCGACACCCCGGGCAACTGGACCACCAGCAGCTACACCAGCACCGCGCCGGCCAACGCGGCGTACGCCAAGGTGTTCGTGCTCGTCGACAATGCGAAGGCCGGAGACGTGCACCTGGTCGACCGGATGGGTCTGGTGGCCGGCACTGCTACCGAGCAGTGGGCTGACCCGGCCGGCGCGCCCGGCGCCGTGTACCGGGTCGTCGCCTACCGGCAGGTTGACGCCCAGCCGGGCTGGATGGCTAGCGTGACAGCGTCCTGACCACCTGCGGACCACGGCCGCCCCGCCGAGACTCCGGTCCCGGCGGGGCGGCCGGTCCCGGGCAACTCCTCAGAGCGGCGTCGCGGCGGCCGATCAGCCGGGAAAGGCCCGAGCGGAGGGGACGGTAGCGTGCGGCGTGTGTTCAGTCGGGCCGCCTGGCTCGCCGCACGCCCGTACGCGATCGTCCTCATGATCTCGTCGCTGATCGTCAGCCGGTGGTTCCGCACCGGCACGTTCATCGCCAGCGGGGACATGGGCCCGTACATCCGGCGCGGCTGGGCACCCGAGGCGACCTGGGCCTGGAACCACCAGACCACCGGCGCGGGATCCGCCGGTTACACGATGGCACGGGGCTTCGAATTCGTCGTCATCTGGCTCTGCAAGCAGGTAGGGCTCACGGAGTACTCCGCGCAGTGGTTCTTCTACACCTGTATCTACGGGCTGGTCGGTTTCGGCATCGCATACCTGGCCGGTGCGTTCGTCCGTAGCGAGGCCGCGATCGTGGCCGCTGGTGCGTTCGGCGTGCTCAACGGCTTCTTCCTGACCCGGCTGCCGAACCCGCTCAATATCATCTCCGTGGGCTCGGTGGCCCTGATCACCGGCATCGCGATGAGGGTCGCGCAGGGCCGGCGGGTGCCCACGCCGATCGCCGGGTTCGCGCTCATCCCCACCTCCTTTCTCGCGTTCAACCCGCCGATGCTGGTCGTCGCGTATGCCTGGGCTGTGGTAGGCACGCCGGTGCTGGCCTGGCTCGTGCTCGGGCGTCGCGGGGCCGTACGTCTGCTGAAGTGGTTCGTGCTGGCCGCGCCGTGGGCGATCGCATTGAACGCCTTCTGGCTGATCCCGCTCGCTCAGGGCTACATCGGTGGCGGCGGCGCGGCGGCCAACGCCGCGTTCACCGACCCGACGAACTGGTCGTGGTCACAGATCAACAACACCCCGCCGAACATCCTCACCATGGTCGCCAACTGGGCGTGGTTCCGTCCGCAGTACCTGCCGTTCGCCGCCGACCTGGACCGTCCGTGGTGGGTGTGGGTGCGCTACCTGCTGCCTGCACTGGTCTTTCTGGCCCCGCTGCTGGCTCCTCGGCGGCTGCGCCGGCTGGCCCTCTGCCTGCTGGCACTGGTCCTCGTATTCGTTTTCCTGGCGAAGGGCCTGCGCCCGCCGCTCAACCAGATCAACCTGTTCCTGTATCTGCACGCGCCCGGCTTCTGGCTGTTCCGCGAGCCGATGAGCAAGCTGGGCCAACTGCTGGTCTCGTTCTTCGGCATCCTGCTCGCGGTCGGTGTCGAAGGCGCGCTGGGACGGTTGCGCCGTGCGCCGCGCCTGCGACTGCCGGGCTGGCCACGCCGGTTCGCGTACGCGGGCTCCGTCCTGCCCCTGCTGCTCGTGCTGGCGTATCCGTACCCGCTCTACACCGGCGCGGTGATGCCGGACGAGCGGCCCACCCAGCCCTCAGCCCACGTGCGGGTGCCGCAGGACTGGTGGGACCTGGCCGAGAAGATCGACGCCGATCCCCGGCCGGGCAAGGTTCTCGTGCTGCCGCTGGACGACTACTACCAGATGCCCACGACGTGGGGGTTCTTCGGCGCCGACAGCATCGCGAACCTGCTGATCCAGCACCCGGTGGTGGCGCCCAAACCGGGTGGCTACTTCGGTGACGTGCCCGGGTTCAGCGCCAACGTGCACGGCATCGAGACCGCCTTGCTCGCCGGGGACCTGACCGCGGTGCCGAAGCTTCTCGACGCCATCGGCGCCAGCCGGGTGATCGTGCGCCACGACCTCGTCCGGGGGCTGCCGAACCGCTACTTCGCCGACGACCGGGTCCTGGCGGCGGCCATGGCGAAAGTGCCCGGCGCGGAGCTGGTCTCCGACGGGACGCTGCAGCTGTGGCAGTTCAACGGGGGGACCAGCCCGACGATGCGGACGTACGACCGGGTGCTGGACGCGCCGGCCCGGGCCGAGGCGGGCGCCGCGGTGCTGGGCACGGTCGACTCCCGTACGGCCATCGCCGCCCGGACGGACACCACACCGGCGTCGCTCAACCCGCAGGTGGACGACACGGCGGTGGTGACACCGGACGTGGTGCACTGGCCGGTGCCCGCGGTCGACTCCGGGTCACCCACCACGACCGTCGACGTGGCCGCCGGCACGTACACGCTCGCGCAGCGGGCCCGGGCCGCCGCCGTGCTCGTGCCCCGGATCGACGCCCGCACCAACCGGCTGATCCTCGAAGACCCGACCGTGGTCCGGGTGGACGGCAAGCCGGTGTCCCGGCGGCCCGCCCTGTCCGTTCCGCTGCCGTCCGGGCGCAGGATCGTCGCCGTCCGGGTCGGCGACCGTACGGTGTCTCTCGACGGCGGTGCCCCCGCGACCGTGGCGGTCGGCTCCGCGACCAAGCTGACGCTGCTGGCCGCCGCTCGGAAGCCCGCCGACACCACGGGTTACTCACCGGTGTTCGACTGCAACAACTACGAGCCGCGCCCGTGGCGCGAGCTGGGGCTCACCTCGACCCTGACCGACTCGCCCCAGGGCAGAACCGTCCGGCTGAGCGCCGCCGACCACGCCGCCTGTACCAAGGTGGTCGTTCGTGCCGCGGAGCCCGGCACCTTCTACCGTGTGCGGCTGCAGTACCGTCATGTCACCGGTAACCGGCCGCAGATCTGCCTGTGGCAGTCGGGCTCCTCCGGCTGCGAGCTGGCGGCCCGGCCGGTGCTCGACGACGGCTGGACCTCGTACGAGCGCGTGGTGACGATGGACAGTCTCTCGCACGAGCTGCAGGTGATCCTGCATGCGGACGTCGGGGAGCGGCTGAAGCCCCGGACCGTCAGCGAGTACCGCGGCCTGCGGATCGACGCGCTCCAGGCGGTGGCGACGCGGACGGTGTTCCCACCCGCGGTCCCCGAGGTCAGCCTCCCGCTGGCCGCCGGCAAGCACGAGTTGCGTGTCGACGGCGCCGTGTCCGGCTCCGTCCTCGCGCCGTTCGAGCCGCTGGAGGACTGCTTCCGCTACGACGACGAGAGCGCGGAGCAGGCCGGACTGGCCGCCGAGTCGCAGATCGGCGCGGACGGCGAAACCACGTACACGCTCAAGGCCGTGCGGCATCTGGCCTGCATCGGCTCGGTCGCGAACGACATGGGAGCCGCCTCGCTGTACGAGTACTCCATGGAGGCGCGCAGCGTCGCGCTGCGCAACCCGAAGTTCTGCCTCTACCTGCGCGGCCCCGACCTGTGCCGCACTCTGCCGGGTGTGGCCGTGTGGAAGGGCTGGACCTCGTACGAGACGTTCGTCGCACCAGATCCGAACGCCGTCGAGACCCGCGTCTACCTGTACGGCTTGCGCGACCTCAACGGAATGCAGCAGTCCCAGGTGGAGTACCGCGGCGTGCGGTTGCGCCCGGTCAACCCGTCGACCGTCGTGCTCGTACGCCAGGAAGCGCCCACCGGCACGTCCTCGGTGGACTTCTACCAGGACAACCCGACCCAGTTCGCCGGGACGGTCACCGCGTCCGGGCCGACCGCGGTCGCGCTGGCCGAGAACGCCGCGCCGGGCTGGTTGCTCACCGGCGCTCCGGGTGCCCGCAAGCAGACGTTGCAGGGCTGGATGGGTGGCTGGCTGCTGCCCGAGGGCGGCACGGTCACTGTGCGGTACACGCCCGCGCGGATCCCCCGGCTGGCGATGTACCTGCTGCCCGTGGCGGTCGCTGCGTCCCTGCTCTTCATGTACGTGGTCCGGCTCCCCGAGGGCCGTCCGGGCGTCTGGACGATGCGCCACCGTCGCCGGCCTCGCCGCTGGAGGCGCCGTTCATGATCAAGCTCAAAGCGGACCGTCGCCGCCTGCGCACCGCCGTCGCGCTGCTCGTGGTGCTGCTCCTCGTCGCTGTCTGGCTGCTCAGCCGTTGCTCGACCGGCCCGGAGACGATCCGGGTGGCCGCGGTCGGCGACATGGCCTGCGATCCGGACGATCCGGACTTCGCCTCGGGTGTGCACGACCACTGCCGGCACAAACAGGTGTCCGACCTGGCGGTGGCGCTCGACCCGGCGGTGTTCCTCGGGCTCGGAGACTTCCAGTACGAATTGCCGGCCACCGAGGCGTACCGGACCGTGTACGGGCCCAGCTTCGGCCGGCTGCTGAGCCGTACCGTGCCGGTCTACGGCAACCAGGAGTACAAGGTGCAGGACGCGAACTCGTTCACCGCGTACTTCGGCGACCGGGTCCGGGACAGGAAGGGCTACTGGTCGCAGGACATCGGACGCTGGCATCTCGTGGTCCTCAACTCCAACTGTTCCGCAGTGGCCGGTGGTTGCGGGAACGGCTCACCGCAGCAGACCTGGCTCGCCGGTGACCTCAAGGCGAACGACCGCAGGTGCGTCATCGCGGCCTGGCACCACCCGCGCTGGTCCACCGGCATCGCGGGCCCGGACGCACGCACCGCCGACCTGTTCCGCACGCTCTACGACCACGAGGTGGAGGTGGTGCTCTCGGGGCACGAGGCCGACTACGAGCGGTTCCCTCCACTGAACCCGGAAGGCAAGCCGGACCCCCTTGGCGTGCGTCAGTACGTCGTGGGGACCGGGGGACAGGCGCACTACCGGCCGGCAGCCGTCGACGACGCGCGCGATGAGAAGGGCGATCCGACCGTCCGTGCCGGCATGCCCGCCAGCGAGTTCGTCGACTACGACCACCACGGTGTGCTCGAGCTGGAGCTCAAGCCGGATTCGTGGAGCTGGAGGTTCCACCAGGTGGCGCCCGGGAACCCGGTCCAGGACGCGGGCTCGGCCTCCTGCCGCTGAGCGCTAGGGGTGCAGCACGGACGCGTACGCCTCGGCGGTCGTCTCGGCGACCCGCTCCCACCCCATGTGCCGGGTCGCCGACTCCAGCCCCGCCTCGGCGTACCGCTCCCACGTCTGCCGATCGTGCAGCAGCGTGATGAGAGCGCGCGCCAGCGCGGAGCTGTCGCCCGGGGGTACCGACAGGCCGTTGACGCCGTCGTCGAGAACCGCGCGGACACAGGCCACGTCGGTCCCGACGACGGGCAGGCCCACAGCCATCGCCTCGACCAGCGCCATCGCCGGCGGCGACGTGGTGTAGTCGAACTTGAACGGCCACGTTCCCACCTGCGCGGCGGCCAGCTCCGCCAGCAGGTCGGGCACGGGTTCGGTGACCACCTCGACGGCCTCGCCGGCCGTACCGGCCCGGGCCAGGATCCGCGGAAGCTCCGGCCGTGGGATCAACAACAGCCGCAGCCGGGCACCGGGCACCGCCGCCCGGACCCGGGGGAACGCGGCCAGCAGCGTGTCGAGCCCGCGGACCGACTCGGCCCGGCCGGCGAACACGATCGTCGGCCGCTCCGCGTCGAACCGGGCCCGGCGGGGGTCGACCGGCGCTCCCGAGCTGAACCGGACGACCGACAGGCCGCGCCGGCGTCCCAGCCGGTCGGCGACCCGGGGATCGGGGGTGAGCACAGTGGTCATGCCGGCGCGGCGCAGCGCGGCGGCGGCGAGGCGTACCGGCAGCACCGTCGTCACGAGGACCCGGGCTCGCAGCACGTTGGAGCTGCGCATCTCCGCCACGGTGGCTCGCCGCCACGCGGCCGGCCGGGGCAGCGTCGGCCACGCGTACGCGGTGAGCAGCTTCGGGTACGGCCGCAGCACCGGCAGCAGCGCCAGGAACGGGCCGAGTGCACCGGCGTGCAGGTGCACGACGTCCGGCCGGATCTTGTCGAGCGCATCCCGCAGTGCGTCGGAGCGGCCGAGCGGGAACGTCTCCAACGCGCCGCCGATCTCGTGCACACCGGCGAACGCGTCCTGACCGTCGAGCGCGTGGGTGGTGACGAGGTGGTGCTCGCCGTCGACCCGGTGCGCCATCTCGGTGACCGTACGGCCCATCGCCTCCTTGGCGGAGAACTCGGCGATCACGTGCGCGACCCTCATGCCGTACCCCCGCGGACGCCGCGACCCGGCCTGCGCAATGCCGCGCGATGCCGTACCTGGCCGACGGCACCGGAGCCGAACTCTCCGAGTTTCATCACCCACAGACCGCCGTACAGCAGCGGGTGCGAGAAGACGTACCGGGAACTGCGCAGGTACAGCCCGAAGCGGTGGAAGATGTTGGTCTGCCACCGGAATGCTTCCGGGTGCGCTTCGGCGAAGAGGTCGGCGGTGCCGGAGTAGCCCAGCTTCTTGCGCATGGTCCGGCCCAGCCGCAGGTCGCCCTCGTTGTGGTAGAGGAAGGCCCGCGTCCGGCCGATCCGGTAGCCGGCCTCGCGGACGCGCAGGTCGAAGTCCTTGTCCTCGGAGAAGACCATCCGCTCGTCGTGACCGCCGAGCTTGTCGTACACGTCGCGGCGGACGCAGCGCAGCGACTCGATCTGCTCGACACCGTCGTAGATCTTCTTCTCCAGCCATTTGCATCGGGCCCAGAACGTGGTGCCGAACGCCTCCTCGGGGATCACGAGCGCGTCGTAGCCGCCGGTGATCAGCTCCGCGCACTCGCCGATCAGCCCGGCAGTGACGGTCATGTCGGAGTCGAGGTGCAGCAGGATCGAACCGCGCGCCTCGGCGGCGCCGCGCTTGCGACCCTGCGCCATCGACCTGTTCTCCCGCAGGTACGTCACGTCCAGTCCGCCGGCCCGGAACTCCTCGACGAGCGCCTCGGTGCCGTCGGCGGAGCGCAGGTCATCGTTGATGACGACTTCGAAGTCCCGGTACTCCGAGGCGCGGCAGGCGCCCAGGAAGTCCCGCAGGAGCGTCGCGCTGTTGTAAGCGGGAACGATCACCGACACCACGGGCTCGCCAGTCATTCTTCCCATTATGAGCGGCTTTCGCCGCTTAGTGACCGATACCGGCCGATCGAATCAAGCGGCGTGCGGGAGCGGGGACGCCCCACCGGGTACGCGGGCGTGCTCGCGCACCGCATCGAGCAGTGTGGCGGCGACGTCGTCCCAGGAGTGGGCTCCGCCGTACGGCAGCGGCGCCGGAGCGGCCGCGGTCAGCCCCGGCAGCAGCTCCACCAGCCGGCGGGCCAGCGCCTCGGGCCGCGGCGGCACCACGACGCCGCCGGCCGCCCGGGTCGAGTCGCGCAGGCCGGGCACGTCGTACGCGATGGTCGAGGTCCCCATCGCCGCGGCCTCGGTGACCACCAGGCCCCAGCCCTCGCGGACGCTGGTCGCCAGGTGCACGTGGGCGCGCGCCATCCGGTCGTGCTTGACCTCCTCGGACACGCGGCCGAGGAACTCGACGCCCTCCGGGGCCTCGCGGCGCAGCCGGTCCAGCAGCGGGCCGCCGCCGATCATCCAGAGCCGCAGGCCCGGCACCTCGCGCCGGGCGAGCTGGACCGCGTGGACGACCTCGCGGGGACGCTTGTAGTTGACCATCCGCCCGCAGAACACGGCCGTGGGCGTCGCCTCCTTGACCACCTGCGGCAGGGTCGCCGGCGGCTCGTAGCCCTCCGGCACGACGGTGACGTCGCGGGCGCCGAAGCGGGCCAGCGCGTCGCGGGTCGAGTCCGAGACCGCGAGGATCGGCGCGCCGGCCAGGCGGCGCAGCCAGCGCGGCTCGAGGACGTAGCGGCCCAGGTGCGCGGCGAGCGGCGGGGCGTTGATGTGCCAGATCTCCTCGCAGGTCTGATGCACCAGGGCGATCGTGCGCGCGCCGTCGTCGACCCATTCGTGGGCGTGGAACGGCACGGTGTTGGTCTCGTCGACGACCACGTCGTAGCGGCCCCGGCCGTAGCGGTCCCACCAGCGGCGCGCCTCGCGGTACACGGTGTAGCGGTTGCCGGCGCGGACGACGCGGTAGCCGTCGACGATCTCGGCGGCGGGGCGCCCGGCGACGGCCGCGGCGAACAGCGTGACCTCGTGCCCGGCGGCCGCCCAGCGGCGCAGCACCTGCTCGGTGTAGACCTCGGCCCCGCCGGATTCGGGGTGGGCCAGGTCGCGCCAGTTCAGGACGAGGATGCGCACGGTGTGCTCCGCAGGTCAGGCCGCGGTCGCGGCGGTACGGGAAGAATCGGCACCGGCCGCGTCGACTTGAGGCGCGGTCCGCGGCGCCCGGGCCCACAGCCGGCCCTCGAGCACCGCCATGAGCAGCAGCGTCGGGGCGAGCGCGGCGGCCGAGCACGCGGCGATCTGGGCGGCCGAGTCGTGCCACACCTCGATCAGCGCCACCTCCAGCACGGCGCCGGCCCACGGCACCGCGATGGTCCACGCCTTGCGGGCCAGCGCCGCGTTGGTCAGCAGCGTCACGAGCGAGGTGGTGGCGGCGATCGCGGACAACGCGCGGACGAGACCGCCGGCGTCGGCGTACCCGTCGCCGTAGAGGACGCGCAGCACCAGCGACGGCACCGCGATGATCACGGCCGCGCCGAGCGCGGCCGGCCCGGCGACGGCGAGGCCGCCGGTGACCAGCGCGCGTCCCCGGCCGGGCCGCGGCCAGGCGGCCAGCAGGCGCGGGAACACCGCCGCCATGATGCCCGCCGGCAGCGCCAGCACGGTCTTGGCCACGGTCGCGGCCGCGACGTACGCGCCGGACGCGTCCTCGCCCAGGTGGTGGCGGGCGAGCAGCAGGTCGGCGGTGGAGAACAGGAACAGCCCCGTCACGGCCAGGCCGGCGTGTGCGACCGCGCCGAGACGCAGCGCGGCGCTGCCCCGGGGACCGCCCGGGTGGCGCAGCGGACCGGCTGCCACGATCAGCGACGCGGCCTCGGCGACGACCGTGCCGAGCAGGGCACCGGTCACGCCGAACGGCACGATGAGCGCCAGGCCGAGGGTGAGGCGGGCGACGGTGCTGACCACGTACGTCATCGCGACCGTGCCGACCCGCCGGTCACCGAGCAGCAGGCCGCGCGCCGCCGCCACCACGGCCGCCACCAGCAGGTACGGCGCCAGCTGCACCGCCTCGGTCACCGACGCCAGGTGGAAGTAGTCGCGCAGCAGGGGAGCGCAGAGCAGCACGACGAGTGCGGGGCCCAGCGACCACAGCGCCACCGAGCGCAGCGTGCGCCGTACCGTGTCGCGGGTCAGCCCGTGCTCGGCGACGAGCGCGGACGCGGCGGTCTGCAGCGCGCCCAGCGGCACGCCGAGCATGAGCATCGCCGACAGCACCGCGCCGAGGGCCCCGTACGCGCCGGGGTCGAGCAGCCGGCCGACCACCGAGTGGAAGGCGAGGTTGCCGGCGCTCTGCACCGCCACGGCAGCGGCGATCGGCGCGGCGCCACGGGCGGCGAGACGCGCGAGGCGGCCGAGGAGTGGATGCACATCGTCTCTATCGACGGCCGGGCCGGTTTTCCGAAGGTTCTCTCGTCGTGTGCGTCGGAGATCCATAATCGGGGGGAAATGACCGATTACCGGCAGGCCGGCACGGCACCGCAGGCGCCGCGGATCCCCGCGGCGGCGCCCGGCCGTGCCCAGATCGTGGCGGCGGTCACCGAGGCGCTGGAGGCCTCCGGTGAGCGGTGGGCCTGGCAGGGCGAGGCCGGCGAGGAGCAGCGCTGGGCGGCCCGGACCGGCCCGAAGGACCTGGACATCTGGTACGCCGGGGAGCCGTCCGCCGACGACCCGGTGGCCGTGCTCAGCCGCCGGTTCGCGTGCGCCCGGGTCGCCGAGGCGCTGGACCGGCGCCGGCTGCGGCACCTCAGCGTGGCCGTGGAGACGCCGACCGGTCCCGCGGTCGTGGACGTCACGTACGGCGACCTGTGCGTCGGCCCGGTGCTGCTGGTGCCCGGCACGCACGCCACGGTCGACCCCGCCACGCACCGGTTCACCGGCGCGGCGGCCGTGGCGGATCTGCTCGTCCGGCCCGTGCTGCGCGGCCGGCTGCCCACCCGCAACCGCCTCGACGAGGCCCGCGCCGCCTGGGCCGACGCCGACCCGGGGCACCGCCGGGCGCTCGCGTACGGGCTCACCGTCCAGCTCGGCGCGCGGGTGGCGGGGGAGCTCATCGCGGTCGCGAACGGGGAACCGCCGGACGCGTCGCTGCCCCGGCGGGCCCGGATCCGGCTGGCCGCCCGCAGCCTCGCACCCGGCGTCGTGGGGGCGACCTGGGCGCAGCGCCGCGCGGTGCTGCCGGCCGCCGGCGCGAAAGGGCCCGTGGGCCTGCGCACCCGGGGCGTGGTCGTGGCGCTGGTCGGCACCGACGGTTCCGGCAAGTCCACGGTCGCGAACGAGCTGCACGAGCGGCTGCGCCGGTACGGGCTGCCCACCGCCTCCGCCTACTTCGGCATGGCCCGCGGCAACCTGCCCGGTGTGGCGCTCGCCCGCCGCCTGCTGCGGGTCGGCTCGACCGCTCCGCGACCCGGCGGCGCACCCTCCCCGCAAAAGGCCGACCACCAGGCGTTGCGCCAGGCGGCGGCCTGGTTCTACGCGGGCGAGTACCTCTGGCGCTACCTGAGCGTCGTCGCGCCCGCGGTGGCCCGCCGCCGCGTCGTCATCGCCGACCGCTGGGTCTACGACCTGCGCGAATCGCCCTGGCCCGGCTCGCGCGCCGCGCGCGTCGCCGAGTGGGTGGTGCCCGCGCCGGACCTGCTCGTGCTGCCGGACGCGCCCGCCGAGGTGATCCACCGCCGCAAACCCGAACGCAGTCTCGCCGAGCAGGCCGGCCAGCAGCAGCGCTTCCGGGACCTGCTCGCCGAGCGTCCGGCCCGGCACGGCGAGCTCGTCGTGGACAGCTCGGGAGGCCCGGCCGACCCGCTCGCGGCCCTGGTGGCGGCGGTGGTGCAGGCGGCCCACGCCCCGCGGCGCCGCCCCCGGTGACCCTGACCGCGAGCCGGCCCGCCGCGGCGCGCACCGGCCCGCGGCACCGGTGGCTGCCCGGCGTCGATTCGCGCTCGGCCCGGCTGACCGCGGAGTCGGCGCTGCTGGGGGTGATCGTCGGCGCGGCCGTCGTGGCGCCGTGGACCCGCGAGGGGTACCTGCTCCTGCTCGACTGGGTGTCCGGCCCGCACCAGGCGATCACGCCCGGCCTGTACGGCCTCGACCCCGCCTCCCTGGACGCGCTGCCGTACCGGTTGATCACCCACGGGCTGCGCTCGGTGGTCGGCGCCGGCGCCACCAGCTGGCTGATCGTCTTCGCGTACTTCCCGATCGTGGCCTCCGGCGTGTCCGCCCTCGCCGCGGGCGGCCGCCGCCGGCGCCACCCGGCCGCGCTCTTCGCCTGCTGCAACCCGTTCGTCGTCGAGCGCATCCAGGCGGGACACGTCGCGTTCCTGCTGTCCGTCG
Organism: Actinoplanes sp. NPDC049316; assembly: GCF_040677315.1. Taxonomy (NCBI): domain Bacteria; kingdom Bacillati; phylum Actinomycetota; class Actinomycetes; order Micromonosporales; family Micromonosporaceae; genus Actinoplanes; species Actinoplanes sp. NPDC049316. Next base: position 118,377 of record NZ_JBFAQM010000016.1, on the reverse strand, counting down.
CCCTGCTCAGCTGGCTGCTGGCCTCGGCCGTACGGGCCCGCCGGCGGGACCGCTGGTTCGCCGCCCGGCCCGCCGGCTGGTACGCACTGGCCATGGCCGTCGGCCCGCACGCGGCCTGGCTGGGCGGGGTGGCGCTGCTCGCCGTCACGCTGCTGCCCCGGCCCCGGCGGCGTGACCTGATCCGTCTGGGCTTCGTGGTCGCGGCCGCCGCCTGCATCTACTCGTACGCGGTGGCCCTGCTGCTCAGCGCGATCCTCACCGTCCGGGTGGGCGGGCAGGACCTGGAGGTGTACGCCCCGCACGCCGGGCCCGGCGGCCTGCTGGCCACCCTCGCCTCGCTGCGCGGCTTCTGGCGCGGTGCGGCCGACAGCAGCCCGCAGGTGGCTCTCGGGCTCATCCCCGCGGTGGTGATGGTGCTGGCCGCCGTCGCGGGCCTGGCCCGGCTGTGCCGCCGCGGCCCGGTTGCCGGCGCGCCGCTGGCCGCGCTCGCCGTCGTGGGGGTGCTGCTGGGCGCCGGCATCCACGGCCCGCTCGGCGGCGCGTACCGCGCTGCCTTCGACGTGCTCCCGCTGTTCGCCGCGATGCGCGAGCAGCAGAAGTGGGTCGCGCTGACGATGCTCGCGTACGCGGTCGGCATCGGTGTGGCGGTGGAGGCGCTGTACGGCGTCTGCCGATCGGCCCGTCCCGTCATGGCGCGGCTCCCCGCCGCCGGTTCCCTGGTCGCGGTGGCCGGGGTGTACGCCGTGGTCGCCTCCTCACTGCTGTGGGGGCTGGGCGGCAGCGTCAAGGTGAGCCAGTACCCGGAGTCCTGGTACACCGCCGACAAGATCATGGGTTCGGGCACCGAGTCCGTGCTGTTCCTGCCCTGGCACGAGTACCAGCCGTTCGGCTTCACCGGCAACCGGACCGTCGCCACCCCCGCCGGGGCGTTCTTCCGCCGCCCGGTCATCAGCAGCGATGCCGTGGAACTGGGCCCGGTACGCACCAACTCGGTGTCGCGGCGGATGGCGTACGTGCAACGCCTCGTGGCGGCCGGCGGTGGGGGCGCGTTCGGCCGGCTCGTGGCCCCGCTCGGGGTGCGCTACGTCGTGCTGGCGCGCGAGCGCGAGACCGAGCAGTACGCCTGGCTCGCCACCCAGCCCGAGCTGAAGCGGGTGCTGAGAACGCCCGACCTCGACGTCTACCGGGTCCAGGCAGAGGGCACCGGGCGCGTGGTCGGCGCCCGCGCGGGCGGCTACGACGAGGTGGTCACGCTGGCGGCCCGCAGGGTGCTTGGCACCGAGGCGGTGCTGCCCGGCGGCCGGGCCCGGCTGCCCCTGCCCTCGACGGCGGCCGGCGGGATCGAGCGGCTGAGCTCGACGAGCTGGCGGGTGGAGGCCGGCACCCCGGGCTGGGTGGTGATCCCGGAGGAGTGGTCCCCGGGCTGGTCGGCGGGCGACCTGCGCACCCGGGCCACGGCGGCCGGCACGGTTGCGGTCGATGCCGGGGACGCCGCGTTCACCGTGCGCTACACGCCGTGGCGGTGGCTGCGGCTCGGCCTCGCCGTCTCCCTGCTGTCGATGGCGGTGCTGGCGGCAGCGGGTCTCGTGGAGCACCGCCGGGAGCTCTGGCACTGGTGGTGGGGCGACGCCCCGGAGGTCAGGCGGCCTCGGCGACCTGAGCGGTCCACGCGGCGGGGACGGTCACGGCCTGCTCATCGTGCGCGGCCCGCACGTCGGCCGCCGGCCGGTACTGACGGGTCAGGTGCAGCCGGGCGAAGATGACGAAGGTGTCGCGGATCGTCCGCAGGATCGCCTTGCTCGTCACCGTGGAGCCGGCCACGCGCTCCTCCAGGCGGACCGGTGCGCCGACGAAGCCGCGGATCCCGGCCGCCTTGGCGGCGACGAAGAACTCGAGGTCGAAGGCGAAGCGGCGCTCGCGCAGCCGGGGCAGCAGGTCGGCCAGCACGTCGCGGCGCAGCACCTTGCAGCCGGTCTGGGTGTCGCGCATGCCCAGCAGGAACAGCAGCGTGACCAGCGTCGAGTAGAAGATCGAGACGAGCTTGCGGAACGGGGAGGAGGCGCTGGCCGAGCCGGCGTGCCGCTTGTCGGCGTAGACGCCGGCGTGCCCGCCCTCGCGCGCCAGCCGCAGGTAGTCGACCAGGTGCGCGGGGTCGATGTCGCCGTCGGCGTCGACGAAACCGATCCAGGAGCCGCGGGCGGCGGCGAAGCCCAGGTGCAGCGCGCCGCCCTTGCCCTGGTTGACCGGGCTGATCACGGTCCGCACGCCGGGGATGCCGGCGAGGGTGCGCTCCGAGCCGTCGGTGGAGCCGTCCGAGACCGCGATGACCTCGAAGGCGACCTGCTCGGCGGTCAGGCAGGCGACCAGCCGCTGCACCGTCGGGCGCAGCGCGGCGCCCGGGTTGTAGAACGGCACCACGACCGTCAGCTCGACGGCGGCGTCGGCCGGGCCCCACAGGCGCGCGGCGTCGAACAGCGGCGCCGTGCGGGCGTCGCCGGCCGAGGCGGCGGTACGGGCGGTGGTGGGGTGCAGCGTGACGGTCATGCCCGAGTCGATCGGCGGGCCACCTCAATGCAACCTCTGGTGATCTTCAAGCCCGTGGCAAGGTTGCGAACCGGGTTCCGGGGGGAGCGGTTCTGCAACCCGGGCGTGTCACGATGACGTCGTGACCATCACCCGTACGCCCAGGTCAGGCCCGCTGCTGCTGGCGGCCGCGCTGCTGGGCGCGGTCGTCTCCCCGGGCGCCGCGCTCGCCGACGGCCCCGGGTACGGCGGAACCGCCGACGCGCTGACCGTGCAATGGCAGCAGCCGGCCGCCGGCACCGACGGGCTGGCCGTCTACGCCCTGGGCTTCCGCGGCGGATCGCCGGTGAACCTGCGCGTGGGCGCCGGCGCCGAGCGGACCGTGGCAGCGGACGCCTCCGGTGCGCTGCGCGTGCTGGTGGTCGCGGCTGTCACGCCCATGCCGGCCCCGACGGCGGACACCACGGTGCTGCCGGTCGGCGCGGCCTCGGGCGGAGGGCTCTCGACCGGCACGAGCGTGCTGGCGGTGGGCAAGACGCCCGCGGGGGATCTGCGGACCCTCGTCGGGTCGGTGCCGCCGGTGACGACCGGTCGGGGCGTCCAGGATCTCGCGCCCTGGGGCGGCGCAGCGGCGGCGATGGCCGGGGCCGTGCTGTGGCTGCGCCGGCGCAACGCGGCCGCGGCGGCGGGACTCGTGCAGCGCTACCGCCACCCGGCCCGCCACCGCGTCTAGATTTACGCGCCTGAGGGTTCGAAGCGGTAGCCCACGCCCCGCAGCGTGCGGATGTAGCGGGGCGCCGAGGCGGACTCGCCGAGCTTCTTGCGCAGGTTGCCGACGTGCACGTCGATGATGTGGTCGTCGCCGTACCAGTTGTCGCCCCACACGTCCTCGAGCAGCTGCCCGCGGGTGAACGTGCGGCGCGGGGCGGAGGACAGCAGGTCCAGGATGCCGAACTCGATCTTGGTGAGCTCGAGCACCTCGCCGTCCAGCGTCACCTCGCGCACGTCGGGGTCGATGCGCAGGGTGCCGTACTCCCGGATAGCGGTGCTCTGCGCGGACGCGGAACCGCTGCGGGGCCGGCGGCGCATCGCCTGGATGCGCGCGGCCAGCTCGCGGGGGGAGAACGGCTTGGTCACGTAATCGTCGGCGCCGACGGACAGGCCCACGACCTTGTCCACCTCGTCGGTGCGGCCGGTGACCATCACGATGTACGCATCGGTGAACTGCCGGATCTGGCGGCACACCTCGATGCCGTCGACGTCGGGCAGCCCGAGGTCGAGGATGGCGATGTCCGGGCGCTGGCTCTGGGCCTGCTCGACCGCGCCACGACCGTCGGTCGCGACGACGACGTCGAAGCCCTCCTTCTCCAGCAGATGCCGGCACAGCAGCATGAACTCGGGCGAGTCCTCGACGACGAGCGCACGCGGCCTGGACACGGGACCTCCAAATTTCCTTGCGCAGACGGGACGTGGTCCGCCAGTCCTATCGGTCGCGGCGCGCGGAAACGAAGGGTTAGGAGCGGGTACGCAGCGCCGGCGTCTCGATCTCGGCGCGGTCGGGCAGCGGACCGGGCCGGGCGAGGAAGTACCCCTGCCCCAGCCGTACGCCCAGCGCCCGCAGCTTCTCGTGCTCCTCGACCGTCTCGATGCCCTCGGCGATCAGCATGGCGCCGATGTCGTGGGCGAAGCCCACCAGCGAGCGGGCGAGCGCCATCCGTACCGGATCGGCGTCGATGCCGCGGGTGAGCGTGATGTCCAGCTTGATGATGTCGGGGCGCAGCTGCAGGATGTGGCTCAGGCTCGCGAACCCGGCCCCCGCGTCGTCGACGGCGATGAGGATCCCGGCCGCGCGCAGGGCCTCGGTGACCCGCACCACGGCGGGGTAGTCGTGCACCTGCGCGTGTTCGGTCAGCTCGACGGCGATGTTGCGCGAGGCGTGCGCCAGCAGCGTCGCGCTGACCTGCGGGGTCAGCAGCGCCTCCACCGACAGGTTCGCGCTCAGCCAGGCGCCGGCCGGCATCTCGTCCAGGTGCGCGAACGCCCGCTGCAACGCCAGCAGCTCCAGCTCGACGCCGATGCCCGCCCGGGTGGCCGCGGCGAAGGCGTCCGCCGGGCTGGGGAACTTCTCCTTGTCGAACCGGGCGAGGGCCTCGTAGGCCTTGACGACACCGTCCTCCAGATGCACGACCGGCTGGAAGGTGGGCTGGATGGCCCGGGAGTGGATCACTTCCTGGAGGTTCCGCATCGTGGGCGGGACCGGCACGGTGAGCGTCATGCCATCCAGATCGGCGCCGATCCTCAAGCCAGTCTCAGACCGGTTTCAAGAGATCGGCAAGCCCGCCGGCGGATCTCGGGCCGCCGCCGGGCGCGCCCGGGCCCGGACGCGACCTGGCCCCGGCACGCTGGGCGTGACCGGGGCCGTGTGGTGCGAGCGGGCTTCAGACCAGGGCGGCCTCGTTCTCCCGGGCGCGGTGCAGGCATTCGATGAGCTCGTACGGGTCCACCTCGGCGTCCCCGTCGACGTCGACGACGCCGACCCAGGCACCACGGGCCGCCGCCGCGCCGGCCTGCAGCGCCGCGCCCTTGTCGCGTACGTCCGGATCGCTGATGAGCCGCACGTACGGCAGGTCGGCGAGGCTGCTCTGGGAGCCGTCGCTGGAGCCGCCGGACACCGCGATCATCTCGAAGGAGATGTTCTGCGCGTACAGGGTCTCGGCGAGCCGCTCGACGGTGGGCCGCAGCGAGGCCCCGGGGTTGTGGAACGGGATGACCACGGTGAACTCGACGGCGGCCTGGCCCCGTGACCAGAAGTCCCGCGGGGCGGGGCCGGCGACGACGAAGGGAGGAACGGCGATGAGGTGTGCGACAGTCATGCCCGGTGTTTCGGCCCGCCACCTCAATGCAACCTCAGGCCGTTCTCAAGCCGTACGCAAAGCTGGCGGACGCCGCTGAGCACTTTGTGGCCTTCCGGGTGAGCAGCCGCCCGTGGTGCCATGCCGCCCGTGCCCGCCGACCCCCGACCGCGCCGGTGGCCGGTCACCGTTCTCGGGGCCGGGCTCATCGTGGCCCTCGTCCTGCCGCTGGGCCTGCTCGCCCGGCGGGTCCCGGCGCCCACGCCGGCCGCTCCCGGACCGGCCGCCGTGCTGGAGGCCGCCGCGGCAGCCGCCGAGTCGGCGCCGGGGACGCCCCCGCCGCCCGGGCTCATGCGCTACGTGGCCGCGCGGCGGGTCACCCTCGAGGCCGTCCCGGACGGCGACCACCGGCGGCTGGTGCGCACGGGCATGATCACCGAGGAATGGATCCCGGCGGACCGCCGGCGGCCGTGGACTCAGTGGATCCGCGACGACGGCCCGCCGCAGGCCTGGGACGAGCGGACCGGCGCGTACACGGCCGGCGATCCCGTTCCGGCGAGCCGGTGGTCCGCCCGCTGCGGCGCGTACTTCCCGGTGCCCGGCGCGGACCCGTGCCGCCGGCCCGGCCTCTGGCAGGACCCGACCCCGGCGTTCGTCGCCGGCCTGCCCGGCGATCCGGGCGCCCTGCTGGCCCGGTTGCGCTCCGACGCCGCCGGCGACGACCTGGAGGCCCTCACGTACGCGGCCCAGGCGCTGAGCCGCGACCTGCTGCCGTCTCGCGTCCGCGCCACCGTCTACCGCGCCTTGGCGCTGCTGCCGGGGCTCGGGGTGACCGCCGCCCGGTGCACTCTCGGCCGCCGTACGGGCACGGCCCTCGGCCTCGGCCGCGGCGGTGAGCGCCTCGAGATCGTCGTGGACGAGCGGGGCGCCTACCTCGGCAGCATCCGCCGGCTCACGGCGGCCCGCGACGGCCTGGCAGCCGGCACGGTCACGGACACCACCGAGATCACCACCGGCCTCGCCCGGCGCGGCCGGACACCGTGACAGCCGGGCGTGCTCAGGGCGAGGGCAGCCTGGTCGGACGCTCCCGCGCCTCGTCGCGGCGGCGGGTCTTGCCGGCGTACATGGCCGCGTCCGCGATGCCGATCAGCATGTCGCGGTCGGCGCAGCGGCCGGGACGGGCCTGCGCCACGCCCGTGGTCACGCCCACCGACACGGTCGCGCCGAGCACCGCGATGGGTTCGCGTACCGCCGCGGTGATGCGGTGCCGCAGCTCGCCGGCGTCCAGCCCGGCCGCGCCGCGGCACAGGATGAGGAACTCGTCGCCGCCGAGCCGGCCGACCACGTCCTCGGCCCGGACCGCCGCGGTCAGCCGGGACGCGACCTCCCTGAGCACCGCGTCGCCGGCCGGGTGCCCGTAGCGGTCGTTGACGGGCTTGAACCCGTCGAGGTCGCACAGCAGGACGGTGACCTCGTCGAGCACCCCGCGGTCGAGATCCGCCAGCGCGCGGTCGATCTCGGCGGCCATGTGCCGCCGGTTGTGCAGGCCGGTCAGCTCGTCGTGCGTGGCGTGGAACGCCAGCGTCCGCTCCGCCCGGTCGCGCTGGGCCGACAACAGGTGGATCCGCAGCAGCACGAGCGGCACGACGAGCAGGCTGCCCATCGGCAGCAGCAGGCTGGCCGAGCCCTCGCCACGGACGACCTGCACCGCCGCGATCAACGGGTTGGCGCTCAGCGCGAGCGCCAGCCATCCGAGCCGCTGGCGGCTGACGACGGCCCCGGTGTGCGGCGGTGTGGTCACCTCGGCGGCGTCCGGGTGCACCGGCGCGCTCGCGATGGTCAGGTACGCCGCCAGCATCAGCTCGGCGCTCCACACCCCGCTGCCGCCCGGCGAGAGCGCCGACATGACCGTGGAGCCCAGCGTGAGGATCGCGGTGAGCACGAGGTACGCGAGCGTGCCGCGGCCCGGGCGGCCCATCATGCCCAGCCGCAGCAGGCACCCGGCGACGCCGCACAGCACGAGCAGGTCCCCGAGCAGCAGGGCCTGGCCGATCGGCGGGGCGCCGGGCGGCAGGTGGGGACGCACCACCCATTCCCACAGCGGACCACCCGAGCAGAGTCCGAACAGGGCGGCGTCGATGATGCCGCCCGGGTCGGCGCTCGCCCGCCGGCGCAGGGCCATAGCCGTGCCGAGCAGGAACAGGCTGTGGGCCAGCGACTGGGAGAGGTCCGGGAGGGCGCCCTCGGCGCGGCCGAGGTGCGCGTCGACGATCCACTCCGGCCAGGCCAGATGCTGCAGGAAGAGCATGACCAGCCCGGCGACGGCGAGCAGCCAGGGCCGCCGGTCGGGCAGGTTCCCGCTGGCCAGCGCGGCCAGGAAGGTGAGGATCGGCAGGACGGTGACGGCGGTGTAGACGACCACGCGCTGGTCCCGCCCGCCGGAGGCGTACGCCGTACCCGCGAGCAGGAGCACGCCCAGGAATCCGGCATGGACCACCCAGGCCGGCACAGTGGCGCGCGGCCAGCGCATCAGCAGTTCCCTTCCGCCGGGGGATGCATGAGCCTCATCGGCGGCGCGGGTCCGAACCTGAGTACGGGTCCGCGCCGGTGAACCGGCCTCCGTCCTATCCGGCCGGGCGCCAGCCGAGCGCCGGCCCCAGCCGCGTCGCCATGTCGGTCAGGATCTGCACGTAGTCGGCGTGCTCGAAGCTGAACGGCAGGGCGAACGCCACCTCGTCGATCTCCCGGAAGGCGGCGTGCGCGTGCAACCGTTCGGCAATCTCCCCGGACGTGCCGACGAGGTCGGGGGCGAACATCATCCGGGCGGGCCCCTGCGGGGTCGTGGTCCGGGGGGTGCGCTTCTCGGCGTACGCAAGGTATTGGGCCTTCTGCTCCGGCGTGGCGGTGTCCGTCGGGATGACGACGAGTCCCTGCGAGACCCGGGCCCGCTCGCCGTCGGGGTGGCGCGCGCGGAACGCGCGGATGTGCGAGAGCTGGATCTCGGCGAAATCCTCGGACTCCTCGGCCTTGACCACGCTGCTGGTCAGGAAGTTCATGCCGTGCTCGCCGGCCCACTGCGCCGAGCGCAGGCTGGCGCCGCCGTACCAGAGGCGCGAGCGCAGGCCGGGGGAGTGCGGTTCCACCCGCTCGGAGAACACCTCGAAGCCCTGGACGCCGCCGGCGGTGGCGGCGGGCTTGCCGGCCACGAGGTCCAGCAGCCGCTCCACCCGCCGGTAGCTGAAGTCCTCGGTGTCGCCGGTGTCCGGGTAGAGCGCCTCCTTGACGGTGTCGTAGCGCATCGGCGGCCCGACGCTGACGCCCGGGTTGAGCCGCCCGCCGCACAGCACGTCGACGGTGCCGAGGTCCTCGGCCAGGCGCAGCGGGTTCTCCCAGCCCAGCGGGATCACCGCGGTGCCCAGCTCGATGCGGCTGGTGCGCTGGGAGGCGGCCGCGAGCAGCGCGACCGGGGAGGAGATGCCGTACTGCAGGTGGCGGTGGCGCACCCATGCGCTGTCGAAGCCGAGCTCCTCGCCGAGGCGGATCATTTCCAGCGTCGACTCGTGGCCGGGACGGGGGTCGGCGCCGTCGAACAGACCGATCGTCAGGAAGCCCAGCTTGCGCAGCGGGCGGGAGGGCAGCGGCACGAGAAGAGATTCTGCCCTCAATCGAGCAGCGTGCAGAGGGCTGAGTCGAAGATTTCGTGGTGCCGGGACACATCGGCGGCCGTCGTCGCCGGGCACATCAGCGCCATGTTCTGGAACGGGGTCAGCAACACGCCACGATTCAGCAGGTAGACGTGCAGGTAGTCCTCCAGCTCCGCATCGGCGTGGGCCGCCGACTCCGTGCCGGTGCGCGGCGCCGGGCTCACCAGCAGCCGGATCGCCCAGCGGTTGGCGTCCGTCGCGGTCAGCGCGAAGCTCCACGCCGGCAGCCCGAACCGGCGCGCCAGCTCGTCGCCGGCCACCGCGGCGTCCTCAGTGAACCATTTTCAACCTGGCATCGCGGGGGAGTGCCCGGCCATCGCCGCGGTGTCGCTTAGGCAGAAGTCGACGTACTCGTGACCGTCCACGTCGGTGATCCGGGCGCCGTGGGCGCGCGCGTCCCATCGGGACCCACAAGCGTACGTGCCCGTCCGGGTCTGCGACCCGGTCGCGTTGCGCCAGTGGCCGAACGACAGGAATCCGATCTTCTTCCGCACGGGGCCTCTCAACCCCGGCGGGGCCGCTCGGATTCCCCGTTGCCGGTGTCCGCGCCGTCGGCGTGCCCGGTCGCCCGGCGCAGCCGGTCCATGCGGTCCGCGCCGCGCTGCACCGCCTCGCGCGAGCGCTCCAGGAGGTCGTTGCTGCGGTCCGTCCGCGCCGAGGTGCGCCCGATCGACTCCTGGAACCGGCGCATCGGGTCGGCCGGCTGCGGATCCTGGTCGGCCTCCGCCTGGTCGAGGCGCCGCTCGCGCTCGTTGGCGGCGGACTCGCGCGCGTCCGCGTCGCGTTCCCGCTGGTCGGCGTGGCGTTCCCGGGCATCGGCGCGGGCGTCGCGCCGGTCGGCGGCACGCTCGCGTTCGCGTACCCGCCGTTCGCGCTCGTCGAGCTGCGCCGCCGTCACGTCCCGGTCGTCGTCCCGGGAGTCCGCACCACCCACAGGGCCCACAGTATGCGAAAAGCAGTACCATCGGCCGTCCGCCGCCAGGAAGGTTCCGCCGTGCGTCGTGCCCGTCCCGACCTCGGGCTGCTCGCCGCGCTGGGGGCGGCAGGCCTGCTGCTCGCCGTGCCGCCGGCCGCCCACGGTCAGCGCGGCGGGCCCACCCCGGCGGCCCTGGCCTGGCCGGGCGCGCAGCGCGACGTGATCGCGGCCACCCTGCCCGACGGGACCGCGTACGAACCCGGTGCGTTCCTCGACGCCCACACCTCGATCGGCACCGCCCCCACCCGCGACGGCAAGGCGCTCCGGCTGCTCCGGCGCGGGCCGGGCGACTCCGTACGCGTGCTCCGCACGCTGCCCGCGGCCTCGAACCCGTCGTTCCAGGCCGTCACCGTCGCGGGTGACCTCTTCGCCTGGTTCGAGCGGACGGACGGCGGCCGGCTCACGCTCTGGGCGGCGGACCTGCGCGACGGCCGGCCCGCGCGTCAGGTGACCGCCGACACCGGCCAGGCCCGGTTCTACCGATCCGAGACCGACCTCGTGGCCGCCGCCGGCCGGCTGCGCTGGGTCGCCGCGGGGGCCGGTGGCGCCACCGAGGTGCGGTCGGTCGCGGTGGCCGGCGGGCCGGTCGAGGTGCGCCCGGTGCCCGGGACGTGGCGGCTGCTCACGTGGCCGTGGATGGTCGACGGCGTCGCGGACACGGCGGGGGCGGGGACCCTGCGCAATCTCGTCACGGGACAGGACGTCGCGGTCACCCGTACCCGTAAAGGCGCGACCGATTGCAGTCCGGCCTGGTGCCAGGTCGTCTCGCTCGATCGCGACGGCTACAGCCGGATCGAGCTGCTGCGACCCGGCGGCGGGGACCGCCGGGTGGTCGCCGGCGGCACGGCGGCGACCGAGATCGTCGACGTGGCCCCGCTGGACCGCTTCGAGGTCTTCGTGCGGGTCGGCCGCACCGCGGAACTGACCGGCAACGCCGAGCTGCTGGCCTACGAGATCGCGACGCGGCGCACGGTGCAGATCAGCCCGGACGCGGGCCGTATCGCCTACCGCGGCGGGGTGCTGTGGTGGTCGACGGGCAACCAGGAGAGCTTCGTACGCCACAGCCTCGACCTGCGGACGGTCCCGTAGCGGCCGCAGGCGTATCCGGGTGTCCACGGGGTAGGCCGACGGGGTCGCCGAGAACGAGGAGCCCTGCCCGATCCGGGCCGCGTCCACGGCGCCCACCCGGGCCGGGTCCTGCGGCACAGCCTCTTCACCCGCCTGATCGGACACCGGCAGCGGCCGGGCGAGCTCCTGACGGCCGCCCTGCGCGCCCTGCACCGCCGTGGACGCGACGACCGTCACGCACCCTTGGCAGGTACCCCCGGGGGGTATATGGTCAGGGCGAGGAGGTGAGGGGAATGCAACCTGGCACAAGCAAGGACACGACCCTTCTGCTGACGGCAGGGGACCATGAGACCGATGCGGCGGCAGCGCCGCACGGGCACATGGATCACGCGAGTCACGGCGGCCACGGCGGTCATGACAAGCACGCCGGTCACGACCCGGAGATGTTCCGCCGCAAGTTCTGGCTGAGCCTCGCGCTGACGGTGCCGATCGTGCTGACCAGCCACATGGTGATGGACTGGTTCGGCTATTCGATCGACTTCCCCGGCATCGGCCTGGTCGGGCCGGTGCTCGGCACGGTGGTGTTCGGCTACGGCGGGTGGCCGTTCCTGGCCGGTGGCATCGGCGAGGTCCGCGACCGTGCCCCCGGCATGATGCTGCTGATCTCGATGGCGATCACGGTCGCCTACGTGGCCTCGCTGGCCACCAGCTTCGGCGCCTTCGATCTCGACTTCTGGTGGGAGCTGGCCGCGCTGGTGACCATCATGCTGCTGGGCCACTGGCAGGAGATGAAGGCGATCGGTCAGGCCCAGGGCGCGCTGGCCGCGCTGGCCGCCCTGCTGCCCGACGACGCCGAGCGCGTCACCGGCGGCGGCGAGGTCGAGCGGGTGCCGGTCGCGGAGCTGCGCGTCGACGACGTCGTGCTGGTGCGCTCGGGCGGCCGCGTTCCCGCCGACGGCCGCATCGTCGAGGGCTCCGCCGAGCTGGACGAATCGATGATCACCGGCGAATCGCGCCCGGTCGCGCGGGCGGTGGGGGACCGCGTCGTCGCCGGCACGGTCGCCACCGACTCGGCGCTGCGCGTACGGGTCGACGCCGTGGGGGAGGACACCGCCCTGGCGGGGATCGGCCGGCTCGTCGCGCAGGCGCAGGCCTCCAGCGGGCGCGCGCAGGTGCTGGCGGACCGGTTCGCCGCGATGCTGTTCTCCATCGCGACGGCCGCCGCTGTGGTGACCTTCGCCGTGTGGTGGGCGCTCGGCGACGTCGACCAGTCGGTGGTGCGGACGGTGACGGTCCTCGTGATCGCCTGCCCGCACGCCCTCGGGCTGGCCATCCCGCTGGTGATCGCCCTGTCCACGGCCCTGTCGGCCAAGGCGGGCATCCTCGTCAAGGATCGCCTCGCGCTGGAGCGCATGCGTACCGTCGACGCGGTGCTGTTCGACAAGACCGGCACCCTCACCAAGGGCGCCCACACGGTGACCGCCGTGGCGTCCGCCGGCGGCACGTCCGACGACGACGCGCTGCGCATCGCCGGCGCGGTGGAGGCCGACAGCGAGCATCCCCTCGCCCGCGCCCTGACCACGGTCGCCCGCGACCGCGGCCTGCGGGCGACGGCCACCGGCTTCCGGTCGCTGACCGGCCGGGGGGTGCAGGCGGTCGTCGACGGTACGGCGTACGCGGTGGGCGGCCCGGCGCTGCTGCGGGAGCTGGAGACGACGGTCCCCGGCAGCCTGGCGGAGACCACGGAGCAGTGGTCGGCCCGGGGCGCGGCGGTGCTGCACCTCGTACGGCTGCCCGGCACCGGCGCGCCGGAGGTGATCGGCGCGTTCGCGCTCGAGGACGAGGTCCGGCCGGAGGCGCGGCAGGCGATCGAGCAGCTGCGCCGGCACGGCGTCGGCAAGATCGTGATGATCACCGGCGACGCCCGGCCGGTCGCCGAGTCCGTGGCCGCCGATCTGGGCTTCCGGCCCGGCGTGGACGAGGTCTTCGCGGAGGTGCTGCCGGCCGACAAGGACAAGGCGGTGGCCGACCTGCAGGCGCGCGGCCTGACCGTGGCGATGGTCGGGGACGGGGTCAACGACGCGCCGGCCCTGGCGCGCGCCGACGTCGGCCTGGCCATCGGCGCCGGCACCGACGTGGCGATCGAGTCGGCGGGCGTGGTCCTCGCGTCCTCGGACCCGCGCGGGGTCGCCAGCGTCATCCGCCTGTCGAAGGCCTCGTACCGCAAGATGGTCCAGAACCTGGCCTGGGCGGCCGGCTACAACGTCGTCGCCATCCCGCTCGCAGCGGGTGCGCTGGCCTGGGCGGGCGTCACGCTGAGCCCGGCGGTCGGCGCGGTGCTCATGTCGGCCTCGACGATCGTGGTGGCGCTCAACGCGCAACTGCTGCGCCGGGTCCGCCTCACCCCGCAGAACGGATGACGGCGCAAGGCCGTTAGCGTGGACGCCGTGACCCCGGTGGAGGCGGCAGGCATCGGACGTGCGATCCGGTTGTTCCTGCTGCTCTCCACCGTGTTCGGTCTGGCAGCCATGCACACCCTGGGCCACGCCGGAGTGCACGTCGGCACGCACGGGCACACCGCCGCAACCGCCGGCGTCGCGTCACCGGAGGCCGGCGAGACAGCGGCCGCCGGGTCCGCCGATCACTGCCCGGACGGTCACTGCCCGGGCCGTGACCACGGCGGGATGAGCGGCTGGGCGATCTGCCTGGCCGTCCTCGGTGGCCTCACCGCGGCGGTGCTCCTGGCGGCGCTGCTCCTGACATCCCGCCCCGGCCCACTCGGGTGGGGCCCCGGACGACCCTTCGCGCCGAGTGTGCCGCGACCACCGCCGAGACGGTGGATGGGACTGACCGTGGCATCGGTGGCGGTGCTGCGCATATAGAACGCCCTCACCGGAGCGCGGCCGTACGCGCCGTGCCCGGAGACGTTCCTGCGCATCCCGTTCCCCGCCTGGAAAGGTCGTACACCCATGTTCACCGCAGGTTTCCTGCGCCGCGGCGTACTCGCCGGCGCCGCGCTCGCCGCCACCCTGGTCGTTTCCGCCTGCGGCGGTGACGGCTCGTCGTCCGGTTCCGCCATGGATCACGGAGCCGCGACCGCGGCGAGTGCACCGGCGGGCACGGCGGCGTTCAACGACGCCGACGTGACGTTCGCCCAATTGATGATCGACCACCACCGGCAGGCCATCCAGATGGCCGCTCTGGCCGACGGCCGCGCCGCCGACCCCGGCGTCAAGGAGCTGGCAGCCACGATCAAGGCGGCCCAGCAACCCGAGATCGACACCATGAACCAGTGGCTCACCGCCTGGGGCAAGCCCGCCCCCGCGCCAGGTTCCACCATGGAGCCCGGCATGCCCGGCATGGACCACGGTGCGATGCCCGGCATGATGTCCGCCGAGGACATGGCCGAGCTGACGGGCGCCAAGGGTGCCGCGTTCGACAAGCAGTTCCTGACCATGATGATCGCCCACCACGAGGGCGCGGTCCAGATGGCGCAGCAGGAGGCGGCACAGGGCTCCGACCCCGAGGCCAAGGCCCTCGCTCAGAAGATCGTCACGGACCAGCAAGCCGAGATCGCCGAGATGAGGAAGATGCTCGAGCAGTCGTGACGGCTGCGCGCGTGCCGGGCACCCGCCCGGCACGCGTCGTCGGCCGGACCGGTTCAGCCCGGCGGCGCGGCGCCGGATGCGGCCGTGTCGCCGTGGGTGATGCGCAGGTAGTAGCCGTCGGGATCGGCGACGCGGAAGTCCTGCAACCCCCACGGCCTCGGCTGCAGGCCCTCCACCACGACGCCCTGCTGCCGGCAGCGCTCGTGCAGCGCCGTCACCTGGCCCGGCGAGTCCACTTCGAGGACGATCTCCACGCCCGCCCCGCGGCCGGCGGCGAGCCGTTGCCGGGTGAATCCGGGGCCGTCGCCGTGCTCGGGGAGCTTCGCCGCCGGCCCGAGGCCGAACACCACCGAACCGCGGCGCAGGCTGACGTAGTCGTCGCTGCGCCGGGTGACCTCGAAGCCGAGCGTGCCGGCGTAGAACGCGATGCTCGTGTCGAGGTCGTCGACGAACAATTCCATCCGCAGCCGCATCCATCGATGATGCACCGGCGGCGCAGGCCGCCCGGCTTCTCAGCCAGCTCTCAGCCAGACCGTCCTTCCCCGGCGTGCCCGGTATATGGCAGGTTGATGGCAGCCGGCACGCAGGGGGAGCGAGAATGGCAGCACCGAGGCAGGGCCACACCGTCCGTGCGGTCGTCGTCGCCGCCCTCGCCGCCGGATCGCTGATCGCCCCCGCACCTGCCGTGGCCGCCGCTGCCATCCCGTCCGCTCCCTGCCAGCCCGCCGGAGTGTCCTCGGCGGACGATGCGATCGCCGAGCGCCTGAGGCCGGCGATGAACGGCCGGCGGCTGGGCTCCTCGGTGACCGGCTACAGCGTCTCCTGCGCGCGGGCCATCGTGGGCAACGTCAAGAGCCGCGGGCTGAACCAGCGGGCCGCGGTGATCGCCGTGACCGCGGCCATCGCCGAGAGCACCCTGCATAACTACACCGTCGCGGTCGACCACGACAGCCTCGGGCTCTTCCAGCAGCGCCCGTCGCAGGGCTGGGGCAGCCCCGGCGAGCTGCTCGACCCCCGCTACGCCACGCACGCGTTCCTCAACGCGATGATCCGCAAGCATCCGGACGGAGGCTGGCAGATCGGTGACGTGGGACAGATCTGTCAACGCGTGCAGGGCTCCCGCTTTCCGCTGGCGTACGCACCGGAGGCGCACGACGCGCAGCTGATCGTGGGCGCGTTGTGGCCGCAGGGCTCACCTGTCGCCGCCCCGGTGAGGCGGAAGACCCCGGCGAAGAAGCCGGCGGGTCCTTTCCAGCGTGAGCTGGCGGCGGCCGCGACCAGCCTGGGCCCGACCGACGGCCGATACGACATGTCCACGGCCGACTGGAACGGCGACCGCCGTCCGGACCTGGTGGTGGTGCAACGCTCGGGCACCGGCAGCGGGCGCACCGAGCTGTACATCCTGGACGGCACGTCGGCGCTTCCCAAGGGCGCGGCAGGCTTCCAGCACCTGCTGCTGCACACCGGCACCGTCCTCGGCCCGACGGACGAACGCCACGCGTTCTCCATGGCCGACTGGAACGGTGACGGCCGGCCCGACCTCATCGTGGTGCAGAAGTCCGGCACCGCCAGCGGGCTGACGGAGCTGCGGGTGGTCGACGGCGCCTCGGGCTTCCAGCGCTATCTCCTGGAGACGACGACCGTGCTCGGGCCCACGGACGGGCGCTACGCGTTCGCCATGACGGACTGGAACGGCGACGGCCGGCTCGACCTGGTGGTGGTGCAGAAGTCGGGCACGGCGAGCGGCAAGACCGAGGCGCGGATCCTGGACGGCACGTCCCAGTTCCAGCACTACCTCACCGAGGCGGCCACGGCGTTCGGCGCGGCCGACGACCGCCACGACGTGTCGCTCGCGGACTGGAACGGCGACGGCCGGCCCGATCTGGTGTTCGTGCAGAAGACGGGCACGGCGAGCCGCAAGACCGAGGTACGCATCCTGGACGGCGCGTCCACCTTCCGGCGTGGCCTGCTGAAGGTGACGACGGCGCTCGGCCCGACCGGCGCACAGCACGCGTTCTCGCTGGCGGACTGGAACGGCGACGGCCGGCTCGACCTGGTGGTGGTGCAGAAGTCGGGCACGGCGAGCGGCCGGACGCAAGCGCGCGTCCTCGCGGGATAGTCACGCGGCCGGTGCCGCCTACGGTGGACTCGTGTCCCATGGCGGGCGGCAGGGCCGGCCGGATCATCGGCGTCACGGTGGACGTCACCGAGCGCGGCCCCGACGGGCAGGCGACGGCCTGAACGGACCTCAGAACAGCGACAGCTGCCCGGGCGTCGGGTCGCGGCGCCCGCTCATGCCCCGGCGGATCACCCAGGGCTGCAGCTGCGGGATCGGGTCCTCGTCGAGCGGTTCCCGCTGGGGTGGCACGCCGCCGGTGAGCGCCCACAGCGACGGCCCGAGGTTGATGCCGCGCTCGCGCAGGGCCCGGCGGAACACCGCCATGCTCAACGGCAGCCGGAGCGCGTCCAGCTCGGGCAGGGCCAGGTCGGTGCGCATGCTCATGAGCCGCCGGTTGCGCTCCACGGTTTCGCGTACGCCCGCAGCGGCGAGCTGAGCCGCGGCCTTGTCGCCGACCGCCTCCCGGACCAGGTGCAGCTCGCCCGCGTCCAGGGCGGCCCACGCGGAGTCGACCGAGCCGAAGGCCGCGAGCAGCCGCGCCGCGGTCGCCGAGCCGAAACCGCGGACGCCCGGCAGATTGTCCGACGGGTCGCCGCGCAGCGCCGCGAAGTCGCGGTACTGCCACGGCTCGACGCCACACAGCTCGGGCAGGCCGGCGGCGTCGACCAGCACCGCCTCGTCGAAGCCGCCGTTGCGGACGCGCAGCACGGAGGTGGTCTCGTCGATGAGGGCGAACGCGTCCCGGTCGCTGGTCATGAGCACCGCGCGCCAGCCGTGGCGGCGGGCGTGCGCGGCCGAGCTGGCGAGCACGTCGTCGGCCTCGTACGCCGGTGGCACCACCGTGCGCACCCCGGCGGCGGTCAGCAGCTGCGGCGCCCCGGCGATCTGCTCGGTGAGGTCGGCGGGCTTCTCCGGGCGATGCGCCTTGTACCCGTCGTAGTCGGTCCGGCGCGCTGAGTCATGCGGGCAGTCGAAGCCGACGATCAGCGCGTCCGGTCGCAGGTACGCCGCCGCCCGCGCGATGAACCCGACGAGCCCGCGCAACGCCCACACCGGACGGCCGTCCGCGTCCAGAAAGCCGTCTGCCGCACCGGCGTGGTATGCGCGGTGCAGCAGACTGTTGCCGTCGAGCACGAGCAGCAGAGGGGCGGACGGCGACACGCGCCGAGTCTAGTCCTCGCTGCCGCCGGCGTTGATGGACGACGCCTTCACCGCGCCGCTGGCCAGACCCCAGCGTTCCAGCAGCTCGCCGTACGCGCCGGAGCGGATCAGCAGGTCCAGGGCGTCGCGCAGCGTGTCCCGCAGCGCTGTGTTGTCCCGGGCCACGGCGAGGCCGTACAGGCCCGGCTCGTACTGCACGGTCGACGCCAGCTGGAAGTGCGAGCGGGTGCGCTGGTCGGTGGTCAGGTGCGCGGCGGTGGGGTAGTCGCTGAGCACGGCCACCGCACGTCCCGTACGCAGCCGCAGCAGCGCGTCCGAGTTCGTCTTGAAGGTGCGTACCGTCATGCGCTGTTCGCCGCAGCCTCGCTGGGACCGCTCGAGCAGGTCCACCTGGACCGTGCCCTTCTCCACCGCCACCACCCGGCCGCAGAGGTCCTTGAGGTCGGTGACGCCGTGCGCGTTGCCGCGCTGCACGATGATCGAGGTCCCGGCGGCGAAGTAGTTGACGAAGTCCGTGGTCTTCTCGCGCGCGGCGGTGTCGGTCATGGCCGACAGCACCCCGTCGTACGTGCCGGCGGCCGTCTCGTCCAGCGAGGAGTCGAAGTCGGCGGCGACCATCTCGACCTTGATGCCGAGCACCGCGCCGAGGGCGGCGGCGAGGTCGGGTTCGAAGCCGATGATGCTGCGCCCGTCGGTGCCGTACGACTCCATGGGCGGGTAGCTGGGGTCGGTGGCGAGGCGGATCGTGCCCCGGTCGCGGACCTTCTGCGGGAGCGCGTCGTGCAGCCCCTGGTCGAAGGCGACGTCACCGGCCGTACCGGCGTCGCGGTTGACGCCCTTCGTGCCGGCGCAGCCGGTGGTGGCGACGACGAGCAGCACCGCGGTCGTCGCGAGAGCCGTCCGGAATCCGGGCATGGGTCCCCCTTTTCACGTGCCGGCCGTGACAGCGGGGAGCTCCCGCCCGGCACGGCCGGTCGTCTCGATCAGGTCGGTCCAGGTCAGCGGGGCGGAGAGCAGCGTGCCCTGCACGGCGTCGCAGCCGGCCTCCTCGAGCCAGGCCCGCACGGCGGCGCTCTCCACGCCCTCGGCGGTGACCCAGCAGCCGAGGCCGTGCGCCAGCTCGATGACCGAGCGCACGATCGCCTCGCTCTGCGGGTTGCGCGTGATGCCGCGGACGAAGATCTGGTCGATCTTGATCTCCGACACGGGGACGTTGCGCAGCTGCGACAGGCTCGTGTAGCCCACGCCGAAGTCGTCGACCGCGACGCCGGCGCCGAGGCCGACCAGGTCGATCACCGCGCGGGTGGCGGTCGCGGCGTCGCCGGCCAGGGCCGTCTCGGTCACCTCGAGCATGAGCATGTCGGCGGGGACGCCGTACTCGGCGACCGTGGCGGCGACGAACTCGGCGAAGCCCGGCACCTCGAGGTTGCGGGCCGACACGTTCACCGCCACCGGCCACGTCCGCCCGGCGGTCAGCCAGTCCCGCTGGTCGGCGAGCGCCCGGTGCAGCACCCACGCGGTCAGCGGCTCGATCAGCCCGGACTGCTCGGCGGCGGGCAGGAACTCGGCCGGCGACAGCAGCCCGCGTACGGGGTGCTGCCAGCGGACGAGCGCCTCCACGCCACAGATCTCGCCGTCCGACAGGCGGATCTTCGGCTGGTAGTGCAGGACCAGCTCGTCGCGTTCCAGCGCGTGGCGCAGCTCGGCCTGCACGACCAGCCACTGGGTCGAGTGCGCGACGCCGCCGCCGGCGTACACCACGATGTTGATCGTGCCTCGTTTGCCCTGGTACATGGCGGCGTCGGCGGACTGCAGCAGCTCCTCGACGCCCGCGCCGTGCTCCGGGTAGAGGGCCACGCCGAAGCTGGCCTCGATGGTCAGCGGGATGCCGTCGAGGACGATCTCCTCGGTGAGCCGGGCACGGACGCCGGCCAGCAACGCCACCACCTCCCCGCGGCCGAGCCCGGGCAGGATCAGGCCGAACTCGTCGCCGCCGAGCCGGGTCACGGTGTCCTCGGGCCGCAGCGCGCCGACCAGCCGTTCGGCCACGACCCGCAGCAGCTCGTCGCCGGCGTGGTGGCCGAGCGTGTCGTTGACCTCTTTGAAGTGGTTGAGGTCGACCAGCACGACGGCGCCCCGGCGCGGCGCGGTGTCCAGCGCCGCCCGGGCCCGTAGCCGGAACGCGGCGCGGTTCGGCAGCCCGGTGAGCCCGTCGTGCAGGGCCTCGTGCTCCTGCCGGGCCGCGTAGCGGCGCAGCGAGCGGGTCGTCGACCAGGAGATCAGCGCGAGCACCAGGTACAGCCCGACGAGGCCGGCGCCCAGCCGCCAGTACGTCACGCTCATCTGCCGCTGCAGGTGCGCGGCGATGGTCTCGTACGGCAGGTACAGCTCCAGCACCCCGATCGCCCGGCCGGAGGCGCTGGGCACGACCGGCTCGAGCACGCGGATGACCTCGCCGGGGTCCCGCTCCGGGTCCGGCACGACCGCCACGTCGGTGCTGCCGACCGAGGCGGCCGTGAACGCCGGATCGCCGACCGGTACACCCCCGACGGTGGAGCCGTCGTCGGAGAACACGACCTGCCCGGTGAAGCTGCGCAGCCGCATCCGCACTACGGACCCGTGGAAGATCGCGAAGTCGGTGGCGGACTGCAGCCGGTCGCGCTGCGCCGAGGTCAGCCCGGCGGCCAGGTCGGCGCCCTCCAGCGCCGGGGCGACCGCCATCTCGGCGATGACCACGGCCTGCGCGCGGCCCTGTTCCTCGGCCTGCCGCGTGGCGTCGTCCCGGTAGCCGTTGACCAGCACGGCGCCCAGCACGGCCACGGGCACCAGGCTCGCGGCGGCGTACGCGACGAACAGCCGCGACCCGCCTTCCGCACCCGATCTGCTCCGTAACCGCACGGCGCTTCTATCGGCGCGAGCTGCGTCACCTGAAGGAGAACGGGCTCAGGGGCCCGTCCGGTTGCGGAAGAGCGCGACGGTGGCCCGGTCGAACTGCCAATACCCGGCGCGGACGAAGTGCGTGCCGAAGACTGCGCGCAGCGCGGGAAAGCGTTCGAGGGGATCGGCGTGGCGGCCGTCGACGACGAGCCACACCCGCCGCTCGCCGCTGAGCCGGGCCGGGGCGTCGCGCCGGTACTCGTCGGCCCGTACCTGGCCGGCCTGCGCGGCCGAGCGGCGCATCAGCACGTCCTGCGGCCGGCCGGGGTCGTCGCGCAGGTAGTAGTCCATGCCGGCGCGCAGGGCGCGGGTACGGGGCTCGTACACCAGGGCGTCGCCGGGCTGCTGGTCGTGGCGGATGAGCGCCGCGATGCCGCGGTAGTCGGGCCCGGCCTTGTAGGTGGCGCTGCGGACCCGCCGCTGATCGGGGTACGCCGAGGCGGCCAGCAGCACCAGGACGGCGAGGATGCGCAGCGCGGTCGTGACGCGGCTGCGCCGGGACGCCCACTCCGCGGTACGGGCGACGGCGACCGCGGCGAGGATGGCGGCCGGGGCGAGCACGACGAGCAGATACCGGTCGACCCAGAACGGGTGGAACAGCACGGACACCACCGCCACCGCGGCCGGCGGCGCCACGGCCATCACGGCCATGGCGACGACCGGGTGGGCCGGGCGCCACCGGGCGAGCAGGGCCAGCCCGAGAAGCAGCCAGGCCGCGCGATGGGCGCCGGCGATGTCACCCGGCGCCTGGTAGAGGGTCCCCAGGGTCAGCGGGTTCACCCAGGCGAGCTGCGTGTCGCTCTGCCGGGTGCCCAGCCAGGCCACCGGTGCCAGCGCGGCGGCGCAGACGGCGAGGGTCACGGCCCAGGGCACGAGCACCCGGCGGGGACCCTTGTGCCGTACGGCCACGACGACGGCGTGTGCCGCGAGCGTGCTCAGCGCGACCAGATGGCTGACACCCAGCAGCACCACCGAGGATCCGTACGCGACCCAGCGCCACGCGCTCGCGTGTTCCGTGGCGCCCAGCAGCAACAGGACGGCCAGGACCGAGAGCAGGCAGGTGAACGCGTACGGGCGGGCCTCGGCGGCGTACCGGGTGCTGTTCGGCAGGATGCACAGGAACAACCCGGCCAGCACGCCGACCAGGGGCGTGAACAGCCGCCGGCCCAGCTCCCCGGCCAGCCCCACCGCCACCGCCATCGCGATGATCGAGGGCAGGCGCAGGTCCAGCTCGGTCATGCCGGCGAGCCGGGTCCATCCGTGCATGAACAGGTAGTACGGCCCGAAGACGGCGTCGACGTGCTGGACGAGCTGCCAGATCTGCGCCGGCGTGCGCTGCGCGACGTCGGCGGTGGTGACCTCGTCCCAGCTGAGCACCGGATGCCCGGCGCCGATCAGGCCGATCACCGTCATGACCAGGGCGGGGAGCAGGCCGGGCAGCCAGCGGCGCCATCGGTCGCGGGACGACGGCCGAGCCGGCGGCGGCTGAGCCTGCTTCTCGTCCACAGCGGTAGGGACGCTCATCACCCCTCCGGCGATTTAGAGGGCTTCGTGCCCGGATGTCACCGTTGCACAGCGGGCCGTCGGCGATTGTCGTCGATCCGACTGGGAGACCACTGTGGACCGCCCGGGCCGCACGCCGGATCGCGACGGAAGGAGTGGGTCCAGGGGGTTGTCAGCCACGGATTCGGTGGAAAGGATGGGGCGGCAGACCGGGATACCGCACTCTGGAGGCCGGATGTCCGCCAAGACCGTGTTGCACAACGTCATCGCCGGGGCCCCGGCCGCGCCCGCCGACGGCCGGTACGCCGATCTCATCGACCCGGCCACCGGCGAGGTGTTCGCCAGCGCGCCGGTGTCGGGCAAGGAAGACGTGGACCGGGCCGTCCGTGCCGCCGCGGCCGCGTTCGAGGGCTGGCGCGACACCACGCCCGCCGAGCGGCAACGGGCCCTGCTGCGCTTCGCCGACGCGCTGGAGGCGAAGGCGGAGGAGCTGGTCGCCGCCGAGTCGCAGAACACCGGCAAGCCGATCGGGCTCACCATGAGCGAGGAGATCCCGCCGGCCGTCGACCAGGTCCGCTTCTTCGCCGGCGCCGCGCGGCTGCTGGAGGGCCGGTCCGCCGGGCAGTACATGTCCGGTTACGAGAGCTACGTGCGGCGCGAGCCGATCGGGGTCTGCGCCCAGGTCACGCCGTGGAACTACCCGCTGATGATGGCCGTCTGGAAGATCGCGCCGGCGCTGGCGGCCGGCAACACGGTGGTGCTCAAGCCCTCCGACACCACGCCGGTCACCACGGTGATGCTGGCCGAGATCGCCGCGGAGTTCCTCCCGCCGGGAGTCTTCAACGTCATCACCGGCGACCGGGACACCGGGCGGGAGCTGGTGGCCCATCCCGTGCCGCAGATGGTGTCGATCACCGGCTCGGTGCGCGCCGGGATGGAGGTCGCCGGGTCGGCCGCGGCCGACCTCAAGCGCACCCACCTGGAGCTCGGCGGCAAGGCGCCGGTCGTGGTCTTCGACGACGCGGACGTCGCCGCCGCGTCGGCCGCGATCGCCGAGGCCGGTTACTTCAACGCCGGCCAGGACTGTACGGCCGCCACCCGGGTGCTCGCCGCGCCCGGCGTCTATACCGACTTCGTCGCCGCGCTGGCCGAGCAGGCCCGGGGCACCCGCACCGGCCCGCCGTCGGACGAGGACGTGCTCTACGGCCCGCTGAACAACGCCCGCCAGCTCGAGCGGGTCAGCGGCTTCCTGGAGCGGCTGCCGGACCACGCCACGGTCGAGGCCGGCGGCGCGCGCCAGGGCGAGCGCGGCTACTTCTACAGCCCGACCGTGGTGTCCGGGCTGCGCCAGGACGACGAGATCATCCAGGACGAGGTGTTCGGCCCGGTCATCACGGTGCAGCGCTTCACCGACGAGGACGAGGCGGTCCGCTGGGCCAACGGCGTCGAGTACGGCCTCGCGTCCTCGGTGTGGACGAAGGACCACGGCCGGGCGATGCGGATGACCCGGCGGCTCGACTTCGGCTGCGTGTGGGTCAACTGCCACATCCCGCTGGTCGCGGAGATGCCGCACGGCGGGTTCAAGCACTCGGGTCACGGCAAGGACCTCTCCGTGTACGGGCTGGAGGACTACACCCGCCTCAAGCACGTCATGCACTACACCGGGGAGTAGGCGTGCCGTCGTCCGAGGAACTGCACAAGCGGCGTACGGCGGCGGTCGCCCGCGGGGTCGGCTCGGTGGTGGCGTCCTACGTGGAGAGCGCCGGCGGCGGGACGGTCCGCGACGTCGACGGCCGGGAGTGGATCGACTTCGCCTCCGGCATCGCGGTGACCAACGTCGGCAACAGCGCGCCCCGGGTCGTCGAGGCGGTCCGCGCGCAGGTCGAACGGTTCACCCACACCTGCTTCATGGTCGCGCCGTACGAGTCGTACGTGGCGGTGTGCGAGCAGCTGATCGCGCTGACGCCGGGGGAGTTCGACAAGCGCGCGGCGCTGTTCAACTCCGGCGCCGAGGCGGTGGAGAACGCGGTGAAGATCGCCCGGCACGCCACCGGGCGCCCGGCCGTCGTCGTGTTCGACCACGCGTACCACGGGCGGACGAACCTGACGATGGCGCTGACCGCGAAGGTGATGCCGTACAAGCACCGCTTCGGCCCGTTCGCACCCGAGGTCTACCGGGTCCCGATGTCGTACCCGCTGCGCGACGGCGGGCTCTCCGGTCCCGACGCCGCGATCCGCGCGATCGACGTGATCGAGAAGCAGGTCGGCGGGGCGAACGTGGCCGCGGTGCTCATCGAGCCGATCCAGGGGGAGGGCGGCTTCGTCGTCCCGGCGCCCGGGTTCCTGCCGGCGATCGCGGCGTGGGCGAGGGGTGCCGGTGCGGTGTTCGTCGCGGACGAGATCCAGACCGGTTTCTGCCGTACGGGCGCCTGGTTCGCGAGCGAGCACGAGGGCGTGCAGCCGGACCTCGTGACGACGGCCAAGGGCATGGGCGGCGGGCTGCCGATCGCCGGTGTCGCAGGACGCACCGAGCTGATGGACGCGGTGCACGCCGGCGGCCTCGGCGGCACGTACGGCGGCAACCCCCTCGCCTGCGCCGCGGCGCTGGCCGCGATCGAGACGATGCGCGAGCTGGACCTGGCCGGTGCGGCCCGGCGCATCGAGGCGCGGATGCTGCCGGCCCTGGAACGCCTGGCGATGACGGATCCGGGCATCGGCGAGGCTCGCGGCCGCGGCGCGATGCTGGCGATCGAGCTGGTCGAACCCGGCGGCATCGAGCCGGACGCGGCCCGCACCGCGGCGGTCGCCAAGGCCTGCCACGACGCGGGCCTGCTGGTGCTGACCTGCGGCACGTACGGCAACGTCCTGCGCTTCCTCCCGCCCCTGGTGATCGGCGAGCGGGAGGTGGACCGCGGGCTGGAGATCCTGGCGGTGGCGCTGCGCTGAGGATCAGGGCAGGTAGCGCATCTCCGGGAAGGCCGGGCTCGGGCCTTCCAGCAGGCGCTGCCGCCGGTGCCGCAGGTGCAGATCGAAGAACGCCAGCGGGTACGCCTGCTGGATCCGTACGGCCCGGCCCGGGTCGAGGGTGCCGATCCAGCTCGCGAGCTCCTCGTCGCTCATCCCGGTGATCCGCGCCAGCTGCGGGATCAGCCACTGGTGGTCGCAGTACGCCCCGTGCAGCGCGCCGTCGGCCTGCACATTGAGCCGCCAGCCGCGCAGCTGCGACCAGAACTCCTCGACGCTCTGCTCGGCGGCGCGGCCGAACTCCGCGGTCATCAGCATGAACGGCCGGCGGAGCCCGGCGACCGGCGGCTGCGCCTGCATCGGCCCGTCGAAGCTGAGCCCCGCGCGCACCCTCCGGTCCTCGTTCATGACGAGGGCGGTCGAGGTCGCGCCCTTCGACCAGCCGAACATGCCGATGCGGTCGAGGTCGAGCGCGGCGGCCAGGCCGGCAGGCAGCGGACGGTGCCCGGCGCCGGGGTTGCGCCCGGCGGCGAGATCCGCGATGCGGTCGAGGACGAACACCATGTCGGCGGCGGAGTCCCACGGCGTGAACGACGCGTCCTCGTCGGGCACGGCGACCCGTCCGCCCGGGAACTCGGTGTACGCGTCGTCCGTGTGGTCCACCGTCACCACGACGTACCCGTGGCTGGCCAGCTCCTGCACCACGATCGTCGTCTCGGAGCGGTGCCCGCCGGCGCCGTGCGAGAACAGGATCACGGGCAGCCGGCCGGGGCCGACCGGGCGGGGCCGCCCAGCGGCACGGCCACCCCGGCGGCGACGGCGGCGGTGAGGACCTGGCGGCGGGTCAGAGCGGTTGTCATCTCTCCTCCTCGGTGATCGTGGTCCCGATACGATCGATGAGCTGCCGCAGCCGTCCGATCTCGGCGGCGAGCGCGGCGGTCCCGGCGGCGGTGAGCGTGATCCAGGTACGCCCGCGCCGGCCCTCGTACCCTTTCTCGACCTCGATCAGGCCGGCCGCCTCCAGCACGCTCAGGTGCTTGGAGAGGTTGCCGGCGGTCAGTTCCAGCTGGGTGCGCAGGTAGCCGAACTCGACCCGGCGCGCCTCGTGCGCGATGGTGAGGATCCCCAGCCGGACCCGCTGGTGCACCACCTCGTCGAGTCCGGTGGCCGGGTGCGAGCTCTCCGCCTCGTCGATCACCGCTGCCGCCGGGCGGCGCGCCGGAACCCGATGCCACCCAGCAGCAGCAGGGTGCCCGCGAGGATCTGCTGGGGCAGGAACGCCCCGCGCGTGCCCCAGTGGGTCTGTGCGCCGAAGGCGCCCTCGAGGGGCATCAGCATCACCGCCAGGTAGACGACGGTGAACAGCAGCAGGGGCAGGTTGCGTTCCAGCCGCGCCAGCACCAGCAGCGCGATCCCGATCATGCCCCACGGGGAGAACAGCCGGTCGAACACCATCACCCACGAGGGGAACGCCTGCGGGTGTTCCGGGAGGTACAGTGCCGCCGCGACCCAGAGGGCGGTGAAGACGACGGTGGTGACGGCGCCGGTCACCGCGTACGGCAGCACGCGCGCGCCCAGCCCCCGCGCCCGGGCGGCCCGCACGTAGCCGTACGCGATGGCCGCGTACGCCAGCAGCAGCGCAGGCGGCCAGTAGTAGAGCACGCCCCGGCGCGCGAACTCGCAGCTGCCATCAGGGTGGCAGTGCACCTTCATGCCGAACCAGTCGAACGGCATCCCGAGGAGGGTCACGCCGGCCAGCACGAGTAGCGCGACCCAGGTCAGCCGCTGGTCCCGGCGTACCCGGGAGGCCAGGGAACGGACGTCCGAGAGCAGCCGGCGCGGATCGCCGGCGGGTACCGAGTCAGTGGTCATGCCAATAGGTTTCCACAGCAAACCTATTTGCGCCAGTGCTTCACTGCCGCCGCATCGCCCACGGCGAGCCGTACGCGCTCGAAAGCTCGAGAAAAGGCACCGCGTCGAACGCCTCCGGGCCCAGCACCCCGGCGCCCGCCCACGTCCCGGCGGCGAGCAGCTCCAGGGCGACCACCGGGTTCACGGCCGTCTGCCACACCACCGCCTGGGAGCCGTACTCCCGCATCGACCACTGGTTGTCCACGATGTGGTGCAGGTACACGGTGCCCGGCGCGCCGGCCTTGTCCAGGCCGGTGACGAGCGTGCCGGCGCACGTGGCCCCGGTCATGCGCTCGCCCAGCGTGGACGGATCGGGCAGCACCGCGGCGACCACGTCGCGCGGCGACACCGAGACCCCGCCGACGCGCACCGGCCGGGTCTGGTCCAGCCCGAGCTTGTGCAGGGTCTTCAGCACGTCGATGAACTCCTTGCCGAGCCCGTACTTGAAGGTGACCCGGCCCGCGTCGACCCAGCGGGGGATGAGCAGCACCTCCTCGTGCTCGACGTGCACGCACTCGACCGGCCCGATGCCGCCGGGGAAGTCGAACGTCTCCGGCTCGGACAGCGGCTCGGTGGTGAACCAGCCGCGCCCGCGCTCGTAGACGACCGGCGGGTTGAGGCACTCCTCGATCGTGGTCCACACCGAGAACGAGGGCGCGAAGTCGTAGCCGGCGACGACCAGGTTGCCGCCGTCGCGGATCCCGATCTCGTCGATGCGCGAGAAGAGATGATCGGCGGCGTAGCGGGCG
Organism: Actinoplanes sp. NPDC049316; assembly: GCF_040677315.1. Classification (NCBI taxonomy): domain Bacteria; kingdom Bacillati; phylum Actinomycetota; class Actinomycetes; order Micromonosporales; family Micromonosporaceae; genus Actinoplanes; species Actinoplanes sp. NPDC049316. Next base: position 90,302 of record NZ_JBFAQM010000016.1, on the reverse strand, counting down.
AACACGTCGGAAAGCCCCGGTTCGACGCCCATGCCGACCAGCGCGAGCCGGCCGGCCGCCGTCCACCGGTCCGCGGCGGCGAACTGCTCGTCGCCGAGCTTGACCCCGGTCCGGGTGAACGGCTCCCGCGGGTGCGGCCGGGACAGCGACATGGCCATGTCGAGGTAGTCGGCGCCGGCCGCGAGCGCGCCCTCGAAGACCGGCATGACGAAGCGGGGATCCACGGCGTTGAGCACGTGCGTGACGGCGTGCTCGCGGCAGAGCGCGGCCACCGCCTCCGCCGACGAGGCGTCCACCCGGGCCGCCGCGAAGCGACTGTCCGCAACGGACGCGACGGCACGCTCGGCCCGTACGGGGTCGAAGTCGGCGATCACAAATCGGTCATAGAAGTCACGCCGGGCGGCGATCCGGGTGGCCGCGGTGCCCACGCCGCCCGCGCCGATGACAAGGATGCGCATGAGGGGTAGCGCCTTTCCAAGGGAAACCTTGTCCGCAGAGCGTTGTGGCCACGGAAACACTTGTCAAGGTCAGGGAAAGCTGCGATAAACGTATGTACATGAAAGACCGCCACGGATTCGCTCGCGACACGGGAGGATGACGACCGATTCCATTGCCGAAGCCGGGACGCCGGGGAACAATCGCGGCGTGACGGACCAGGCTCTGGACAGCATCAACAAGCAGATCATCGAGCACCTGCAGCGCGACGGCCGGATGTCGTACGCGACGCTCGCCAAGACCATCGGGCTCTCGGAGGCCGCCGTACGCCAGCGCGTGCAGCGCCTTCTCGACCACGGTCTCATGCAGATCGTCGCGGTCACCGACCCGCTCACGCTCGGCTTCGCCCGCCAGGCCATGGTCGGCGTGAAGGTGCTCGGCGACATGCGCCGCATCGCCGACGAGATCGCCGCGATCCCGGAGGTGGACTACGTGGTGATCTGCGCCGGCGGCTACGACATGCTCGTGGAGCTGGTCTGCACCGACGACGAGCACCTGCTCGAGCTGCTCAACGACAAGATCCGGGCGATCGACGGCGTCTCCGCCACGGAGACCTTCATGTATCTGAAGCTCGCGAAACAGACCTACGCGTGGGGAACGAGATGAGCCAGGACCTGTCAGCCGCAGCCCGTGACCACCTCTGGATGCACTTCACCCGGCTCTCGGCGTATACCGGCGAGCAGGCCGGCGAGGTGCCGGTCATCGTGCGCGGCTCCGGTCCGTACATCTACGACCAGCACGGCAAGCGCTACCTCGACGGGCTCTCCGGCCTGTTCGTGGTGCAGACCGGGCACGGCCGCACCGAGTTGGCCGAGGCCGCCGCCAAGCAGGCTGCCGAGCTCGCCTACTTCCCGGTCTGGTCGTACGCCCACCCCACCGCCGTCGAACTGGCGGAACGCCTCGCCGCGCTGGCCCCCGGCGACCTCAACCGGGTCTTCTTCACCACCGGCGGCTCCGAGGCGGTGGAGAGCGCCTGGAAGCTGGCCCGCAACTACTTCAAGCTGACCGGCAAGCCGATGAAGACCAAGGCGATCTCCCGCGCGGTCGCCTACCACGGCACCACGATGGGCGCGCTGTCCATCACCGGCCTGCCCCTGCTCAAGCAGCAGTACGAGCCGCTCGTGCCCAGCACCATGCGGGTGCCGAACACCAACTACTACCGGCGACCCGACGAGTCGATGAGCGAGGAGCAGTTCGGCGTCTGGGCCGCCGACCGCATCGCCGAGGCCATCGAGTTCGAGGGCCCCGACACCGTCGCCTGCGTCTACCTCGAGCCGGTGCAGAACGCCGGCGGCTGCTTCCCGCCGCCGCCCGGCTACTTCCAGCGGGTCCGCGAGATCTGCGACCGCTACGACGTGCTGCTCGTCTCCGACGAGGTGATCTGCGCCTTCGGCCGGCTGGGGGAGTACTTCGGCTCGCAGCGCTACGGCTACACCCCGGACATCATCACCTGCGCCAAGGGCCTCACCTCCGGCTACGTCCCGCTGGGCGCGATGATCGCCTCGGAGCGGCTGGTCGAGCCGTTCCTCACCGGCAGCGCCTCGTTCGCGCACGGCATCACCTTCGGCGGGCACCCGGTGGCCTCCGCGGTCGCCCTGACCAACCTGGACATCTTCGAGCGCGAGGACCTCAACGGCCACGTCCGCGCGCAGACCGGACTCTTCCGGTCGTACCTGGAACGGCTGCTGGACCTGCCCATCGTCGGCGACGTCCGCGGCGACGGCTACTTCTTCGGCATCGAGCTGGTCAAGGACAAGGCGACCAAGGCCACCTTCGACGACGCGGAGTCCGACCGGCTGCTGCGTGGTTTCCTGTCGCAGGCGTTGTTCGACGCCGGCCTCTACTGCCGCGCCGACGACCGCGGCGACCCGGTCGTGCAGCTCGCGCCGCCGCTGATCTGCGAGGAGCCGCACTTCGCCGAGATCGAGCAGATCCTGCGCGCGGTGCTGAGCGAGGCATGGACCCGGATCTGAGCCCGTCCTTCTGGCTCGCCTCGCTGGGCCCGTTCGCCCGCCGCGCCCCGCTGCCCGGCGACACGACCGCCGACGTGGCCGTGGTCGGTGGCGGCTACACCGGCCTGTGGACCGCGTACTACCTCGCGGTCGCCGCGCCGCACCTGCGCGTCGTCGTGCTCGAGGCCGAATACTGCGGGTACGGCGCCTCCGGGCGCAACGGCGGCTGGTGCTCGGGGCTGTTCCCGGTGCCGTACGACAAGCTCGCCCGCCGCTACGGACCCGAGCACGCGGACGCGATGACGCAGGCGCTCGCGGATGCCGTGGACGAGGTCGGCCGGGTCGCCGCGGCGGAGGGCATCGACTGCGACTACGCCAAGGGTGGCACGGTCTCGCTCGCCCGTACGCCCGCCCAGCTGCGCCGCGCCGAGGCCTCACCGGACTTCGTCGACGCCGCGAAGGCGGCCGCGATCTGCGGCGCCACCCGCGTGCTCGGCGGCACGTACAGTCCGCACTGCGCGGCGCTGCACCCGGCGAAGCTGGTGCGCGGCCTGGCCGAGGCCGTCGAGCGCCGCGGCGTCACCGTCCACGAGGGAACGCGGGTACGCCGCATCACCCGCGGCCGCGTCGATACCGAGCACGGCACGGTCCGCGCGCCCACCGTGGTGCGCGCGCTGGAGGGCTACACCGCCGCGCTGCCCGGGCACCGGCGCACCCTCGCGCCGGTCTACTCCCTGATGGTCGCCACGGCGCCGCTGGACGCCGCGACCTGGGAGCGGATCGGCCTGGCGCGGCGCGAGACGGTCAGCGACGAGCGGCACCTCATCGTGTACGGCCAGCGCACGGCAGACGACCGCCTCGCCTTCGGTGGCCGCGGGGCGCCGTACCACTTCGGCTCGCGGGTGAGAGCGGGCTACGACCGCGACCCGGCGGTCTTCGCGGCCCTGCGGCACGCCATCACCGAGATGTTCGGCATCGACGCGCCGATCGAGCACGCGTGGGGCGGCCCGCTGGGCATCCCCCGCGACTGGATGCCGTCGGTCGGCCTGCACGAGGGCATCGGCTGGGCGGGCGGCTACGTGGGCGACGGCGTGGCGGCGGCGAACCTGGGCGGCCGTACGCTCGCCGAGCTCATCACCGGCGACCTGACCGTGCGCACCACCCTGCCGTGGGTCGGCCACCGTTCCCGTCCCTGGGAACCGGAACCGCTGCGCTGGCTCGGCATCAACACAGCGTTACGGGCCACCGCCCTGCGGGACGCCTGGGAGCGCCGTTGACGCTGGGGTGAGTTCTCTCACATAACGGAAGGTATTGAGCGTCAGGCGCTGATCGGACAAGTCTGGACTCGTCTCTTCAGCCGAGGTCGGCACGGGGCGGGATCCGTACGGTTACACCCGATTCGCACCCCACCCGCTACCGACCGGAGACCCGATGTCCCCCTCCGTCCCCGGCCGCTCCCTCGCGGCGATCGCCCTCACCCTTCCGGCTGCGCTGCTGCTGGCAGCCGCCCCGGCGGCCGCCGCGGACGAGACCGCCGCCGCTGCCCCGGCCGGAACCTCCGTCGCCGCACCGGCGTACTCGCTCGACGCGACCGTCAGCCCGGCCCCCATGACCGCGGCGGCGTGCTCGGCCGACCCGTCCTGCGTGGCCGCCCCCGCCCCGCGCGGTGGCACCGCCGACGACTACTCCGCGCTCAACCAGGCGATCACGGCCGCCGCGGCCCGGACCCGCCCCGCGGTGCTCGCGGCCGACGGCACGGTGATCACCCCGCCGGTCACCGCCACCGTGTTGCTGCGCGCCGGGGCGTACCGGCTCACCAAGGGCCTGAAGCTGCCCCCGGACGTCGACCTGCGCGGCGCCGGGATCGCCGCCACCAGCCTGGTCGTCGACCCGACGGTGAACTGGAAGAACTTCAGCTACAGCTTCCTGGTGCGCCCGGCCGACACCAAGGAGGCCGGCAGCACCAACCTGGTCGCCGACCTCACCGTGAACGGCAACTGCCGCACCGGAGCCGGCGCTCCCGAGCCCGCCGCCCTGCCCGGGCGGCCGGGGGAGACCTGCGACTTCCGGACCGCGCTGGGGACGAACGACAGCACCGGCGGCGGGATCGCGGCCGGCGACCGGTGGACGATCCGTCAGGTCCGGTTCACCAACTTCGAGTACTTCAAGCTGTGGATCTCCGGTACGACCGGCGTCCGCGTCGTCGACAACCGCTTCGACAACTGGGGCGGCGCCGAGTCCGACGGCGAGGACAACATCGGCGGTGGCGGCCGCAACGACGGCACCGTCATCGAGCGCAACCAGTACGACGCGACCGCCCGCGGCAACTTCTTCGACTTCACGAACGCCATCCGGACCACCGTGCGCGACAACGTCGTCCACACCACCCGCGAGGTGGCGGCGGCGCGCGGCGTCACCGAGTACGGCAACCTGTACTTCGAGGGCGTGGCCGGCGCGACGGTGACCGGCAACGTGCTCGAGGGCTCGCACATCGTGCTCCAGTCCAACGCCCGCTACTCGCACGTCAACCCGAACAAGGACGTCACCCAGCCCCGCGACACGATTGTGGCCGGCAACCGCATCCTCGACTCGGCGACCGTCGGCGTGGCGGTCGGCTACGAGGACTACCTCGACGCCGACGGCACCGGCGGCACGATCGGTGGCTGGGACGACGCGAGCACGGACACCGCCGACCATGTCGTGCGGCCCGGCGGCGGCAACGTGATTCGCGGCAACGTCATCGAGCGCCCGCGGCAGAGCGGCATCCTCGTGTACGGCAACGCGGCCGTGAAGGACACCGCCGACACCATCGCCGGCAACGAGATCCGCAACGCCGGGTACGGCGGCTCCACCACGTACAACACCGGCGTGGGGTGGTTCGACACCGCCGGCATCGGCCTGGCCACCGGCACCGGCGACGTGATCTCCGGCAACGCCGTCATCGACGACCAGGCCCGGCCCACCACCTGGTACGGCGTCCAGCTCGGCGCCCGCAAGAACGCCACCGCGCCGGCCGGGACCGTGCTGAGCGGCAACACCACCACGGGCATCATCGCGGCGCCCGTGCGCACCGCAGCCCTCGCCCCCGAGGCCCCCGCCGGCCTGGCCACCACGCCGGCGGCGCTGACCTGGAACGAGTCGTACGCCACCGGCAACGCGATCGCCGGCTACCGGGTGTACCGCGACGGCGCCCTGGCCGCCGACCTGCCCGTGGGCAGCGCCGAGGTGCCCGGCAACCTGCTCGACGCCGACGCGGCGAGCCTCGAGTCCGCCACGGCGGGCACGGCCGGCTGGACCGCGGGCACCGGCGCCAAGGTGTCGCGCACCGACGTCGCCGGAGCGGTCGGCGGGGCGTCGCTGCAGCTCACCGCCGCCGGCAGCGGGCAGCTCAGCGCGTACAGCCGCAAGGTGCCGGTCACGGCCGGGGCCACGTACACCTCGGTCGGCTCCTTCCAGGCCGGCGCCGCGGGCCGCAAGGTCCGCGCCGGCCTGGCGTTCACCGACGCCGCCGGCAAGGTGACCCGCCTGGCGACCTCGAACACCGCCACCGTCGACCCGGCGACCGGCTGGGTGACCAGCTCCTACAGCGCCGCCGCACCGGCCGGCGCCGTCACGGTCCAGGCGATGCTGCTGGTCGAGGGCGCGGTCCCCGGCGAGACCCACCTGCTCGACCGCCTCGGCCTGGTCACCGGCACGGCCACCGAGCAGTGGACCGACCCGGCCGGGCGGGCGAGCAGCTACCAGGTCGTCGCCTACCGCGCCGGCAGTGGCGACAACTCGGCCGTCAGCACCTTCTGACAACGACCATCCTGACGGACCCGTCTCAAGGACGGCTCAGGCCCGGCTCCGCGGACGCGCAAGCCCGCGAAGCCGGGCCGGTCCGGTTTCGAGGTCGATCTTGTGGGTATCACGCCCTCTGCCCCACCGCCGGGGCGGAGAGGACGCCCATGATGGACGGTCACGATCTGCTGGCGCGGATCCAGGCGCGCGGTCGCCTGCACGGCATCAACCAGACCCGGCGGACGGTCCAGGGCGTCCTCGGCGCCCTGCAGGACCTCCTCCCGGCCCCGGCGTTCCGGCGGATGACCGCCCACCTCCCGGCCGACCTCCATCCGGCCCCACCGGCCGGCGACGCCCGCCCGATCGAGGTCCTCGGCTGCCGCGCCTTCATCACCCGGCTCGCCGCCCGCCTCCACCTCGACGAACCGGACGCGGCCTTCCTCGCCCGCACCGTCTTCGAACACCTCAACGCCGCCGGGTCCGGCCCGGCGCCGGCCGCGGTCGCCCACCTGGTGGCCGCGGACCTGCGCCCCCTGCTGCGCGCCGGCGTCACCCCGGCCCGCCAGCCCACACTTCGCATGCGAATTTCGCTCGCATCATCGTCAGGCTCCGCTGCGAAGCAGGTTGCTGGATCAGATCGCTAGCTAGCTTGCTAGATTGCCCTCCAGCATTCACAGGGAGGTGGGTGGACTCGTGCCAGTGCTGGCTACACCGAATCCGCCGGAGCGCAACGCAGCGGCTAAATCGGTTGTCAACATTCCTTGGCGGGGTGTCTTCGACGCTTCCACGGGCGGCAATGCGCGTGATGAGCCATACCTTCGTATAGATCGCTGGGCTTCCCCAGTTACATACTTCGTCGGCCGTAATGGAACGGGGAAGTCGCGTGCAGCAAAGGCATTGGCGTCTCATGTCGGTGGACGTTTATTGACGACGGACAGGCTTTTGTCTCTAACGGGAGCCCAGTCACTTGGGTACACGATCCTACCCAATGACTACAAAGGTGTTCCGCTCGGCGACTCCGAGGCAAGCCAGATCCGCTCGTTCGCTTCGCAGGCTCGGTACAAGGGCGCCTTCGAGGCTGTCGAGACGCTGTACTCGCTCAGGCAGGACCCGGAAGTCCTTTTAAGAGTGGCCGCCTTCATTCGGAGGGCCCTCGGCCGCGCCATCGAGTTGCGCGAGCGCTCTGGCTTTCTAGACCCCTATATTCAGATGGGAAACGTAAGCTACTCGCTCTTCCGTGACGAGGGCCATGGCCTTCGAGAACTGGTCATCCTCCTCGCTGCCGTTTACCGCACCGACTGGACGGTTCTCGTCGTCGACGAACCGGAGCTTCATCTCCATCCGGCAATGGCGAGGCTATGGGTCGGTGAACTCGACAAGGAATGTCGCCGGACCGGTCGGCACGCCGTCGTCGTGACACATGAACCGGCGCTGCTACGGCCGAAGAGCGCCGACGACCTCGAAGCGATCTGGTTATTCACGGTGGGGCGCGCACCCATCCGGCTTGCCGACGAGGTTCTTCCTGTTCAGCGGGACAGGGTTACCGCTTCGCTCGGTGAGAACGGCGAGATCGTGGCGAAGTTGGTCTTTTCCCCGCGACCCGTACTGGTGGAAGGTGTCCATGATGTGGCTGCACTTACAGCGGCTCTGCGCAGGACTCACCCACCGGAAGTCGTAGCCCAGACCGACTTGGTGGCCTGTGGTGGATCCGGCGCCGTTGCTCTATGGTTCGAGATTGCTACAAGAATGCATCTGGATGTACGAGCTGTTGCAGATCTAGATGCCTGTCTGGCGCCCGAGGTTACGCGAACAATGGACTCTCTCGAGAGAGTAAGAGTTCGCTACGCCGAGGACCTGGCAGCCGAGCCGGCGAACACTGCGGCGGTCCTTCGTCCTCTCATATCCGCTATGAACAAGGACGGTGTCGGCAACGATCCGAAAAGCCGTGCGAAGTGGCTCGCAGGCGCCGTCTGGTCCGGTGGCAGTGCCGTCCGGAAGGACAGACTCGTGGAGATTTGGCGGTCCGCAGGCATGTGGCTCCATCCGCAAGGAACCTTGGAGGATGTGTTGGGGATCGAAAGCAAAGGAGAAGCGCTCGCCCGCGAGGCTGCGGCAAAGACCGGGCCAATCGATGATGTCGCGGCTTGGTGCGCTTACCAGCTGGACCCCACAGGTGAAGTCTTCACCCTGCTCAGTGCAATGATTGAACGGATCGCGCACGACATTATTGAGGCCGTTCGGCTGGCTCCCGATGCTAAATTCACACAGTTCTTCGGGCCTACCGCGGAGAGTGATTCTCGCCTTGCTGAAATTGCTCCGGTTGAAGGCGGAAAGCACCGTCTGACGGTTCGCACTCCCATCGAATTTGCGGGCTACTGGGTTACGTTCTCGCGAGACACTCGCCCGAGTGACATCGTCTTGAGTCCGCCGAATGCACGATCGGTGTCGGAAACCGGCCCGCCTGGTGACCAAGTTTGGTCGGACCTGGGATCCGGGCCGCCCGACGGCCTACCACGTACGCGCTGACCGGTCCGGTTTCCCGTAGCGTGGGCGCCATGAAGCACAGCCGGCTCGGCGCCACCGGCCTCACGGTCAGCCGGATCGCGCTCGGCTGCATGAGCTACGGCGATCCCGGCACGGGCCTGCACCGGTGGACGCTCGACGAGGACGCCGCCGCCGCGTTCTTCCGGCAGGCGGCCGAGCTCGGCGTCACGTTCTGGGACACCGCGAACGTCTATCAGGGCGGCACGTCGGAGGAGTTCGCCGGCCGCGCGATCCGGCGGTTCTCCCGCCGGGAGGACATCGTGCTGGCCACCAAGGTCAGCGGCAGAATGCACGACGGCCCCGGCGGTAGCGGCCTGTCCCGCAAAGCCGTCCTGGAGCAGGTGGACGCCTCCCTGCGGCGGCTGGGCACCGACTACATCGACGTCTACTACATTCACCGCTTCGACCCCGAGACGCCGGTCGAGGAGACCATGGCGACGCTCGACACGCTGGTACGCGCCGGCAAGGTGCGCTACCTCGGCGCATCCTCCATGTGGGCCTGGCAGTTCGCGAAGCTCCAGCACGCCGCGATGAGCAACGGCTGGACGCCGTTCGCCGCGATGCAGGACCAGTACAACGTGCTGAAACGGGAGGAGGAGCGCGACATGATCCCGATGTGCCTCGACCAGGGCGTCGGCCTCACCCCGTACTCCCCGCTGGCCAAGGGCCGCGCGACCCGGCCGTGGGGCGAGCAGACCGCGCGCTCGTCATCGGACCAGGTGGCCCGCGCCTTCGACCGCGAGGGCGACAAGCCGGTCGTGGACGCCGTCCAGCAGGTGGCCGAGGCGCGCGGCGTGCCGATGGCGCAGGTCGCGCTCGCCTGGGTGCTCTCGAAGCCGGTGGTGTCCTGTCCGATCGTGGGCGCCACCAAGCCGCATCACCTGCAGGACGCCGTCGCGGCGCTGGACGTCGAGCTCACCGACGACGAGATCGCCACCCTGGAAGCGCCGTACGCGGCCCAGGACAACTACTGGTGGTGACAGCTAACCGGCCTCCCGCCGGCGCACGACCTCGGTGATCCAGGTCGGCGCGTACGGCGACGTGCAGTTCGGCGGAGTCGGATAGTCCTTGAGCACGCCCAGCCGCTCGCCGATCGCCAGGGCCCGGGCGCGGTGGCCGGCGTGCTCGATCCCGATCTGGGCGAGGCAGTGGTTCATCGCCCACTGCAGCCGGTCCGGGGCGTCGCTCATCTCCGCCTCGATGACGCCGAGCAGCCCGGCGAGGTCGAGCCCGTCCGGCTTCCTCGCCACCCGATCGGTGGTCAGCGCCCAGCCGGCGCTCGCCACCACCGGATCCGGGTCGGCGGTCCACGCCACCCGCAGCGCCTCCGCGTGCGGACTCTTCTTCACCACGTAGCCGACGAGCCAGTCGTGCACCTTGGGCGCCCGCGCCTCCCGGAGCATGGCGTCCAGCTCGTCCCGCTCGAACGCCTTGGGACGGCAGATCAGCAGCGCCAGCAGCCGCGCCGCGCTGTCCCCGGTCTGCCACAGCTCCCGTGCGAGGTCGTGCTGGGTCTTCAGCCGCTTCGCGAGCTCGCGGAGCCTGCCGAGGTTGACCCCGTGATCGTCGCCGTGCCGCTCGTTGACCGCGCGGGCCCGGGGATCCTCGAGGGCCGCGAGCTCGGCCATCACCCCGGCCACCGTCGTCCCCGCCACCTGCGACCCCCGCCCTCGCGCCACGTGTCCGCCCAGCCTACGAGCCGAAGCCGAACCCATACGATGCCTGTGTGGATGAGGTGCTGGACAGGGTCCGCGAGTTCGCCCCCGGCCTTCGCGCCGCCGCGGCCGGGATCGACCGGGACGGGGCGGTGCCGCAGGAGATCATCGATCGGCTGCTCGAGGCCGGCGTGTTCCGCTTGGCCGCGCCCGCCGCGCACGGCGGGCTGGAGGCGGAGCCGTCCCGCCTCGTGGCGGTCTTCGAGGAGTTGGGGCGCGCCGAGGCGTCCACCGGCTGGTGCGCCATGATCGGCGCGGCGACCGGCATCGCTCTGGCCTATCTGCCGGGTGAGGTCGCAGCGTCCATGCTGGCGGACCCCCGGTTCCTGATCGCCGGCGTCGCCGCGCCGATGGGCCGGGCCACCGCGGTGGACGGCGGATACCGGCTCACCGGGCGCTGGGCCTTCGCGAGCGCGTGCCGCCACGCGACCTGGCTGGTCGCCGGAGCGCTCACCCCTGACGGCGTACGGATGTGCGTGCTCGACGCCGGCTCGGTCACCATTCACGACACCTGGCAGGCGTTCGGGCTCCGCGGCACGGGCAGCCACGACTTCTCGGTCGAGGACGTCTTCGTTCCCCGGGACCACACCTTCTCCCTCGCCGGACCACCCAGCGACCGGGGCGCTCTCTACCGGTTGCCGCCCGCCTCGCTGCTGTCGCTGGGGATCCCGGCGGTCGCCCTGGGCATGGCCCGGGCGGCGATCGAGGATTTCGGCGAGCTGGCGCGGACCAAGCGCGACGGCGCCACCGGGGAGTTCGTCGCGTCGAGGGCGACGGTACGGACGGCGACCGCGCAGGCGCAGGCGCTGTACCGCTCCGGTCGGGCCTACCTGCTCGACGAGATCACGACGGGCGGCGCCGACGTCGAACGCCGGGCCGCCCAGCGGCTGGCGATCGCCACGGCAACCCGATTCGCGGCGCAGGCGGTCGACGTGGTGTACGAGGCGGCCGGCGGAAGTGCCGTCTACCAGTCCAGCCCCCTGCAACGACACTTCCGCGACGTTCACGCGGCCGCCCAGCACGCCATGGTGTCCAGCTCCGTGGTCGAGACAGCGGGCGCAGTGCTGCTCGGGCAGGACGTCGACGTCCGGCGGCTCTAGCGTCTCGCCGCCACCGGTGTCCTAGGAGTCGAAGCCGAGCCCCACCCGGTCCAGCGTGCGCAGCCACAGATTCCGCCGGCCGTCGTGCCGGTCCGCCTGGGCGATCGACCAGCGGGTCAGCTGGATCACCCCGGTGCGCACCGGTTCCGGCGGGAACGGCACCGGCTTGCTGCGGACGAGCCGCAGGGACGTCAGCTCGGTCCGGCACCCGTCCAGCAGGTCCAGCATCACGTTGGCGCCGAAGCGGGTCGCTCCCACGCCGAGCCCCGTGTACCCCGCCGCGTACGCCAGCCGCCCGCTGTGTGCCGTACCGAAGAAGCCGCTGAACCGGCTGCACGCGTCGATGACGCCGCCCCATTTGTGGGTGAAGCGCAGGTCGCCCAGCTGGGGGAAGGTGTCCCGGAAGTGGCGGGCCAGCACCCGGAAGGTCTCCTCGCGCTGGTCGTGGTCGGTGGTGATGCGCCCGCCGCGGTAGTAGACGGCGTCGTAGCCGCCCCACAGGATGCGGTTGTCGGCGCTGAGCCGGTAGTAGTGGAACTGGTTGCCCGAGTCGCCGACGCCTTGGCGGTTCGCCCAGCCGATCGCGGCCAGCTGCGCGGCGGTCAGCGGTTCGGTCATCAGCGCGTAGTCGTAGACCGGGATGACGTAGTGGCGCAGGCGGCGCAGCAGGTTGCCGTACGCGCCGGTGGCCAGCGCGACGCGGCGGGCGTCGACCCGGCCCCGCAGGGTGTGCAGGCGCAGGCCGGCGCCGGCCACGTCGATGCGGTCCACGCGGGTGTTCTCGTACAGGCGCACGCCCGACTCGAGGCAGGCCCGGCGCAGACCCCAGACGAGCCGTGCCGGGTCGACCATCGCGCAGCCGTCGCGGTCCCAGACCCCGCCGAGGTACGTGGGGGAGTCGAGCTCCGCCCGTACGGCGTCCCGGTCGAGCAGCCGCACGTCCAGGCCCCGGGCCTCGGCCGCCTCGTGGTACGCCCGCAGCTCCCGAAGCTGCCAGTCCGCGGTGGCGACGTGCAGCTCACCCGTACGCGAGAAGCCGCAGTCGATGCCGTGACGCCGGACCGTCTCCTCGATCTCGTCGAGGTTGCGCCGCCCGAGCCGTTCGAGCGTGTCCATCTCCTCGGGGAAGCGGCTGAGCCCGTTGTCGAAGCCGTGGGTGAGGCTCGCCGCGCAGAAGCCGCCGTTGCGCCCGGAGGCCGCCCATCCGGCCGTGCCCGCCTCCACCACGACCACGTCCCGGCCCGGGTCGCGTTCCTTGGCCAGCAGCGCCGTCCACAGCCCGCTGTACCCGGCGCCGATGACGGCCAGGTCGGCGGTCTCGGCGGCGGCGAGGGGCTCGGCTGCCGCGGGCGCGTCCGGCTGTCGCAGCCAGTACGGCTCCGGCGCGGCGTCCGCGAGCGCGTCCACGGCTCAGCCCTGCCGGCCCGCCGGTCGGCGACGAGCGCCGGCGGCCGGTCGGCGACGAGCGCGCGGCCCGGCGAGGCGCGGCCGGGACCGGATGCTCGCAGCCACCGCGATCAGCACGCCGGCCAGGAAGATCAGCGTGCCCATCACGTTGACCTGCGGCGGCAGACCGACCCGGGTGGAGCCCCAGATCCACAGCGGGAACGTGGTCGTGGTGCCGGCGGTGAAGTTGGTGACCACGAAGTCGTCGATGCTCAGCGCGAACGCCAGCATCATGCCGGAGCCGACCGCGGGCAGGATCATCGGGAAGGTGATCCGCCAGAACGTCGTCCAGGGGTTGGCGCCGAGGTCGGCCGCGGCCTCCTCGATCGAGCGGTCCAGGGTGAGCACCCGGGCGCGGACCAGGACGGCGACGAACGAGATCGAGAACATGACGTGCGCGATCGTGATCGTCACGGCGCCCAGGCCGACGCCCAGCGACACGAACAACGTCAGCAGCGAGGCGCCCATCACCAGCTCGGGGGAGGAGATGGCGGCGAACATGACGAGGTTGAGCGCGCCCGAGCCGCGGAAACGGTAGCGGCCCAGCGCGTAGCCGATGCCGGTGCCGAGGGCGCCCGCGACCAGCATCGTCGCCAGCGCCACGAGCAGCGAGGTCACCAGCGCGCGGGTCAGCTCGTCCAGCTCGAAGACCCGGCCGTACCACTTGAGGGTGAAGCCCTCCCAGGTCTGGTTGTAGCGGCCCGGGGTGTCGTTGAAGCCGAACAGAATCATGATCAGCACGGGGAGGGTCAGCCAGGCCACCACCACCCACGTGTACGCGTGCAGCACCCGTCCTCCGGTCAGGCGGTTGCGCCGGGTCACCGTGGCCGACGCCGGCAGTTCCTCGCGCGTCTCCGGCTCCAGCACCTGGGTCATCGCGCCGCCACCTTCATCACGTCCTCGGTGCCGAGCGCCCGCGCGTACGCGAACACGCCGATCAGCAGCACGGCCATCAGCGTGAACGACAGCGCGGACGCGGTCGGGTAGTTCGAGCTGGTCAGGTACTGCGACTGGATGACCTGGCCGATCATCGTGGTGGACGAGCTGCCCAGCACCGCCGAGTTGACGTAGTCGGAGCTGGCCGGCACGAACGTCATCAACACGCCGGCGAAGACCCCGGGCAGCGCCAGCGGGAAGATCACCTTGCGGAACGCGGTGGCGGGGTCGGCGTACAGGTCCCGGGCCGCCTCCACGACGCGCGGGTCGATGCGTTCCAGGGCCACGTAGATCGGCAGGACCATGAACGGCAGGAAGTTGTAGACCAGGCCGCCGATCACGGCCGCCGGCGTGCCGAGCACGTGGAACGCCTGGGGCAGCACGCCGAGGTCCTTGAGCGGGCCGAGCAGCATGCCCTCGTCGGTGAGGATCTGCCGCCATGAGATCGTGCGCAGCACGAACGACACGAAGAACGGCAGGAGTAACAGGAACAGGTACGTCGCCTTGCGGCGCCCCGCGTAGAAGGCGATCCAGTACGCGACCGGGAACGCCAGCACGATCAGGATCAGCGTGGTGGCCGCCCCGTACACCAGCGAGCGCACCAGCTGGGTGCGGTAGTTGACGATCGCGTCCGCGTACGTCTGCCAGTGGCCGGTGAAGACGTACCCGTTGACGACGTCGCCCTCCTGCAGCGACAGCGACAGCATCGTCACCATCGGCACGACGAAGAACAGCAGCAGCCAGAGCCCGCCGGGCAGGACCAGCAGGTACGGCGCGAGCCGGCGGCGCAGCATGTCAGCCCAGCACGATCGGTTCGAAGACGCCCTGGTACTCCTGCTGCTCCGCCGGCGTGGCGAAGTCGCGGTAGTAGTGCAGCTTGGCGTAGTCGGCCGCGCTGGGGAACACCAGCGGGCTGGTCGCCACCGCCTCGATCGACGCCTTGTCGTCGCCGGTGGCCGCCGCCGCGTCCTTCTTGATCTGCTCCTGCGCGGCCGGCACCGGGCACACGTAGTTGATGTACTCGGCGAGCGACGCGGCGATGTCGACCTGGTAGAAGAAGTCCATCAGCTTGATGGCGTCGAGCGGGTTCTTCGCCGTGATCGGGATGGCGAAGTTGTCGGTCCAGATCGTGCCGCCCTCCTCGGGGATCACGAACTTGAAGTCCGTGCCGTCGGAGACGTTCTTCTGGAAGATGTCGCCGGACCACGCCTGGGTGATCCACACCTCGCCCTTACCGAGCGCGTCGACGTAGCTCTGGTCGTAGTAGTTGCGCAGGATGCCCTGCTGCTTCTGCTCCTTGAGCTTGGCCGCGGCCTTCTTCCAGTCGTCCGGCGTGGACTTCGCCGGGTCGATGCCCAGCGCGAGCATGCCGAAGTTGCCCAGCTCCTGGGTGTCGGAGAACATGCCGACCTTGCCCTTGAACGCCGGATCCCACAGGTCGGCGAGCTTGGTGATCGGCCGCGTGATCTTCTTCGGGTCGTACGCGATGCCGGTCATCCCGGAGGTCCACGGGATCGTGTACGCGTTGCCCGGGTCGAACGCCTCCTTCGCGTACGCGGGGTCGGCGTTCTCGGCGTAGTTCGGCAGCTTCGCATGGTCCAGCGGGGCCAGGAAGCCCGACTCGACGAACTGCTTGAACTGGATGCCGTTGGTGATGACCATCAGGTCGTAGCCGATGTCCTGACCGGCTGCGAGCTGCGGCTGCACCTTGGCGAACCAGGGGCCCATCTCCTGGATGACTTCCTCGTACTTCACCTGTACGCCGGTGGCCGCCGTGAACTTCTTCAGCTCGGGGTGCGCGGGGTCCATGTAGAGCGGCCAGTTGGCGAAGTTCACCCTGCCGTTGCTGGTCTTGCCGGTCCAGTACTTCGCGACCGCGTCGGCGGCCGGGGCGCTGGCGGCGGGCGAGCCCTTGCCCTTGACGCCGCAGGCGCTCAGGGCCATGCCCAGCGCCGCGAGGCCGGACATCCGCAACGCGTCGCGGCGGTCCAGCCGCCGCCGCGTCAGGCCGCGGACGAAGGACGGATCGGGTACGGGGCGCTGGCTCATGAGACTCCGATCGGGTACGAGTGCTGCGGGTTCCAGGTGAGGAACACGCGGTCGCCGGGGCCGGCCAGGTCCTCGGCCGAGTACGCGTTCTGGTCGAAGACGACGAGATCCGGACCGGCGGTCGTGCGCACGGTGTAGTTCGTGGAGGTGCCGTGATAGACGACGTCGGTCACCACGCCCGAGAGCACGCTGCCGGCCGTGCCCGCGGGCTCCTCCCGGCTCAGGTCGATCTTCTCCGGGCGTACGGACACCTCGAGCGCGTCGCCCGGCTCGACCGAGTCCGGCACCGGGACCAGCACCCGGTCCCGCTCGCCGTAGCGCAGCACGGCCACGCGCGCGTCGATGCCGTCCACCGGGCCGTCGAGCAGGTTGGACGTACCGATGAACCCGGCGACGAAGCGGGTGGCGGGCCGCTCGTAGATCTCCCGCGGCGAGCCGAGCTGGTCGATGCGCCCGGCCTCCATCACCGCGATGCGGTCCGACATGGTCAGCGCCTCGCCCTGGTCGTGCGTGACGTAGACGAACGTGATGCCGACCTCGCGCTGGATGCGCTTCAGCTCGATCTGCATCTGCTGGCGCAGCTTGAGGTCGAGCGCGCCGAGCGGCTCGTCGAGCAGCAGCGCCCGGGGCCGGTTGACCAGCGCGCGGGCCAGCGCCACCCGCTGCTGCTGGCCGCCGGACATCTCCCGCGGGGAGCGCTTCTCCATGCCGCCCAGCGAGACGATCTCCATGATCTCGCCGACGCGGCGGCGGATCTCGTCGCGGGCGACCTTCTTGCGCTCCAGGCCGAAAGCCACGTTCTGATACGTGTTCAGGTGCGGGAACAGCGCGTACGACTGGAACACCATGTTGACGTCGCGCTTGTTGGGCGACACCCCGGTCACGTCCCGGCCGTCGAGGTACACGGTGCCGCCGGTGGGCTCCTCGAACCCGGCGATCATCCGCATCGTGGTCGTCTTGCCGCAGCCGGAGGGTCCCAGCAGGGAGAAGAACTCGCCCTGGCCCACGCTCAGGTCGGTGGGGCGTACGGCTTGCACGCGTTCGCCGTGCGCCAGGAACTCCTTGTGCACGCCGGCGAGCTCGATCGCGACATCGTTCATGGGGTACCTCTTCAGCCGAGACGACTCATCACGTGCTTGATCCTCGTGTATTCCTCGAAGCCGTAGATCGACAGGTCCTTGCCGTGGCCGGAGTGGCCGAACCCGCCATGGGGCATCTCGGACACGAAGGGCAGATGGGTGTTGATCCAGACGGCGCCGAAGTCCAGCCGGCGCGAGAGCCGCAGGGCCCGGGCGTGGTCGCGGGTCCACACGCTGGCGCTGAGCCCGTACCGGACGTCGTTCGCGAAACGCACCGCGGCGTCCTCGTCGTCGAAGGGCTGCACGGTGACGACCGGCCCGAAGATCTCGTCCTGGATCATCTCGTCGTGCTGGCGCAGGCCGGCCACGACGGTGGGCTCGACGAAGTACCCGCGCTCGCCGATGCGCCGGCCGCCGGTGACGATCTCGGCATGGCCGGGCGTGCGGTCGAGGAACCCGCGGACCCGGGCGAGCTGGGCCTCGTTGTTGACCGGACCGAAGTCCGCGCCCGGGTCGTCCGGGCCGCCGACCGTGGTGGCCTTGGCGGCCGCCGCCAGCGCGGCGGTGAAGTCGGCGGCGATGCGGCCGTGCACCAGCACCCGGGTCGCCGCGGTGCAGTCCTGCCCGGCGTTGAAGTAGCCGGCCGCGGCGATCGCCCGCGCGGTCTGCTCGACGTCCACGTCGTCGAAGACCACGACGGGTGCCTTGCCACCCAGTTCGAGATGCACCTTCTTGAGGCCGGCCGCGGCGGAGGCGGCCACCTCCATGCCGGCCCGGGTGGAGCCGGTGATCGACACGAGCTGCGGCGCGGGATGGGCGACCAGGGCCCGGCCGGTGTCCCGGTCGCCGCACACCACGTTGAGCACGCCCGGCGGCAGGAACTCGGCGGCGATCCCGGCCAGCATCAGCGTGGTGACGGGGGTGGTCTCCGACGGCTTGAGGACGACCGAGTTGCCCGCGGCGACGGCCGGGGCGAATTTCCACACCGCCATGACCATGGGGTAGTTCCACGGCGTCACCTGCGCGCAGACGCCGATCGGCTCGCGGCGTACCCAGGAGGTGTGGCCGCGCAGGTACTCGCCCGCGGACCGGCCTTCCAGCATCCGGGCGGCGCCGGCGAAGAACCGCAGCTCGTCCAGGAGCGGCGCCATCTCCTCCGTCCGCGTCGGCCCGACCGGTTTGCCGGTGTCGCGGCACTCGGCGGCGACGATCTCCTCGGCTCGGGCCTCGACGGCGTCCGCGAGGCGCAGCAGGGCCCGCTGCCGTTCGGCCGGGGTGGTGTCCCGCCACACCTCGAAGCCCGCAGCCGCCGCCTCCATCGCCGCCGCCACGTCCGCCGCGGAGGAGACGGGCGCGTGCGCGTACGCCTCGCCGGTGCAGGGATCCAGCACGGGCGAGGTCCGGCCGTCGGCCGGGTCGACGAGGGACCCGCCGACGACGTTCTGCAGCACGGGCAGCGCGGCACTCACGGAACGGACCTCCCCGGTCGGCGTTGACGGACCTTGACACATGCAAAGCCGTCAAGACAAGGGAATCCGAAGCATTTTCCATGCCCGAAACGAAATCAGGGGTATGAGTGCGTCCAGGCGACGTAATCCGAGGTGGACGGCGGCCGGGAAGAGGCTTACCGCGCCGCTGCCCGGCGGGTCGCCAACGGCGCGCGGCGCCGCCGGATCTCTCCGGCGGTGCCGCGCGCCGGGGGAGCGGCTCAGACGGCGGCGGGCAGGGCGCCGAGCGCGCGGCCTGCCTCGCGGGCGGCGGCGAGCGCGCCGGCGTGCATCCGGGCCGCCTCGTCGGCGAAGGCGTCCAGCGCCGGGTTGACCCCGACCAGGGTGAACTCCCGCTCGACGACGGTCAGGTCCGCGCCCCACGAGTCCGCCAGGATCCGGCGCAGGTACGGCGTGGAGTGGTCCCACCCGGCCCGCGGCGTGCCGGCCCCGTACGCCCCGCCGCGCACCGTGGCGAGCACCACCGGCTTGCCGGCCAGGAACGGCGTCCCGAACGCCCGGGGGTCGGTGCTGACCAGATCCACGTACGCCTTGAAGTGCTGGGACACGCCGTAGTTGTAGAGCGGCACGGCGAACAGGATCGCGTCGGCGGCGAGCAGTTCGTCCACGAGGGTCGCGGCGAGGGCGACGGCCTCGCGCTGCTCTTCGGTGCGCTCGGCCTCCGGGGTCGTGCCGGCGCTCACGGCGGCGGCCCAGGCGGTTGCGGGCAGCACGTCGACGCCGATGTGGCGCTGCACGACCGCGTCGCCGGGGTGGCCGGCGCGCCACTCCTGTTCGACGATGTCCGCGATCTCGCGGCTCGCCGAGCCGTGCGTACGGATGCTGGCGTCCAGCCGGAACAGGGTCACGGCAACTCCTCGAGGTTCGGGGTTCAAGCTTGAAGCCAACGTAGCACTTCGACTTCAAGCTTGAAGCTGGATGCGACGCTCGTCACTTCACCTGTGAAGTCAGGCCGTACGCTGGACGGCATGCCGGAGGAACCGCGGTGGCTGCAGAGCTGGGAGCGTGACGCCTGGCTGGCGCTGGCCGGCCTGATGTTCAAGCTGCCCAGCGCCCTCGACGCCCAGTTGCTGCGCGACAGCAACCTCACGCTCTTCGACTATTTCGTGCTCAGCCAGCTGTCCATGACCCCGCAACGCACCCTGCGGCTCAGCGAGCTGGCGCACCACGTCAGCAGCTCGCTGTCGCGGCTGTCGAACGTGGTCAAGCGGCTCGAGCAGCGCGGCCTGATCCGGCGTGAGCCCGATCCGCAGAGCCCGCGCTACACCAACGCCGTCCTGACCGACGCCGGCTGGGACGTCGTGGTCGCGGCGGCGCCCGGGCACGTCGACGCGGTGCGCCGCTACGTCATCGACGGGCTCACCAAGGAGCAGGTCGGCGTGCTGCGCGAGGTCGCCTGCCACGTGGCCGAACGGGTCGACAAGAACTGCGCCGGCGAGGAGCCACGCGCGTAACGGATCAGGGCAGCAGCTTGTCCAGCACCGGCGGCCGCGTGAAGATCCCGTCCTCGTTGCCCAGCGTCGCGAGCCGCTCCAGCGACGGCCGGTTGATGTCGTGCGGCCAGTCCGGAAGGATCATCGAGGTCCGGACCACGTCCGAGATCGGCGTGTACGTGCCGATGATGTCGCGAACCTCGTCCGGGTGCGCGCTCGCGTACGTCATGGACTCGGTGATCGCAGCGGTGAAGCGGCCGACCAGGTCGGCGTCCTGCGTGGCCGTCGTGGCGCCGGTGAAGTAGAGGGCGACCGTCAGGTCCGCGGCCGTGTCCACGAAGTTCGAGGCGATCACCTGCGAGCCCTGGGTCAGCGCCTCGGACAGCTGCGGCTCGACGACCCAGGCGGCGTCGATCTGCCCCGACTGCAGCGCGGTGGGCATGTCGGGGAACGGCAGGGCGGTGAAGGCCAGCTTGGCCGGGTCCCCGCCGGCCCGGCGTACCGACTGCCGTACGGTCGTGTCGCCCAGGCTCTTGAGCGCGTTGACCCCGATCTTCTTGCCGGCGAGGTCCTTGGGTGAGTGGATCGGGCTGCCGTCGGGCACGACCACGGCCGAGTAGTCGCGCCCCGGCTGCCCGGTGGAGGTGACGCCGTTCGCCACCGCCTTGATCGGCACGCCGTCGGCCTCCGCGGCCATCAGCGAGGTCACGTTGCTGAACCCGAACTGGTACTTGCCGCCGGCCACGCCCTTGACGATCGCCGCGCCGCCCTGCTCCTGCACCAGCGTGAGGTCGATGCCCCGGCTGCTGAAGAACCCCTTCTTCTTGCCGAGGTACGCCGGTGCCACGTCGACGATGGGGATCACGCCCAGGCTGATCTTGGCGCCGCCGGTGGCGGGCTCCGCCTCGCCGTCGTCGGAGGTGCAGGCGGTCGCCGCGAACACGGTCGCCGCCACGGCGAGCGCGGCGAGAATCCGGCGCATGAGGAACTCCTGTAGGTCACGACACGAACACGCTCGCCGCACGCTACTCGTGAGTCGGGTCGTACGGAACCGGCCGGAACGGACGAAGATCGCCGACGAACCGCCGACCGGCCGATGCCGTGCCCGGCCGGCCCTGGACGCGGCCCGACCGCGGAACCAGGATGGCGGCGTGGACGAGAGCGGTCTCGTGGCCTGGATGCTCGAGGGCGATCCGGCCGTGCGCTGGAAGGTGACCGGCGACCCGCGCGAGCGCGACCGCATCGCGACCGAGGGGTGGGGAGCGCGGCTCCTGGCCGAACAGGACCCGGACGGCCGGTGGGGCGGCGGCGCGTACTCCCCCAAGTGGACCTCCACCACCTACACCCTGCTGCGGCTGGCGTGGCTGGGGCTCCCGCCGGGCCATCCCGCGGCGCTGCGCGGGTGCGAACGGCTGTGGGAGTGGCAGAGCCGCTGGCGTACGGCCGAGACGTGCGTCGCGGCGATGCTGGTCACCGTCACGCGGGCGCACGGTTACGCCGCCGACCGGCTGCCGTCCCTCGTCGAGCTGCTCCTCGACCGGCAGCAGGACGACGGCGGGTGGAACTGCGCCGCGGGTGACGATCGCGGGCGGCACAGCTCCTTCCACACCACGGTGATGGCCCTCGAGGCGCTGCACGCGTACGACGGCGCGGCCGTGGCGCACGGCCGGGGCCGCGAGTTCTTCCTGCGGCACCGTCTCTACCGCTCGCACCGTACGGGCGAGGTCGCCATCTCGGGCAGCACCCGCTTGCGCGCGTTCCCGGAGTGGCACTTCGACGTGCTGCGCGGCCTGGAGCTCTTCGCCCGCTGCGACCACCACGACGAACGGCTCTCCGACGCCGTGGACGTGGTACGCGCGCACCGCCGCCGGGACGGCACCTGGCCGGTCGTGGCGCCGTACCCGGGGAAGCAGTGGTTCGAGATCGAGCCGCGCGGTCCGAGCCGGTGGAACACGGCCCGCGCCCGGGCGGTCCTGGGCTGGTGGGACGGTCAGATCATGACGACGCGCGGCAGCGGGAAGCCGTTGAAGCGCGACGCGTAGACACTCGTGTACGCCCCGGCCGACCCGATCATCAACTCGTCACCCTCGCGCAGATCCGCCGACAGCAGCACATCGCGGGCGAACGTGTCCTGGCTGTCGCAGGTCGGCCCGGTCAGGTGGTAGCAGCGACGCAGCCGGGTGCCGCGGCTGTCGTGGATCGGATAGTGCAGGTGCCCGCCCGACTCCAGCACCTCCATCAGCCCGTGGAACACCCCGAGGTTCGTGTGGGCCCACCAGCCGGACGGGCGCTCGGCCACCCCGATCACCCGGCAGTGGAACGTCCCGGCCTCGGCGACCAGGCAGCGGCCCGGCTCGGCGAAGACCTCGACCGGGTACGGCAGGTTCGCCAGTCCCGCCGCGGCCACCCGGCCGAAGGCGGCCAGCGGCGGCACGGGCTCGTCGTACGCGGCCGGGAAGCCTCCGCCGATGTCCACCATCTCCAGCCGTACGCCGGCCCGCAGCAGGCGGTCCATGACCTCGGCGACGTCGCGCAGCGGTCGCTCCAGCGCCGCCGGCTCCAGCGACTGCGACCCCATGTGGAAGGTGATCCCGTACGGCACCAGCCCCAGCTCGCGGGCCTGCAGCAGCAGGCGTACGGCCCCCGTGACGTCCACACCGAACTTGCCCTCGCTGGGCACGACGCTGTCCTGGCCGCCGGTGGCGAGGCGCGCGTACACGCGGCTGCCGGGGGCCTCCTGCGCGACCCGGTGCAGCTCCTCCGCGCTGTCCACACTGAACCGGTGCACCCCGGCGGCGGCCGCGCGGGCGGTCTGGTCGCGGGAGCGCACGGGATTGCTGAAGATCAGGTCTTCGGGCCGGACGCCGGCCGCCGCGAGCGTCTCGATCTCCTGGACGGAGGCCACCTCGAAGCCGGAGCCGGCGCCGTGCAGCGTCCGCAGCACGCCCGGATGGGTGTTGCACTTGGTGGCGTAGAACGGCCGGACACCGGGGAAAGCGGACCGGAAGGCGTCGAGCGCGGCGACGATGCGGTCGGCGCGCATCTGCAGGACCGGGCCGGTCCGGGTATCGACGATGGGATCGACGGTCACGACGCGAGAAAAGGTCTGGCGCACCGGGGGCCCCTTACGCTGAGTGGTCGTTTCAGTGCGGAGCGTGTGTTACTCAGTATGCACGGTCGCCCCGGAAACGTCGATGACCAGGCACCATGGAGATCAATACCGAATGATCAAGACAATGACCTGCGAAAATGCGATTCGGGACATCCATGCGGATGTCCCGAACGCGTCGTGCGCCTCCCCTGATCAGTGGAGTTGCACCATCTTGAATTCGATCATGGACTCTGGAGAAGTTGACTTTGAGTATCTACTTCCCATCTCTGAGTACAGATCGGTAGGCTCTCAGCGGTTGATATCGAACTCGCCGCTCTTGGCCGAGTTCACAAACTCGGTCCAATGCGCCGGGTTGAAGATGAGAGCGGGACCGGAAGGGTTCTTGCTGTCGCGTACGGCAACGGCTGTGTCGAGGAAGGCGACCTCGACACAGTTGTTGCCGCCGTTTCCGTTGCTGCGACTGCTCTTTTTCCAAACGGCGGCGTTGAGATGGTGCGCTGGCATGCCCATGCACCTCCCTTCCCTATGCGGTTGTGCGTGCCGGGCCCCTTACGCGTGCAAGAGGCTCTCGATCATCTTGAGCGTGAGGCGCGGGTCGAGCGCCCGAGTGCTCAACTGATCGAACTCCGCACGGTAACGTGCGACCTCTGAATGTTGCTCTTCGTAGAGGTCTCCCGCAAGACCCTCGAGGTAAACTACATCCAAATGAGTGGTCTCGGGGAACTCCAAAAGCGCAGCTGAACCGCCCAGGAACGGATGTTCGCCGGCGTCGAACGGCAGGATTTGCACCGTCACGTTGGGTAATTGAGCCACGTCGATGAGGTGCCGCAGCTGGTGATCCATCACCACGGGGCCGCCCACGGAGCGTCGCACCACCGACTCGTCGATGATCGCGAAGAGCTGCAGCGGGTTCTTGCCGTGCAGTCGGTCCTGCCGCTTGAGCCGCAGCGCCACCCGGCGGTCGATGTGCTGGGGGGAGTCCGTGGAGCGCCCGGTGCGCATGAGCGCACGGACGTAGTCCTCGGTCTGCAGAAGGCCTGGCAGGACGATGGGTTCCCAGACCCGCAGGGAGGCCGCCTCCGCCTCCAGGCCGACGAAGTTGCCCGGGCGCATGATGTCGCGGTAGTCGGTCCACCAGGTCTTCTGGCGCGACGAGCGGGCCAGCTCCATGAGGGCCTCGCGGTACTGCTCGTCGTCCACGCCGTAGAGCATCAGCAGGTCACGGACGTCGCGGGGAGTGACGGCGACCCGCGCCGTCTCGATCCGGGTGACCTTGGCGGCATGCCATTCGAAATGCCGGGAGACATTCTCCTGGGTCAATCCGGCGCGTTCGCGACACCGTTTCAGCTCCGTGCCCAAACGACGTCGCCGCAGCGTAGGACCTTCGTCTGTGGACACCCGTGGCTCCCTCGATCGTGGGACGTCGACAACCCGTCTGTATCGGTGCGTCTGTATCGACCCTTGATCCATCGTAGACGGCCGGGGTCGACGAGAAGTCTAGTACTTCTTGCATTGTCCTCGGGGGTCGGTACATGATGCTCCCGACAGCGAGTTATTGCCTTCTATACGGGCAGTTGCCCGTCGGCGTAACAGTTCGATGTTCTTAAGGAGTGGCGGCGTGCTGGCTGACCAGTTCTTCCTGATCGCGCACGAGGACCGGACCGGGCGGTCCCGTCTGCATCCCCGGGCCACCGGTCTCGGCCTGGCCGCCGCCCTGCTGGGCGAGCTCATGCTAGAGGGGCGGCTGCGCTGTTTCGACGGCGACCTCTACATAGAGAGCCGGCAGCCGCCGCGGGACTCCCTCGCCCATTCGGTGCTGGAGTTGCTCATCTCGCAGCCGCAGCACCGCGAGCTGCGCACCTGGCTGGCGTACCTGTCGCAGGACGCCGCCGACCGGGTGGGGGAGCGGCTCATGCGCTCGGGTGCTGTCGAGTCGGTGACCCGCCGGCGCATGCTGAGCACCCAGACGTTCTACATGCCCAACAACGAGGTGCAGCGCAACGCGGCCGCGTGGGCGCCGATGCGGCTGGCCAACATCATGGTGCGCGGGCTGGAGATGTCCATCAGCGACCGCGTGCTGGCCGGACTGGTGGTCGCGACCGGCCTCACCCGCCACGTGCTGTGGGACTTCGAGGTCCACCGGCACGCCCTCACCCAGCTGCCCACCGCCATCGGGTCGCTGCCCGAGGATCTGCGCCAGCTCATCGAGCACACCGAGGCGTCCGTCGGCTCCGTGCTCGCCGTCGGTCGGCGGTGAGTGCCGTCGGCCGTCACCACCGCCGGCGGGACAACATCGACCAATGGGCTGGGAGGCTCTTGATGGCGCGTAAGGACATGACCGAGCCCGACATCGTGTCCACCGCACTGGCACGCAACAGGCTCGGCGTTCCTTCGGTGGTGTTCTTCGGCGTCGCGGGCGCCGCCCCCCTCACGGTCATCATCGGCGCCATCACCACGATCTACGCCGTTGTCGGCAACACCGCGGTGCCGGTGGTGTACCTGGTCG
Organism: Actinoplanes sp. NPDC049316; assembly: GCF_040677315.1. Lineage (NCBI taxonomy): Bacteria > Bacillati > Actinomycetota > Actinomycetes > Micromonosporales > Micromonosporaceae > Actinoplanes > Actinoplanes sp. NPDC049316. The sequence continues at coordinate 64,647 of NZ_JBFAQM010000016.1, read as the reverse complement.
TCGCGGGGATCCTGTCGATCTTCACGGTCGGGTTCGTGGCGATGAGCCGGCACATCGTGAACTCGGGCGCGTTCTACTCGTACATCAGTCACGGACTGGGGCGGATACCGGGCGTCGGCGCGGCGTTCGTGGCGCTGCCGGCGTACGCGATGATGCAGATCGGCCTGTTCGGGCTCTTCGGCGTCGTGGCGTCCGGGGTGCTCAACGGGCTCGGGCTGGACGTCGGCTGGTTCGCCTGCGCGATAGCCGCCTGGGCCCTGACCGCCCTGCTCGGCGTGCTGTGGGTCGACCTGAGCGGCAAGGTCCTCGCCGTGCTGCTGGTCGCCGAGATCCTCATCGTGCTCATCTACGACGTGGTGATGGTCGCCAACCCGGCCGAGGGTTCGGTCAGCTTCGCCACGCTCAACCCCGCTCAGGTGCTCACCCCCGAGGTCGCGGCCATGATGGTGCTCGCCATCGCCGGCTTCGTCGGCTTCGAGGCGACGGTCGTGCTCTCCGAGGAGGCCAAGGACCCGAAGCGGACCATCGCCCGGGCCACCCACTGGGCGGTCATCCTCGCCGGCCTGCTCTGCGGGCTCTCGGCGTGGGCGATGTCGGTGGGGGCGGGGCCGGGCAACATCGTCTCGGTCGCGAAGGCGGAGCAGACGGATCTGGTCTTCACGCTCGTCAGCCCGCACGTGCCCGCGGCGCTCATCAACGTCGGCTACGTGCTCTTCATGACGAGCATCTTCGCCGCGCTGCTCGCGTTCCACGCGGCCGTCTCGCGTTACCAGTTCGCGCTGGGCCGCGAGGGAGTGCTGCCCCGGGCCTGGGGTTACACGCACCCGCGCACCGGCGCGCCGATCGTCGGCTCGATCACCCAGAGCGTGCTCGCGCTGGCCGTACTGGTGGTCTACCGGCTCACCGGCGCGGACCCGCTCGTCTACCTGTTCGCCTGGCTGACCGTCGTCGGTGGCCTCGGCGTCTTGATCCTCATGTGGAGCGCGTCCGCGGCGGTCATCGCGTTCTTCGTCCGGCACCGGCACCAGGAGAACGTGTGGCGCGGCCGGATCGCACCGGTCGTCGCGTTCGTGCTGCTGAGCATCATCCTCGCCGCGACGATCTACGGGCTGGGCGACCTGCTCCAGGTCGAGTCCGGCTCGATGTTCCACTGGATCTTCCCGACCGGGTACGCGGTGTTCGCGGTGGTCGGCTTCGTCTGGGCGATCGTCATGCGCGCCGCCCGGCCCGAGGTGTACGCCGCCATCGGCCGCGGCGCGGACGGCGGGTTCATCGCCGACGCCCCGCGCCTGAAGGGCTCGCACACCGAGCCGATCAGCGTCCGCGCGATGTTGAACGCCGGCGCCGTGCCCGAGCCCCCGCCGGAGCCGGACGTGCCACCGGGACCGCCCCGGTGGGAGACCCCACCCGAACCGTCCCGGTGGACCTGACCTTGCCCTGGACGACACGCCGGACCGCCCGCCGACCCGAGAAACCGAAAGGAGGTCGCTCCCTGTACGGGCCGGACTTCCGTCAGCCCCCCAAGTGCCCGGTGCTCCGGCCGGCGGCGGCGGGCGGTCGGCGTGTCACATCCTCAGGCCGCCTGGGGGAACTGGTAAATCCAGAACTGCTGCGCGTCCATCATGGAGGCGTCGCAGTTGCCCGACAGCCGGTGCAGCATCAGCCGGATCACCCGGCTCATCTTGCGGGCCTCGTCGTTGTGCTGGCAGAAGTCCAGCCCGATGATCCCGTTCTGGGCGGCGGCCAGCAGGTACATCGCCTCGACCAGGTCGGCGAACGACGACCGCGCGGCCGGTGTCGGCAGCACGGCGACGAAACCGCAGTACCAGATCTTGCGCTGGGCGTACAGCTCGGGCCAGCGCCGCTCGAAATACTGCGGTGAGATCAACGGCATCGCGTCGAGGTCGTTCGTGTACGTCGACATCCCGCACAGATTGCCCTCGTCGTCGAGGCTCAGGTACTTCTGCACCCGGCCGTCGCGCATCACCTCGTCGAACTCGTTGCGGTACATGAGGTGACGCTGGACCGCCAGCGCGTTCAGGCCCCGGAACGACTCCTCGTACATCTTCCAGGCGGACTCGATGAGCTCGTCGTCGTTGATCTGCTCGACAACCTTGATAACCATGCGATGCTCCCCGAATTGCCGATGGTCGAGGCCACCAATGCCTATGGCACTCAAGCCGGTCGATGGTCTTTCTGACCACAGCGTACGGAGCGTATTTGGCAGATTACAAGGCGTGATTTATGCCAAGGTCAACGTGTCCTTTAATGACCGGGAAACGTGATCAACCGGCCGATTGAACCGCTGTTCGTCGCGGTACGTGCGCCAGAAGCGATCGTACCCTCGCGGGGGTGGTGCGACGGCGGTGCCGGTGGGGGCAGGGTCCATGACGCCGAGGCTAGGACTCGTGTCTGAAAAGGATCAGCCGTGTGGATCTTCCTCCGGAGCCGGCCGGCCCTCGGCGGGGCCACGGGCATCGATGTCGGGCGATAAGGTGTGGCGTCCGTACCGCCAGTGCCGGAGGCTTCTCGACGATGCGATCTTCCCGGACCGGGGCGCGGCTCTGCGCCGCCCTCTGCGCCGTTGTCACCGTTTTCGCGGGCGCCACGGCCGCCCATGCGACCCCGACAGCCGTCACTCCCTCGGGCACCGAGCCCGTCTACGACTACACCCAGGCGATCCGTGAACAGATCTGGGTGCAGGCGCCGACCGACAGCGACGCCGACGGCGAGCCCGACCGGGTGGCGGTGCGCATCATCCGGCCCCGCGAGACCGAGGCCGGCCTCAAGGTTCCGGTGATCTTCCAGCCGAGTCCCTACTATGCGGGGCTCAACGACGTACCCAATCACGACGACATCGACCGCGACGGCGCCGCCGCCCGCCGCAGCGCGTCACCTGGCGCGGATCGCGCGGCCGAGACCGTCACGTTCTCCGGTTACCTGGACAACTACTTCGTCCCGCGCGGTTACGCAGTGGTGTTCGCCGACAGCCTCGGCACCGGCGGCTCGACCGGCTGTCCCACCTCCGGCGGGCGCAACGAGACGCTGGGCATGAAGGCGGTCGTCGACTGGCTCAACGGGCGCGCCCGCGGCGCCGACGCGACCGGCGCGCCGGCCCGCGCGTCCTGGTCGACCGGGCGTACCGGCATGATCGGCGTCTCCTACAACGGCACCCTGCCCAACGCGGTCGCCGCCACCGGCGTCAAGGGGCTGGAGACGATCGTCCCGATCGCCGGCATCTCCAGCTGGTATGACTACTACCGCGCCAACGGCGGGGTGGTGGCGCCCGGCGGTTTCCAGGGCGAGGACACCGACGTGCTCGCCAAGGCGGTGCTGACCCGCGCGAACCCCGAGGTGTGCGCCGGCGTGATGGCCGCCCTCGAACGCGACCAGGACCGGGTGACCGGCGACTACAACGCGTACTGGGCCGAGCGTGACTATCTGCGCGACGTGGGCAAGGTGCGTGCCAGCGTGTTACTGGTGCACGGCCTGCACGACGACAACGTCCGTACGGGCCAGGCCGGTCAGTGGTGGGACGCCCTCGCGCGCCGCGGCGTGCCGCGCAAGATCTGGCTGCACCAGGCCGGGCACACCGACCCGTTCAATGTGCGCCGTGACGCCTGGCTCGACACCTTGCACCGCTGGTTCGACCAGTGGCTGTACCGGATCGACACCGGCATCATGCGCGAGCCGATGGCCGACGTCGAGGTGGCGCCCACCGTCTGGCGTACCTCTGCGACCTGGCCGGTGCCGGACGCCCGCGCCACCACGTTCGCGCTCGGCGGCCCGGCCGCCGACGGTCGTCCGGGCACCCTGCAACCCGGCCCTGCGCGGCCCGGCGCGCGGCAGTCGTTCGTCGACGACCCGTCCCGGACCGCGGACGAGCTGGTCGCCGACGAGCTGAGCGCCGACCCGAACCGGCTCGCGTACCTGTCGGCGCCGTTGGCGCGGGAGACCCGGTTGTCCGGGACGCCGCAGATCTCGGTCCGTGCCGATCTCGCGGGGAAGTCGCCGTATCTGACCGCGCTGCTCGTGGACTACGGTCCGGCGGACCGGTACGCGGGACTGCGCAGCCTCCCGGTGCAGGACTGCGTCGGCCCCGGCATTCCCGAGGACCCGGGCTGCTTCACGCGCCGTGAGTACGTCACCGCCACCACGCCGCTGGAGATCGTCTCCCGGGGCTGGCTGGACGTGCGGAACCGGTTCTCGCCGTGGCGGACGACGCCGATCGCGGCGGGGCGGGCGTACACGTTCCGGTGGGACCTGCAGACCGAGGATCACGTCTTCGCCGCCGGGCACCGGATCGGGGTCGTCCTCATCTCCACCGAGCGCGACCACACGCTGCGATACCCGGCCGGCACGAAGGTCGGCGTCCGCCTCGGTGTGTCCAAGGTGGTCCTGCCGCTGGCCGGCTGACGCGCACGCAACGCGAACGGGCGGATCGGCCTCGAGCCGGTCCGCCCGTTTGTCGCCGTACTTTCGCATTTTCCGAGGAAAGTTCGGCCCCATGAGGCAGAAGTTCTGGTGCGAGCGTCGATAGTGGACCAAGATATTCACAGCCGTGCATCGCGCCGGTAACCCGAGTTCGAAGGAGCAGCATGGTCCGTGCTCTCGTCCTCAGCCTCATAGCCGCGTCCGCCGCAGTCGCCGCCCACCCGGCCGCCGCGTCCGCCGCCGATCTGCCACCCCAGGAACCCGGGGTCACCCTGCGCACGTACGACACCCGCGCACCGCTCACGAAGATCTGCACGCTCAAGCCCGGGCAGACGCCGAACGTCGACAAGCTCATGCCCGACATCGACTACACCGGCGACGAGTTCGGCCTCGAGGACAACTTCGTCGCGCACGTACTCGGCAACCTGACCGTGCCCGCCGACGGCACGTACACCTTCCGGCTCGCCAGCGATGACGGCTCGCGGCTGGCGATCGACGGCAAGCCCGTCGTCGACAACGACGGCTTACACGGCGTCGAGTCCAAGGACGGCAGCGTCGAGCTCCCCGCCGGCGTGCACTCGCTGTTCGTCGAGTTCTTCGAGGCCGGCGGCGGCCAGCAGCTGACGCTGTCCTGGCGGCCGCCCGGCGCCGCCGACTTCAGCGTCGTCCCGGCCTCGGCCCTGAGCACCGAGGCCGGCGTGGTGCGGGTGACCGCCCCCGGCCAGAAGCAGTGCGAGGGCGCCACCGACACCCCCGGCGACGGGCTGCCGCTCGACGCGGTGAACCCCGGCTACACGCTGACGAACCTGCGCCCCGACGGCTTCCAGCCGCAGGTCTCGGCCATGGACTGGACCGAGGACGGACGCCTGGTGATCGCCACCTGGGGCGGCAGCGAGAAGACCGACGGCGAGGTCTACATCCTCGACCACGTCACCGGGCAGACCGATCCGTCCAAGGTCACCTACAAGAAGGTGGCGAGCGGCCTCAAGGAACCCATGGGGCTCGCCGTCGTCGACGGGACCATCTACGTGTCGCAGAAGCACGAGCTCACCGAGCTTCGCGACACGAACGGCGACGAGGTCGCCGACGCGAAGCGCACGGTCGCGACCTGGCCGTACGGCGGCAACTTCCACGAGTTCGCCTTCGGCCTGCTCTACCAGGGCGGCAACTTCTACCTGAACCTGTCGGTCGCCATCGACTACGGCGGCGCCACGACGAACCCGCAGCCGGCGGCGAACCGGGGCACGAGCATCGTCGTGAACCGGCGTACGGGCAAGGTCACGTACGTCGCGGGCGGTCTGCGTACCCCCAACGGTCTGGGGTGGGGGCCCGGCGGGGGCCTGTTCGTGGCCGACAACCAGGGCGGCTGGCTGCCGGCGTCGAAGCTGGTGGAGATCAAGCAGGACCGGTTCTTCAACCACTACACGAACCCGGCCGGGCCGTTCGACGCCAACCCGGTCACGAAGCCGGTGCTGTGGCTGCCGCAGAACGAGATCGCCAACTCGCCGAGCACGCCGGTGCTGCTCAAGCAGGGCCCGTTCGCGGGCCAGATGCTCATCGGCGACGTCACGTACGGCGGTCTGCAGCGCGCCTTCCTCGAGAAGGTCCACGGCGAGTACCAGGGCGCGGTGTTCCGCCACACGCAGGGCCTCGAGGTCGGCGTCAACCGCACGACGATCGGACCGGACGGGTCCATCTACATCGGCGGGCTCGGCGCCGGCGGCAACTGGGGCCAGGAGGGCAAGCTCACGTACGGCCTGCAGAAACTCACCCCGAACGGCATCACCGCCTTCGACATGAAGTCCATGAGCGCCACCCGTGGCGGCTTCACGATCGAGTACACCAAGCCGCTGTCCGACGAGACCGTCGCCAACCTCGCCAAGGGTTACCAGCTCGAGCAATGGCGGTACGCGCCGACCGAGCAGTACGGCGGCCCCAAGGTCGAGGAGCAGAAGCTGACCGTCAGCGGCATCCGCGTCTCCGCCGACCGGCGCCGGGTCACTCTCACGGTGGACGGCCTGCTGCCCGGCCGGGTGGTGCACCTGCGCTCGCCGCGGCCGTTCAGCGCCCAGGGCGGCGAGCAGCTCTGGAGCACCGAGGCGTGGTACACGCTCAACGCCATCCCCGGTGTACAGCCCGATGAGGTCTTCTACGAGGCCGAGGAGGGCCGCCGCCAGGGCGGAGCCGGCGTCGGCACCGACCACCGCGGCTTCTCCGGCATCGGGTTCGTCGACCGGTTCGGCACGCTCAACGCCTCCACGACGATGCACGTCGATGTGAAGCGGGCCGGCGACTACGAGGTGGGCCTGCGCTACTCCAACGGCCCGAACCCGTTCCAGGGCGACAAGACGATCAGCGTGTACGTCAACGGCCGCAAGATCCGCCAGACCGTGCTGCCGACGACCGTCACGTGGGACGACTGGGCGACGAAGACGGAACGGCTGACGCTGCGCCGCGGCGACAACACCATCCAGTACCGGGTCGACGCGGAGGACACCGGCCACGTCAACCTCGACCTGATCACCGTACGCAGGCCGGGGGAGCGGATCGTGCTCTTCGACGGCACCGGCCTCACCGAATGGCAGCACACCGACGGGCGTACGGCGAGCTGGCCGCGCGTGGGTGACGGGGCCATGGAGGTCTGCTGCGGCGACCTGCGGACCCGTCAGGCGTTCGGCGACTACAAGCTGCACGTGGAGTTCAAGGTGCCGCTGCTGCCACCGGACGTCACCGGGCAGAACCGCGGCAACAGCGGCGTCTACCAGCAGGAACGCTACGAGGTCCAGATCCTCGACTCGTACGGCGACACCACCCTCGACACCAACGAGGCGGGCGCGATCTACCTGCAGAAGGCGCCGGACGTGAACGCCGCGACGGCTCCGGAGACGTGGCAGACGTACGACATCGACTTCCGGGCCGCCCGTTACGACGCCGCCGGGACCAAGACCGGGAACGCCCGCATCACCGTGGTCTGGAACGGTGTGAAGGTGCACGACGACGTCGAGATCACCGGCGTGACCGGCGGCAGCATCGCGGAGGGGCCGGCCACGGGCTCGATCCGCCTGCAGGACCACGGCAACAAGGTCCAGTACCGCAACATCTGGATCGAACCGGCGAACTGACGGGTCACGCTCGCCCGGGCCGGCTGCGGCGGGCCCGGGCGAGCCGCGTCCCGGGGATTGGCTGTTCCAGCGCGGCCCCGGATGCGATGGGATCACCATCATGTCCTTCGCCCGCCGGATCTGGCAGCTGTACGAGCCGCTGCACGCGGTCACCTACTTCGCCCCGCAGGCCCGCGCGGCGTTCGAGAGCGCCGGGCTGCGCGGTTTCTGGCGCGGATACTTCGCCGGGCGGGCCGCTCCGCTCGGCGCGGTACGGGCGGCACCCGTCACCGCGCTGTTCTTCACCTTCACGCCCGGCATGGTCGCTCGCGCGCTGCCCGACGTGTGGCAACGGGCGTCGCCGGAGCAGGCGTTGGCCGCCCGCCTCGACGGCGCCGTCGAGGCGCTCCGAGCGATCCTGCCGGCCGAACCCGCACTGTGCGCCGAGGCCGCCGACCTGCTGGAGGCGGCGGCTGCGGCGACCGTGACCGACGGCCGCGCGCTCGGCGCCGCCAACGCCGCCCTGCCCCGGCCTGCCGGCGATCTCGCCCGGCTCTGGCAAGCCGCCACCGTGCTGCGGGAACACCGGGGCGACGGGCACATCACCGCCCTGGTCGCCGCCGGGCTGACCGGCTGTCAGGCGCTGGTCCTGCGCGACGCGCTCCACGGCGGCCGCGACCAGCTGCAGCCCGCCCGAGGCTGGACGGACGCGGAATGGGACGCCACGGGCCGGGTTCTGGCCGGGCTCGGCCTGCTCGACGCCGACGGGCGGCCCACCGCTGCGGGGCAGGCGGCACACCGGGCAGTCGAGGACCGTACCGACGCGCTGGCCACGCAACCGTGGACCGTCCTGGACACCGGCGACCGGGCCCGGCTGGTGCAGATCCTGACGCCGCTGGCCCACGCGGCGGGAGCGGTCATCCCGTACCCGAACGCGGTGGGCGTACCCCGGGCCGGCGACGGCGCGATCGTGACGGAGGACAGGGGCTGATCGGCGCCGTGCCGAACCGATGGTTGGTCCCGGTCACCTGTGCCGATCGGCTCTGTCTTCCGCCCTGACGCGCGAAGGACAGTGAGGAGGCAAGCGCCTCACCGAGGAGCGATGGACATGGCGGTCGGCGACGGTCCCGTGCTCGACGCCGAGGACGAGCGGATGCTGGTCACCCGGCTCACCCGGCAGGTTCTCGCGGACACGGCGCCCGAGGAGATCGCGGCGTTCGACGCGTACCGGGCAGGATTCCTCACCGGCGGTGCCGTCGGGGAGGGGCACGGACGAGAAGATCCACTCGGGTTCGGGGTCGAGGCGAGCGGCCTGCTGACCCCGTACGTGGTCGTCGCTGCCACGGCGGCGATCCGGTTGCTGGCCGCCACCTTCCCGAGCGCACCGGGGGCCGAGGCCAAGGTCGCCGCGGCCACATGGTTGCGCCGGCTGCTGGACGGGAACGGTGACATCTCACCCTCGCCGTCCGCGGTTCTGGCCCGGGTGCGCGAGGCCACCTTCCAGGTCTGCCGGCGAACGGGTGTCGATCCCGCGGACGCCCTTCTGGTGTCGGACGCCGTGGTCGGGCGCTTGAGCAGTTCGCGGACCTCGGTCGAACACGGGGGTGGCTGAGGTGAGCGGGCCGGCCGACGCCACCGGTCAGGCGGCTCCGAAACCGGGTGCAGGCAAACGGCGGGGAGATCGTGTCGCCGCGGTGGGTGTCGTCGGAGCCCTGGCCGGCACGTTGCTGGGGGCGGTCATCGCGGGCATTTTCGGCCTGGCGCAGACCCGTACGCAGGTGTCCGGGACGAGGGGCGAGAATCTGCGCCTGCAGCGGCAGGAGAGCTACAGCGCCCTGCTGACCGACTACGTGAGGTTTCAAGCCGCAGCGGACGACTATGTGTCCGCCGTCCTGTACTCGCACGCCACGGGATCCGGCGACCTGGCCGCCAGGTACAACGGTGCTCGGTTACAGGTCGAGCAGGATCTGAGCACTGTCGAGATAGTGGGGTCGCTCCCGGTGACAAGCGACGTCCGGAGGCTGCGGACGTCGCTGCTCATGCTGGATCACCAGCTCGTGCGGGTGACCGTGATCGCGAAAGTGGGTCCCGTCCCGCACGCCGACGATGACCTGAGGGCGGCGCTGGCCGAGGTGAAGGACGACACCACCGTCAACTCACTCCTCCGTCAGGCACGGGAGGATGTCGGCGCAGTGAACTGATGACGTCGCGCGGGCGGGGTCCTACAGGGTGCCTTGGCGGGCGTCCTTCCACAGATCGACCGAGGCCGTGCCGGCCTCGAGGATCTTGTCGATCGAGGCCAGCTCGTCGTCGGTGAAGGACAGGTTGTCCAGCGCCGCGACGTTCTGCTCCAGCTGCTCCACCCGGCTGGCGCCGATCACGAGCGAGGTCACCCGCGGATCGCGCAGCGCCCACGCGAGCGCCATCTGCGCGAGGCTCTGCCCGCGGTCCTGCGCCATGTCGTTGAGCGCGTTGAGCCGCGACACCATGGCGTCGTCGAGCCAGTCGGGATCGAGGGAGGTGCCCGCGGCGGCGCGCGAGCCCTCCGGATGCCGTTGAGGTACTTGCCCGTGAGCAGGCCCTGGGCCAGCGCGGTGAAGCCGATGACCCCGGCGCCGGCCTCCTCGGCCGCGTCCAGCAGGCCCTCGGTCTCGATCCAGCGGTTGAGCATCGAGTACGACGGCTGGTGGATCAGCAGGGGAGTGCCGAGCTCGCGCAGCAGCCCGGCCATCGTGCGGGTGCGCTCGGCGTCGTACGAGGAGATGCCGACGTAGAGCGCCTTGCCCTGGCGGACCGCCGAGTCGAGGGCGGTCGCGGTCTCCTCGAGCGGCGTCGTCGGGTCGAAGCGGTGCGAGTAGAAGACGTCGACGTAGTCCAGGCCCATCCGGCCCAGTGACTGGTCCAGGCTGGCGAGCACGTACTTGCGGCTGCCGCCGCCCTGGCCGTACGGGCCGGGCCACATGTCCCACCCGGCCTTGGTGGAGATCACCAGCTCGTCCCGGTACGGCCGGAAGTCCTCCCGCAGCAGCCGCCCGAAGTTGATCTCGGCGGAGCCGTACGGCGGCCCGTAGTTGTTCGCCAGGTCGAAGTGCGTGATCCCCAGGTCGAAGGCGCGCCGGGCGATGGCCCGCTGCGTCTCGAGCGGCCGGTCGTCGCCGAAGTTGTGCCACAAGCCCAGCGAGAGCACGGGCAGGTCGAGGCCCGAGCGGCCGGTGCGGCGGTACTGCATTCCGCTGGTGTAGCGGTCGGATGCGGCGGCGTAGGTCACTTGCGGCCCTCCCGGGTGGCTGCCTTCACGGTGTCGACGTCCCGCTTCGTGCTCTGGACCGCCTCGGCGGGCACCGGCGGAGTGGCCTGCTGCACCTGCTTGCGGCCCAGCAGCGCGGCCACGCCGGCGCCGGCCAGCACGAGCGCCGTCACGATGAGCGCCGCGAGCCAGGCCGGCAGGGCAAGGGCGAGCAGGGCGCCGATGGTCAGCAGGAGCGTGGAGACACCGTACAGGGCGAGGACGCCGGCGCCGCCGAGCAGGCCCGCGCCGGTGCCGGCCCGCTTGCCCTTCTCCACCATCTCCGTGCGGGCCAGGTCGAGCTCCTGCCGTACGAGCGTGGTGACCTGCTCGCTCATCTGGCTGACCAGCGCGCCGGCCGACGCGTCGGCCGGGCCTTTCAGCCGCATCCGGGTATCGGTCATGGCCCCTGTGCTACCCCCGGTCAGGGCGGATATGCCGGGAGGGGCCGAGGGATCGCCCTAGTTTGTGACCTGGGTCACTCATGATGGAGAACCGTGCGGAGGTGATCACCGTCTTGCCTGGTGTGAGACGAAACCTGGACGCGGCCGACGAGGACGAGCTCGTGCGCCGCACCGCCCGCGGGGACCGGCGGGCGTTCGACGAGCTGTACCGGCGCACCTCGCCGTGGCTCGCCGTGCGGCTGCGGCGCCGCTGCGCCGACGAGGACGTGGTCGCCGACGTGCTGCAGGAGACCTACCTCGCCGTCTGGCGGGCCGCGGGCAGCTTCGCCGGGTCGGCCACCTCCGGCAGCGCGGTCGGCTGGCTGTGGACCATCGCCGCCAACCGGCTGGTCGACGCGTTCCGCCGCCGGGCCAAGCACGCGCAGGTGCCGGCCGTGTCGCTGGTGGAGACCACCGCGCCGGCCGCGGAGGAGGAGGTCATGGCCGCCCGCGTCGGCCAGGACCTGGAGCAGGCCCTGCTGCTGCTGCCCACGGAGGTGCGGCAGGTGCTGCGGGCCATGGTGCTCGACGGCCTCTCCGTACGGGAGACGTCAGTGCTGCTCGGGGTGCCGGAAGGCACGGTGAAGACCCGCGCGCGGCGGGCTCGCATCGCTCTGCGGGAGGCGCTCTCATGACCACTCATCCGAATCTCGCCGTGATCTCCCGCTACGCCCAGGGAGGAGCGGACCTCGACGACGCCACCGTGTGGTCGGTGGAGGTTCACCTCGAGGGGTGCGCCGACTGCCGGGCCCGGCTGGCCGGCAGCACGGCGCCGGACACCCGGGCGCTGCTCGACCGCGTCGCCGCCGCCATGGACGAGGCGATCGTCGCCGGGCCGCCGCCGGCGCCGGTGCGCCGGCCCTGGTCGACCGGACGCCGCCGCTGGCTCGTCTGGGCGCTCGGGCCGTGGCTCGGCATGACCCTCAGCGTGCTGGCCTGTGCGTTGCTGTTGACCATGGCCTGGCCCGGCCTGCCGTCCCTGGTGCTGCTGATCGCGCCGGTGGCGCCGCTGCCCGGCGTCGCGGTCGCCTGGAGCCGCCGGGCCGACCCGGCCTGGGAGCTGATCGTCGGCGCGCCCGGCGCCGGCCTGATGATGCTGCTGCGGCGCACCGCGACGGTGCTCGCCGTGATCGTGCCCGCGCTCGCCCTGACCGGCGCCGGCGCGCGGCAGCCCTTCGCGCTGATGCTCCTGCCTTGTCTGGCCTGCACCGCGGCGACGATCGGCCTGGGCGGCCGCTTCGGCGTCCGGCGGGCCGCGCTCGCCGTCGGCGGGATCTGGGTCGCCGCCGTCGTGCTCCCCACCATCGTCACCGCGGACGTCCCCGTGGTGCTGCGTCCCGCCAGCACCCCGGTCTGGGCGCTGGCGACCGTGGCGCTGGCCGCGTACGTGGCGACCCGTTCCACCGACTACCGCTGGCTGTCCAGCCGTGACTGACCACCCGACCGACCATGGGAGAGAAGTGATGACGCGTACGGTGAGCGCGGCGGAGACCGCCCCCACCACCTATGCCTGGGCGGTCCACGCCGAGGGCCTGCGGGTGCGAGCCGGGCGGCACCTCGCCGTCGACGGCCTCGACCTCGCCCTCGGCACCGGCGTGCACGGGCTGCTCGGGCCGAACGGCGCCGGCAAGACCACCCTGATGCGTGCGGTGGCGACGGTGATCAAGCCCGCCGGCGGGCGGCTGGAGCTGCTCGGCGAGACCGTCGACGGCCGCGCCGACCTGCGACGGGTACGGCGGGCCCTCGGCTACCTCCCGCAGCAGTTCGGGTTCTACCCGCGGTTCACGGTGCGCGAGTTCGTCGAGTACATGGCCTGGCTCAAGGAGATGCCCAAGGCGTCCGTGCCCGGCGCGGTGCAACGGGCCGTCGACCGGGTCGGGCTGTCCGCCAAGGCCGACGCGCGGATGAAGACGCTCTCCGGCGGCATGCTGCGCCGCGCCGGCATCGCCCAGGCGATCGTGAACGACCCCGAGGTGCTGCTGCTCGACGAGCCCACGGTCGGGCTCGACCCCGAGCAACGGCTCGATTTCCGTACGCTGCTGCGCGAGCTGGGCGCCGACAGCTGCGTCCTCGTCTCGACGCACCTCGTGGAGGACGTGGTGGCCGCCTGCACCGACGTGGTCATGATCAACGAGGGCCGGCTGCTCTACCAGGGCACCACCGCGGGCCTGATCGAGCAGGGCGGGCACGCCGACCCGGGCGACAGCCCCGCCGAGCGCGGCTACTCCGCCCTGCTGCGCCGCCACCGCGCGGGGGTGAAGGCCCGGTGACCCGGATCCTCGGCATCGAGATACGCCGCTCCGCCGCGCTCGGGACCGTGCTGGTCCTGCTGGTGGCCGGTGCGATCCTCCTGTACGCCGCACCGCAGCGATGGGCCGCCGGCTGGATGGCCCTGGCCATGGTGCAGCGGGAATACCTGGTGCTGTTGTGGCCGCTGGCCCTGGCCGCCGGCGCGTACCAGGCCCGCCGGGAGCACCGGACCCACGTGGCCGAGCTGTTCGCCAGCACGGCCCGGCCCCGCGCCCAGCGGGTGATCCCCGTCCTCGGCGCGATGGCGATCGCCTCCGTGACGGCCTACCTGCTGGTGATCGCGATCGGCCTGCCCTGGATCGTCGACACGGCCGACTACCTGCCGGCCCGGGTCTTCCTCGTGGTGGCCGTCGGTGCGCTCGCGATGATCGGCGGTGCCTGGCTGGGCCTCGCGGTGGGCCGGCTGCTGCCGTCGGTGGTGACCGCGCCGGCCCTGGCGGTCGCCGGCCTCGGCTTCCTGATGCTCCTGCCGGTGGCGACCAAGAACCGTCCCTGGCTCACGATGGCACTCTCACCGATGTACGGCATGGGCCAGTACACCGACTATCAGACGGTCGGGGTCAAGGCGAGCCTCGCGCAGGTCATCTGGCTCGTCGCGCTGGCGGTCGTCGGCGTGGTCCTGCTCGCCTCCGGCAGCTGGCGCAGTCGCGTGGCGACGCTCCTGCCCGTGGTGCTCGGCGTCGCGCTGGCCGTCTCGGTCATCCCTCGCGACCGGTTCGTGGCCAACCAGACCGACAAGGTCGCCCAGGAACTCGTCTGCGCCGACGGCACCCCGAGGGTCTGCATCAGCCGGATCCACGCCGGCCTGACGCCCGAGATCGTCCCCCAGGCCCGGCAGGCCCTCACGACGCTCGCGAAGCTCCCGGACCCGCCGACCGCCGTGCACGAGGACACCACCACGTACTACCCCGCGTGGTCGCCGGACCCGCAGCCCGGCGTCGTCCTGCTCGACGTCCATGTCGACAAGTACGGCCACCTGGCCTGGCCCAGCCGGGTCGTGCCCGATGTGGTGATCGCGGCGATGACCCCGGGCCGCCTCTGCGAAGACGGGTCCGACTACTCGGCCTCCCGAGCGGCCGCCGCGTACGTGCTCGGCGTCGAACCGGCGGGCGACTGGGGCCAGTGGGGCGTCGTCTCGGATGAGCCCGACCCGGACGTGGGCACCTTTCTGACTGCTCTGCGCAAGCTGCCCGAGCAGGAGGCGCTGGCCCGCGTGGCAGCGCTGCGCCGCGCCGCCGCCGAGTGCGGGGACCTCAGAGCCGCCCTCACCGGGAGGACCCGATGAGGTGGCTGAGGCTGTACCTGCGGTCGCGCCACGTACCGCTGGCGCTGACCCTGGGCGCAGGCGCCATGGTCCTGCTGTGGTCGCTGTGGTCGATCTCCTCGAACTCGCCGGACGCGGGCGCGCCGATGGTCATCCTGACCGTGCTCATCCTCGTCGCGATCGCCGGCATCACCCTCGCCGGCCCGGACGAGGCCCTGGAACGAACCGCGGCCCTGCCCTGGTGGCCCCGCCGGGCCGCACACGTGCTCGTCGCGTTGGCTGCCGTCGTGGTGCTGGTCCTGGTCACCCTGGCGACCGGCGCGCGCTTCGGCCCGGCCATGCTCGTCGTCCGCGACGCGGCCGGCCTCCTCGGCCTGGCCGCCCTGGGCGCGGCCACCCTCGGGGCGACCCGCGCCTGGTTCGCGCCGCTCGGCTGGACCCTCGCCGCGATCGTGTTCCCCTCGGTGGAGGGTTCGGCCGGAGAGGTCGTGACCTGGCAGACCCAGGTGCCCGGCAACGGGCCGGCCGCGGTGACGGCGGGGACCCTCGCGGTGGCGGGGCTGATGGTCTACGCGCTGTCCGGGCCGGTAAGGCCGGCGCCGGCCGAGGCGGCCCTCTAGGAGCCGGGTCGCCGCCCGGACGGCAGTGCGAGTCCGGGCCTTCCTGAGTGGTCGGGGCCGGGGCCGCCGGCGGGTGAGTGGCCCCGGGCCGGCCGCCGCCGGGTGGCCGGTCCGCCCCTGGGGCGGCTGCGGGCCGGGCTGCCGGATGGTCGGCCTCTGCGGGGCCGGTCGCCGGCGGCCCGACGAGGGCCCGGTTCGGTACGAGGTTTGACGGACGCCGATGGAGGGGCACACCTCAGCCGGACCTCGACCCAAGGAGGGGACGTGGAAATCTCCGGCATCATCACCGCCATCATCATCGGTCTGATCATCGGCGCGCTGGGGCGGCTGGTCGTACCCGGCAAGCAGAACATCCCGATCTGGCTCACGATCGTGATCGGCATCGTCGCCGCGCTGATCGGCACCCTCATCGCCGCGGGACTCGGCGTCGCGGAGACCGGCGGCATCGACTGGATCGAACTGCTCATCCAGGTCGTCCTCGCGGCCATCGGTGTCAGCCTGGTGGCGGGCATCCGGGGCCGCCGGCCCTGACCCGGCCCCTACGCTCCGGCGAGCCCGCCGCGCGCGGCAACGGGCTCGCCGGAGCGTCACGCCGACGCCGACGCGCCGGATCGCGGTTCCTCAGCGGTCCAGCGGGCCAACAGCCCGGCGGCCTCCCGCGTGCGCACATGGTCCGCACCCTGGATCTCCCGCATCGCGGCGACGACGGCGTCGAGTTCCGCGGCGGCCCCGCTGTGTTCCCCGGCGCGGTGACGAAGCTCCGCCCGGTGCTGCCGGATGCGCAGGACACGCGGGTGGGCCGGGCCGAACACCTCTTCGGCCAGCGGCAGCAGCGCCGTCAGCTCCGCCCGGCCCTGGTCGGCCTGGCCGGCCGAACCACGCCAGTACGCCAGGTTGGCGCGGAAGGTGATCGTGGTGGGATGACGGCTGCCGAGTGCGTGCTCGGCGTCGTGGACCACTGTGGACAAGTCCCTCACGGCGCGGTCGGGCCGGCCCGCCAGTCCGCACCAGTACGCCAGATTGTGCCGCGTCGTGAGGGTCTCGGGATGCAGCGGGCCCAGCGTCGCGACGAACCCTTCGGTGGCAGCCTCGTACGCCGCGACAGCGCCCCGCGTGTCGCCGGCCTCACCGGTCCAGCGGCCGGATTCCGCCAGTGCCTCGAGCGTCTCCGGATGCCGGGGACCGAGCTCCTCGCTCAGCTCCGCGGCCAGCTCGGTGAGCGAGGCGTACGCACCGGCAGGGTCGCCGCACAGCCCGCGGGAGACGGCCAGGAAGCGCTGCACCCGCAGGCTCAGGCGATGCCGAGGGCCGAGAGCCGTCCCGGCGGCGTCGGCGAGCGACTGCAGGCGGTGGAAGGCGTCCTGGGCGGCACCGACCTCGTACAGCTGGCGCGCTTCGTACAGGCGCGCGGCCAGAGTGTCCGGGTCGTCCGCGCCGAGCAGCTCCTCGGCCCGGCGGCACAGCGGCGTCAGGATCTCCAGCGCCCCGGCGGGGTCGCCGAGGTCACTGATGGCCCAGGCCACCTGGGTCTGCAGGAACACCACGTCGCGGTGCCGCTCGCCGTGCCGGGTGCGCGCCTCCCGCAGCAGCTCCTCGGCGGCGCTGCGGGCCGCAGCCGTACGGCCGGCCGCGGCGAGGTGCTCCGGGATGCGGCGCAGCACAGGGTGCATACCGCCGGCCCACAGGTGCTCGCCTGCCACCCGCCGCAGGGCCGACACCCCGTCGTACGCGGCGGCGTCGAAGCCACTCTCGCCGCCGTGCGCGGCCCAGGCCTCCTCGAGTGCGTTCGCGGCGGCGAGCGCGAGCCTCGCACCGGCTTCGGGAGGCGCCGACTCCCGGACCGCACGCTGCACCAGCGCGTGCATCACGACGACGCCGCGATGATGGTCGACCAGGCTCAGCCGGTGCAGGGCGCGCAGGGCGAGTAGCGCGGAGCGCTCCCCGCCGCCCACCCACTCGCGGGCGGCCGGACCCAGCAGAACCTGCTCCGGGGTGCCGGCCGGGGCGAGGACCGAGACGAGGTCCAGCATCCGCGCGACCGAGCCGGCCGGTGCCAGCAGCGCGGCGCGGTCCGCCGCGAGCCGCCAGGTGGTGGCGACCGTCCCGGCGTGGCCGTCGGCCGGCGACGAGGGCGGGAACAGGTCGGCGAGCTGCTCCCCGGAATCCTCCACCATCCGGTGGTAGGACGCGACGGTCACGCCGGTGTCGATGAGGAACGCGGCAGCCTGCGAGAGCGCGAGCGGAAAGTGCCCCAGGGAATTCGCCAGGCCGGCGAGGTCGGCGGGCTCGGGCCGCCCGCCGGCCGGGTCGAGCGAGAGCCGGCCCAGCAGATACGCCACGGACTCCTCGGGATGGAACATCCCGACCGGTACGACCCGGACCGCCGGGCGCATCATCAGCGCGTCGCGGCGGCGCGTGGTGACGATGACCCGTCCGTGCGCCGCCACCGGCCACAGGCTGTCCAGTTCGGCCGGATCGTCGACGTCGTCGAGCACGACGAGCCAGGGCCGGTCCGGCGCGCGAAGCCACGCCAGCAGCAGATCGGCCTGGGTCTCCTCGTCGTGCCCGAGCGTGCCCCCGTCCGGAGTCCCGGCGGCGAGAGCCCGCCACATGCGGGCGTACGTGCTCAGCACGGACTGCCGGGTGGTCGCCGTCACCCAGGCCAGGAGGCCGCCGCCGGCCCGTGCCCGGTGGAACGCGGCCGCCGCGAGCTGGGTCTTTCCCACTCCACCCGGGCCGGTGAGCAGAACCTGATGCACCGTGTCGTCCCGCAACGCGTCGTCCACTGCGGCACGCAGCTCGGGCCGTTCACACAGCGCCGTGGCGTCGCTCGGTGGGCGGCCCACCACCAGGCATCCCGTCGCCGGGACGGGGGTCGCGGAGGCAGCGGGGCCGGAAGCGTCCTGCACGGGCGCGCGATGCTCCCGGGCGGCTCGCCACAGCCGGCGCCAGGCCTCGGCCGGACTGGCCGGTTCACCGCCCGCGGCACTGCCACCGGTCGCCGCCTCCATCGCCCGGACGACAGCCAGGAGCTGGTCGAAGTCGCGAGGCACTGCACTGCCGCGCAGCCACTCGCCGAGCCGGCGTGGGTTCACCGCGACGCGGCGCCCGGACGGCAGCGGCGCCGCACCGGCGCGACGGGCCAGCGTCTCGTCGGAGAGGTCGGGCAGGCGGTGGCGCAGCCGCCGCAGCGCGGCGGTGAGAGCGGCCCGAGGATCGGCGGGTTGCTGCGTCCCAGGCGACACCGGCGACTCCTCGTGACGGGGCTCCGCGCCGATTCTAGGGGGCCGCACACCCCCGGCGCGTCCCCGGACCGGGCCGCACCGGTGAGGTCGGCCGCGGGCCCGTGAGCTGTGGCGACTCCCGTCCAGCCGGCTTCGGGGCGGACCCGGGGGGTCGACGTCTCGCTACGGTCGGCCCACCTGTGGCCGGAGCAATCCGGCGTCCGACACCGAATGCGAGGAACACCATGCGAAGGACACGGTCCGCCGGCGCCGCGGTCGGTCTCATCCTGCTCGTGGTCCCGTTGAGTGGCGGGTGCGGCGGGGGCGACGAGCCGTTCCCCCTCAACCTTCCGTGCCAGGCGCTCAGCGAGAAGGAGGTCGGGGAGCAGACGGGCGTGGCGGTCACCGGCCGCAGCAGCAGGGTGATCGATCCGACGGTCTACGTCTGTGAATGGACCGCGGCGGGTGGCTCCGACTACCTCGTGCGCCTGCGTACCCAGAACTCGACCGCGATGGTCACCCTCGATGCCACGCTGTACGGCCACAGCGAGCTCCCGTCGCTCGGTGAGGGCGGGAGTCAGGCCCTGAGCATGGACGGCGCCATCCGGACCGTCGAGGCCGTCCGCCACGGCCAGAGCCTGAGCCTGCAGTGCAGGCTGGAGGGGACCGACTGGGCGGACGACGGCTGCGTGAAGCTGGCGAAGCTGGTGGCCGCACGGATGCAGGACTGACGGGCCGCGACGGGAGCGGGACTGGCGTACGGGCGTCATGCTGAACGGGTGCGTCTGATCCTCAACGTTCTGTGGTTCGTCTTCGGCAGCGGGTTCGTGCTGGCCCTCGGCTACGGCCTGGCCGCGCTGATCTGCTTCGCGCTGATCGTCACGATCCCGTTCGGCGTCGCGTCACTGCGGCTGGCCGCGTATTCGCTGTGGCCGTTCGGCCGTACGGTCGTCAGCCGGCCCGGGGCGGGCGCGGCGTCCGGCATCGCGAACATCGTCTGGGTGGTCGTGGCGGGGTGGTGGCTCGCGCTGACGCACATCGTCGCCGGGATCGCCCAGTGCGTGACGATCATCGGCATCCCGTTCGGCATCGCGAACTTCAAGCTCGTGCCCGTCGCGTTCTGGCCGCTCGGACGCGAGATCGTCGACCTCGGCGACTGACCGGCATCACCCGGGCGCGTTCTTCAGATCGGGTGCGCGGGGGCGCGGCGGCCCGCGGCTCGTGGTCCAATTTCGACATGAAGGTGAAGCTCAGCAAGCAGACTCTGCTCATCGCCGGCGTGGTCTGCGTGGCCCTGCTCATCGCCTGGTCGGCCACCCGGTCGTCGGCCACGGCGCAGGGGCCGGGGCGGCTCGACGACGCGGCCGGCCGGGCGTGCTCAGACTTCGCCGGCGGGTACGGGCAGGCCCGGACGAAGACGGCGCGGCTCGCGCTGGCGGACAAGGTGAGCCAGTCGTCGCGCAACAGCGACAACGATGCCGTCCGGGACCAGGCGATGACGCTCGGGCGCAGCGCCGGCGACGGAGGCCGCGAGTGGGAGCGGGACGGGGACGCCTTCGAGGAGGCCTGCCGCGCCGCCGGCTGGAGCGCCGGCTGAGGCGCCGCCGGTCACCGGGGTGAGGGCGCCGCCGGTCGCCGGCCGAGGCGCCGCCGGTCAATGGTCGAGCCGGGCGGGCAGCGCGGGGCGTCCCCGGGCGCCGGCGTCCGTGACCAGCACCGCGCCGTCGTCCGGGCCCGGGTCGGTGAGGCCGCCGCGCCCGCTGGTGACCACGAGCGTGGTGCCCACCAGGCAGACGCTGGTCGGCTGGCGGGCCGGAAGCCGGACGCGGCGGTCTGGGGTGCCGTCCGGCCGGAAACGCTGCACGGCGGACCCGCCGAAGAGGGCGGCCCAGACGTGGCCGTCGGCGTCCACGGTGAGGCCGTCGGGGGCTCCCTCGTCCGGGTCCAGGCGGGCGAAGGGCCGGCGGCCGCTCAGCTCGCCGGTCGCCGGGTCCACGTCGAAGCGGTCGATGTGGCCGAGCGGGGTGTCCGACAGGTACATCGTGCGGCCGTCGGGGCTGAACGCGGGTCCGTTCGCGATGGTCAGGTCGCGCAGCACGGTGCGTACCGAGCCGTCGGGGTCGAGGCGGTAGAGGGCGCCCGCGCGGGGGCTCTGGTCGCAGGCCATGCTGCCGGCCCAGAAGCGGCCCGCGGGGTCGGCGACGCCGTCGTTCATCCGCCACGGGCGGTCCGTCACCGGCTCCGGCGCGGCCAGCGGGTGTACGCCGTCCGCGCCGATCAGCGCGAAGCCGGTGCCGGTGGCCGCCAGCCAGGTGCCCGGGTGCCCGGCCACCTCGGCGACTGCCGCGAGCGGCGCGGGGACGTGAGCCAGCTGGTCGAGGGGCTTCGCGGTGCTCCCCGGCGTACCCGTGGGGGCCGGGGCCGAGAACAGGCGGCCCGCCGGGATGTCGACCAGGATGAGCCGGTCACCCACCCAGCGGGAGCCTTCGCCGAGCTCGAGCCGGTCGGGGGTCAGCGCGGTGACATCGGTCATGGCAGGGTGATCCCCCTGCGCACGCGGTCCTAATCCCCTGGGGGGCGGGTTCGCGCCGGCCGGCGGGTCCTGCCGGCGGGCGGCGGCGGGGCCGTGCTGCCCCGCAAGACCAGTTCCGCGGCCGCGTGCTCCACCGTCGGTCCGGCTTGCGGCTCGCGCAACGCGAGCGACATCGCGCGCACGCCGATCTCCTCCAGAGGCAGGCGTACGGTGCTCAGCGGCGGCGTCACATCCACCGAGATCGGCATGTCGTCGAAGCCGATCAGGCTGACCCGCCCGGGTACGTCGATGCCGCGTTCACGCAGGCAGGCGAGTGCGCCGATGGCCATCGAGTCGTTGAGCGCGGCGATCGCCGTCAGCGACGGGTTGCGGTCGAGCAGCCGGGCCGCGGCCGCCATGCCGCCGTTGCGGTCGAAGCCGGCGTACTCGATGTGCCGGGTTGTGAGGCGGTGGCCGTGCTCGCGGGCCGCGCGGCGCAGGCCGGCGAGCCGGTCGGTGGTCGTGGTGAGGTGCTTCGGCCCGGCGATCACGCCGATCGTGGTGTGCCCGAGGCGGTAGAGGGCGTCGGCGGCGAGGTAGCCGCCGTGCTCGTTCTCCGGGACGATCGCGTCGCCGGCGTGTTCGTGCCGGCCGATCACCGCGACGCGCCCGCCGGTGCTCTCGTAGAGGCGCAGCTTGCGGTCGAGGCGCGCGGTGACGGGTGCGTCGTGGTAGCCCGAGCCGGCGAGCACGATGGCCGCGGTCTGATGAGCGTGCAGCAGGTCCACGTACGCGAGCTCGCGCTCGGGATCGCGGTAGCTGTTGCAGATGATGACGAGCCGGCCGTGGTCGGTGGCGACGCGTTGCAGACCCCGCGTGATCTCGGCGAAGTACGGGTCGGAGACGTCGTGCACGATCACCCCGACGGCGCTGCGGTGCGCGCGGGCGAGCTGCTGCGCGTTGGCGTTGGGCACGAACTCGAGCTCGGCCACGGCCGCGAGCACGCGTTCGCGCAGCGCCTCGCCGACCGGCTTCGGGCTGTTGTTGATGATGCGTGACGCGGTGGCGGTGGACACCCCCGCCCGCCGCGCGACATCCGCCAGGGTCGCCACGCCGATCACCCTAGCCGACCGGAGCCGGGCAAGCGCTTGCCTGAGCGCTCCGCGCGCCGGTAGCCTCCGAGGAAAGCGCTTACCTGACGAGGTTCCGGGAAGGTACGGCCATGACCGCTCGCGTTCCCATCGGCATAGTCATGAACGGCGTCACCGGCAGAATGGGCTACCGGCAGCATCTCGTCCGGTCCCTGCTGGCGATCCGCGACAACGGGGGCGTGCCGCTGGGCGACGGTTCGGTGCTCTGGCCCGAGCCCGTCCTCGTCGGGCGCAGCGAGGCCAAGCTGCGCGACGTCGCCGACCGCCACGGGCTCACCGACTGGACCACCGATCTCGAGGCCGCCCTGGCCCGGCCCGACGTGCGGATCTACTTCGACGCGCAGGTCACCAGCGAGCGGGAGAAAGCGATCCACCTGGCCATCGACGCGGGCAAGCACATCTACACCGAGAAGCCGCTCGCGACGACGCTGCAGGGTGCGGTCGACCTCGCCCGCGCCGCCGACGCCGCCGGCGTGCGCCACGGCGTCGTGCAGGACAAGCTGTTCCTGCCGGGGTTGCGCAAGCTGCGGCGGCTCGTCGACGGCGGTCTCTTCGGCCGCATCCTTTCCGTACGCGGTGAGTTCGGCTACTGGGTCTTCGAGGGCGACTGGCAGGCGGCCCAGCGCCCCAGCTGGAACTACCGGGCGGCCGACGGCGGCGGCATCGTCGTCGACATGTTCCCGCACTGGCACTACGTGCTGGAGCAACTCTTCGCCCCCGTCCGCGCCGTCACGGCCCACGTGGCCACCCACATCCCACGCCGCTGGGACGAGAACGGGGACGCGTACGAGGCCACCGCCGACGACGCCGCGTACGGGATCTTCGAACTCGACGGCGGTGTCGTCGCGCAGATCAACTCGTCCTGGGCCGTCCGGGTCAACCGCGACGAGCTGGTCGAGTTCCAGGTCGACGGCACCGAGGGCAGCGCCGTGGCCGGGCTGCGCGGCTGCAAGGTCCAGCACCGGGCCGCCACACCCAAGCCGGTGTGGAACCCCGACCTGCCGGTCACCCACGCGTTTCGCGCGCAGTGGCAGGAGGTGCCGGACAACGAGGAGTTCGACAACGGCTTCAAGGCGCAGTGGGAGATGTTCCTGCGCCACGTCGCCGAGGACGCCCCGTACACGTGGGACCTGTGGGCCGGGGCGCGCGGCGTGCAACTGGCCGAGCTGGGACTGCAATCCGCCCGCGAGGGCCGCCGCGTGGAGATCCCGGAGCTGGAACGGTGACCGCGACCGTGCTGCTGCCCGGCGGACCGCTGACACTGTCGGGCTCGGGCTCCGGATACGCGACCCCGGGAACGCGGTTCACGAGCCGGATCGCGTACGCCGCGGCGCACGTGGTCGCCGACCCGGACGCCGAGAACGTGCCCGGCGCACCGCCCGTCCTCGACTGGGAGGCGACACTGGCGTTCCGGCGGCACCTGTGGTCGTACGGCTTCGGCGTGGCCGAGGCGATGGACACCGCGCAGCGCGGCATGGGCCTCGACTACCCGGCGGCCCGCGACCTGATCCGCCGTTCCGCGCGGGAGGCGGCGGCCGTGGGCGGCAGCATCGTCGCCGGCGTGGCGACCGACCAGCTCGGTCCCGGCCCGGCCACGCTCGACGACATCCACAAGGCGTACGCCGAACAGCTCGCCGACGTCCAGGAGGCCGGCGCGGGCCCCGTCCTCATGTGCAGCCGGCACCTGGCCGCCGCCGCCACGAGCGCCGAGGACTACCTCGACATCTACGGCCGCCTCATCGCCGACGCCGGCCGCCCGGTGATCCTGCACTGGCTGGGCCCGGCCTTCGACCCGCTGCTCGGCGGCTACTGGGGTGCGGACGACCCGGCCCGCGCCGCGGACACGGTGGTCGAGCTCGTCGCCGCCCACCCCGCCAAGGTCGACGGCATCAAGCTCTCGCTGCTCGACGAGGCGTTCGAGGTCGCGCTGCGCCGGCGCCTTCCCGCGGGCGTACGCCTCTACACCGGCGACGACTTCAACTACCCGGCGCTGATCCGCGGCGATGATCACGGCCATTCGGAGGCGCTGCTCGGCGTGCTGGCCGCCATCGCCCCACCCGCCGCCGCGGCGCTCCGGGCCCTGGACACCGGCGACGTCACCGCGTACGAGAAGATCCTGGAACCGACCGTGACCCTCGCGCGGCACCTCTTCGCGGCGCCCACCTGGTTCTACAAGACCGGCATCGTGTTCCTCGCCTGGCTGGCCGGCCACCAGGACCACTTCCTCATGGCCGGGGGAGTCCAGAGCGGACGGTCGCCGCGTCATCTCGCCCGGCTCCTGCGGCTCGCGGACGCGGCCGGCGTGCTGCCCGACGCCGAGCTCGCCGCCCACCGCGCCCGCGCATGGGCGGTCACCGCGGGGGTGGCGCAGCGGTGAAACGCTTCTCGTTCAACCAGGCGACGGCCAAAGGCTGGCCGCTGCCGGACCTCGCGGCCGGCTGCACCGAGGAAGGCGTCACCGCCGTCGGGCTCTGGCGCGAAGACGTCCAGGCGTACGGGGTGCAGCGCGCGGCCGGCCTCATGCGCGACTCGGGCCTCGCCGTCACCTCGTTGTGCCGCGGCGGCTTCTTCCAGCACCCGGGCTGGCTCGACGACAACAAGCGTGCCATCGACGAGGCGGCGGCCCTCGACGCCCCCGTGCTCGTCCTCGTCTCCGGTGGCCTGCCCGCGGACAGCCGCGACATCGACGCCGCCCGCGCCCACGTCGGCGCGGCCCTCGAAGAACTCGTGCCGCACGCCCTCGCCAACGGGATCCAGCTCGCCCTCGAACCGCTGCACCCGATGTTCTGCTCCGACCGGTGCGTGGTGTCGACCCTCGGGCAGGCGCTCGACCTCGCCGCGCCGTACCCGCCGCAAGCCGTCGGCGTCGTCGTGGACACGTACCACCTGTGGTGGGACGACGACGTCTGGGCGCAGATCGAGCGCGCCGGCCGCGACCGCCGGATCGCCTGCTTCCAGGCCGCCGACTGGCTGACCCCGCTCCCGGCCGGGGTGCTGCTCGGCCGCGGCCTGCCCGGGACGGGCTGCATCGAGCTGCGCCGCTTCCGCGAGGCCGTGGACGCGGCCGGGTACACCGGGCCGGTCGAGGTCGAGGTGTTCAACGAGGAGCTGTGGGCCCGTCCCGGACGTGACATCCTCGCCGAGACGATCGCCCGGTACCGCGCACACGTCGCCTGACATCCATGTCTGTGGATGCGCTCGGGTCGCCGGCATGGTAGGCCGTTCACAGGAGGCGCCCCCTCGCGGGCCGCCGGGGCCACCGTGGGGGGAGACCGAATGACAGAGACACCGGAACGGTTCGGCCGCGGATCGGGTCTGTTCCGCCGCAAGCCCGTCGAGGACCTCGACGAGGAGTCCACGAGCGGTCTCCAGCGCTCGCTGGGCCTGTGGCAGCTCACCGCCATCGGCATCGGCGGCATCATCGGCGCCGGTATCTTCGCCCTCGCCGGCGCGGTCGCCCACGAGACGGCCGGCCCGGCCGTCCTCATCTCCTTCCTCATCGCCGGCGTCGCCAGCGCCGCCGCGGCGCTGTCCTACGCCGAGTTCGCCGGCCTCATCCCGCGGGCCGGATCCGCCTACACGTACGGCTACGTCGTGCTGGGCGAGGTCGTCGGGTGGTTCATCGGCTGGGACCTGCTCCTCGAGTACACGGCCATCGTGTCGGTCGTCGCCATCGGGATCTCCGGCTACTTCTCGTTCCTCGTCTCCGAGATCGGCATCGACCTGCCGAACTGGATGCTCGGCGCGCCCGGGACCGGTGACGGCCACGTGGTCGACCTGTTCGCCGTGCTGCTGTGCCTGCTCATCGCGTACCTGTTGAACCGGGGGATCCGCGAGGCCGCACGCGCCGAGACGGCCGTGGTCGGCATCAAGATCGCGGTGGTCCTGCTCGTCGTCGTGGTCGGCTTCTTCCACATCAAGACGGCCAACTACCAGCCCTTCTTCCCCTTCGGCGTCGGCGGCGCCATCACCGGCGCGGCCACCGTGTTCTTCGCGGTCTTCGGCTACGACGCCATGAGCACCGCCGCCGAGGAATCCCGCGACGCCCGCCGCCACCTCCCCAAGGCCATCGTCTACTCGCTGGCCGTCTCCATGGTCCTGTACGTCCTGGCCACCCTCGTCCTCACCGGCATGCAGAACTACCGCGACATCAACCCCACCAGCGGCTTCTCCTCGGCCTTCGCCTCGGTCGGCCTCTCCGGCCTCGCCGACGTCATCGCGGTCGGCGCCATCATCGGCATCCTCACCGTGATGTTCACGTTCATGCTCGGCGTCACCCGCGTCTGGTACGCCATGAGCCGCGACGGCCTCCTCCCGCCCTGGTTCGCCCGCCTCCACCCGGTGCGCCGCGTCCCGACCCGGGTCACCTGGATCGTCGGCGTGGCGTCCGCGATCATCGCGGGCTTCCTGCCCATCCGGGAGGCGGCGGAGCTGACGAACATCGGCATCCTGCTCGCGTTCATCGTGGTCTGCGTGGCGGTGATCGTGCTGCGCTACCGGCGGCCGGACCTTCCCCGGACCTTCCGGCTCCCCGGGATGCCCGTGGTCCCGGCGCTGGGCGTCATCTTCTCCATCTGGCTGATCACCTTCCTGTCGCCGGTGACATGGGTGCGGTTCGTGGTGTGGTTCCTGCTGGGGGCGGTGGTGTACTGGACCTACGGGCGGCGGCATTCGCTGCTCAACCGATCGTCTTCATGACGTCCTGGGTTTTTCGGTCTTCATGACCTCCTGGACCGTGCGGGAGAGGATGCAGAACTCGTTGCCCTCGGGATCGGCCAGCACGACCCACGTCGAGTCAGGGGCCTGACCCACGTCGGCCCGGCGTGCCCCCAGGCCGATCAGGCGGTCGACCTCCTCGGCGGCGGTGCTGCCGTCCGCTCGCAGATCCAGGTGCAGGCGGTTCTTGACCGACTTGCGCTCCGGGACGGGGACGACGTCGATGGCCGGCCACGCCGCGTCGGCGGGGCCGATCGTCACGATGCCGTCGCTCTCCTCGAGGACCGTCCAGCCCAGGACGGCGATCCAGAAGTCGGCGATCCGGCGTGGGTCCAGGGCATCTATGGCGATCGTGGCTATCCGGCTGGTCATGCTTCGGGTTTATCACCGGGGACCGTCCGGGGTGGCCCCGCGCCGGAAAGCGTATGAAGTCGGTAAGGAGTTGATCTCTTCCGTCGCCCGGCCGCGCCCGGTTGACTCGATCCCGTGATCCGACGACTTCTCAGCAGACCCGTGACCTGGCTGGTGATCGCCGCGCTCGGTGCCGGCGCGGCGGTCGGCTTGTTCTGGTTCCAGCCGTGGCGACTCGTCACCAACACCACCGTGGCGGATCAGCTCTCCGCGGCCGATTCACCGGCCTCGGTTCCCGCCGCGGCGCCGTCCTCGGCAACACCTCCAGCGGAGTCCCCAGCCGGCTCTTCCACCAAACCCGTCGTGGTGCGGGAGGGGACGTTCGTCAGCCACGAGCACGACACCACGGGCGCCGCCCGTCTCGTCCGTAAGGGCGACGGCACCCACCAGCTCGAGCTCGTCGGTCTCGACACGTCGGACGGGCCCGACCTGCGGGTGTGGTTGACGGACCAGAACGCCATCACCGGCACCAAAGCCTGGAGCATCTTCGACGACGGCCGTCATGTGGAACTCGGCCGTCTCAAGGGCAACCGCGGCAACCAGGTCTACCCGGTCCCGGCCGACGTCGAGCTGGACAGCTACCGAAGCATCAGCATCTGGTGCAAACGCTTCTCCGTATCCTTCGGCGCGGCGCTCCTGCAATGAGCCACGCCGGCGCACCACCACGCGACTCGGGCTGCTCCGCGCTTCGGGTTCCGCTCCGCCGTCGTGGGCCGCGGGGCTGGCGCGTTCGGATCATCGCGAGCCTGTTGTGCCGGCAGTCTGGACCTTCACGCGTCCGGGCCGGGGCGCGGCTGGACAGCTGTCGCTTCCGGCGTCGCCGGCGGTTGCCAGGTCCGATCCCGATGCCGGCTGCCGCGGCGGAAGCACAGGCTTCCGCCGCGGCCCGGGCATGCCGCGCCGATCCCGTCGGCGTCGGGCCGATCCGCCTGCCCGTGACAGGATCAGGCGGCGAGCAGCTCCAGTGTGTCGATCACACGGTGGGAGAAGCCCCACTCGTTGTCGTACCAGGCGACCACCTTGACATGGCGGCCGTCGACGCGGGTGAGGGCCGAGTCGAAGATCGACGACGCCGGGTTGCCCGTGATGTCCGACGACACGAGCGGGTCCTCCGAGAACTCGAGGACGCCGGCGAGCGGCCCCTCCGCCGCGACGCGGTAGGCCGTCAGGACCTCGTCGCGGGTGACGTCGCGGGAGACCGTCGTGTTGAGTTCGACGAGCGAGCCGACCGGGACCGGGACGCGGATCGAGTCGCCCGACAGTCTGCCGTCGAGGGCCGGCAGGACGAGGCCGATGGCCTTCGCCGCGCCCGTCGTGGTCGGCACGATGTTGACCGCGGCCGCGCGGGCCCGGCGCGGGTCGCGGTGCGGGCCGTCCTGCAGATTCTGCTCCTGCGTGTACGCGTGCACCGTCGTCATGAAGCCGTGTTCGATGCCGGCGAGCTGATCGAGCACCGCGGCGAGCGGCGCGAGCGCGTTGGTCGTGCAGGAGGCGTTCGAGATGATCGTGTGCTTGCTCGCGTCGTAGGCGTCGGTGTTGACGCCGTACGCGAGCGTGACGTCGGCGCCGTCGGACGGGGCGCCGACGAGGACCTTGCGGGCGCCGGCGTCCAGGTGGGCGCGGGCGGCCCGGGCGGACGTGAATCGGCCGGTGGCCTCCAGCACGACGTCGACGCCGAGTTCCGCCCACGGCAGGTGCGCCGGGTCGCGTTCGGCGAGCACCGTGATGCGGCGGCCGTCGACGACCAGGGCGTCACCGTCCACCGTCACCGGCCGCCCCAGCCGCCCGGCCGTCGTGTCGTACGCGAGCAGCCGCGCCAGAGCGACCGGCTCGGTGAGATCGTTGACCGCGACGACCTCGAGCTTGCTGTCACGGTCGAGCAGGGCACGCAGGACGTTGCGTCCGATGCGGCCGAATCCGTTGATCGCGATACGAGTCATGCCCTCAGATTCGCCTCCGGTGCCCCGCCCGGGACAGCGGCGCGAGCGCCACGGTTCGCAAGGATCACGCCACGGCCGGCTGTTGGTCACGCTTCCGTGTGTCAACCATCAGGTGCGCGACTGTCGGGTATCTGCCCGCCCGGCGGCCGCGGACGTGGGATCTTGCGGTATGCACCCGCACCGTACCGTCGGTCCCGTGGTCGTGGCGCTGATCGCCTCGACGTTGCTGGTCGCCGGCTGCCAGAACAAGCCGGACGACTCCACCCCGGTGACAGCTTCGACGACACCGCCTGCCGCGACGCCGACCGGCGAGGAGCACACGCCCGCCACCTCCGGCACGAAGCCGGGAACATCGGGTACGAAGCCGGCGACGTCCGGCACCCAGGCCGCCATCGGGGACGGCCGCTGGCCCGCGTATGTGACCGCTGTCGGCGAGGGCACGCTCACCATGGACCTCGTCGAGTTCCTGACCGGCGACAAGGCCGCGAAGGAGTGGAAGAATCGGTACCCCGACTCCGGCGACGAGACGCCGCCCAACGACTACCTCATCGTCAACGACAACAAGAAGAAGCGGACCCTGCCGCTGGCCGCCAAGGTGCCGGTGCTGGTGACCGACGGCGGCTCGACCGCGGACAACGAGGTGGGGGTCGCCGGGCTCAAGGAGCGGCTGGAGCACAGGCTCTACTGGCTGACGGTCAAGGACGGCAAGGTCGTGAAGGTGCAGGAGCAGTTCCTGCCGTAAACCGGGTCCACAGCGAAGAGCAGCGCCGGCCGGCAGGTCGACCGCGTGGGTCATTCGCCGTTGGCGAAGGTGCGGCGGTAGTCGCTCGGGGTCGTTCCCAGGATGCGCTGGAAATGCAGCCGCAGGTTCGTGCCCGTTCCCAGGCCCACGTCCGCGGCCACCTGCTCCACGCTGCGCTGCGACCGTTCCAGCAGCTCGCGGGCCATGTCGATGCGGGCGCGCAGGACCCATTGCATCGGGGTGTGGCCGGTGTCCTCGACGAAGCGGCGGGAGAACGTCCGGGGCGACACCGCTGCGTGGCGGGCGAGGATGTCCAGGGTGAGGGGTTTGCCGAGCCGGTGCAGGGCCCATTCGCGGGTGGCGGCGAAGCGTTCGCCGAGGGGTTCGGGGACGCTGCGGGGGACGTACTGGGCCTGGCCGCCGCTGCGGTAGGGGGCCGCGACCAGGCGGCGGGCCGCGTGGTTGGAGGCGGCCACGCCGAGGTCGCCGCGCAGGATGTGCAGGCACAGGTCGATGCCCGACGCGGCGCCGGCCGAGGTGAGGACGCCGCCTTCGTCGACGAACAGGACGTTCTCGTCGACCCGGATGCCGGGGTGCTTCGCGGCGAGGGCGCGGGTGTAGTGCCAGTGGGTCGTGGCGCGTCTGCCGTCGAGGAGGCCCGTCGCGGCCAGGGCGAACGCGCCCGTCGAGATGGCGGCGAGGCGGGCGCCGCGGGTGTGCGCCGCGGTGAGGGCTTGCACGACGGCCGGGGGCGGGTCGTCGCGGTCCGGGAAGCGGTAGCCGGGGACGAACACGATGTCGGCCCACTCGAGGGTGCCGAGGCCGTGGGCGACGTGGTAGGAGAGGCCGTCGCCCCCGGTCACCAGGCCCGGCGCCGGGCCGCACACCCGGACCTCGTACGGCATGCTGGCCCGGGTCGTGAACACCTGAGCCGGGATGCCGACGTCGAGCGGTTTCGCCCCGTCGAGGACGAGGACGGCGACGCGGCGCAGGCGAGACTCCGGCACGCGACCCAGCGTAGACAAAGCGGGGGGACGCCACGGGTGATGAGCGCGGCTGTGTCAGACCCCGCGGTACCACCCCGACGGGTCGCGCTGAGCCATCGCTGCGAACTCCGGGAAGTCCATGTTCGCGATGAACAGGTTCGCGCTGACGTCGAGCACCCCCGCCGGCAGCACCCGGAACTCCCGGCCGTTGCTCAGCTCGTACGCGTGATCCTCGGGGTCCTCGCAGTCCTCGCGCCGCACCGTGGTGACCGCGAGCAGCGGGTGCGGGTCTTGCATCGTGGCGGCGTCCGCGATGAAGACCACGCCGTCGGGGTGGTCGCGGGGCGTCGCGGCCAGGACGTCGTCGACGGTCGCGCCGTTCCAGGCCGGGCCTTCCACCAGGTGGTTGGCCGAGTCGGGATCCGCCGACAGGTGCGCGACGACGGCACGCCACGCGGTCTCGTCGGAGTAGTCGGTGCGGACGACGAGGGTGCTGTCGCCCACGTCCTCCGCGGTGATGACCGGTCTCATGCCGCGATTGTGGCGACCCGGGCGGGCGTCATCCAGGGGCGCACGGGCGCGATGTCCGTTGGGGCAGGGGCCGGTGCGCGGCCCCTGCCCGTACGGTCAGGCGGGTTCGATCCAGATGTTGCGGTAGCGCACGTTCGCGCCCGGATCGCCATGGTCCTGCAGGCGGATCGGCAGGAAGCCCGGTCCCTCCGCGGCGCCGTTGCCGGTCGGGCCGTCGATCTCGACGTTGTCGTGGACCGTCGTGCCGTTCCAGACCACGGTGACGCGGGCGTTCTCGGTCTTCGCCGAGCCGTTGTAACGGGCCGCGCGGAACGTGACGTCGTACGTCTGCCAGGTCTCCGGCGCCGTGCCGGCGTTCGCCGACGGCGCCCGTTTCTGGTAGATGGCCCCACACTCGTCGTTGGCGAGGGTGGCTTTGTCGTACGTGTCGAGCACCTGCAGCTCGTAGCGGTCCTGCAGGTAGATGCCGCTGTTCGCCCGTTGCTGCCCGGTCACGTCACTGGGCAGGTTGGGCAGCCAGAACTCGGCGTGCAGCTTGAAGTCGCCGTACGTCTGCTTGGTCCGCAGGTCCCCGCCGAGCACCTCGGCCGAGCCGCCGGAGACCGGCCAGGCCGGCGCGCTGCCGTCGGCGTTCTGGAAGGCGTTCAGGGTGCCGCCGTCGAACAGGGTGACCCGGCTGGTGCCGTTGTGGGTCCAGCGTTGCTGGGCCACGTTCGCCCATTCCCAGAGTTGCACCGGCGTGCCGTCCGCGCTGGAGCCGCCGGCGGCGTCGAGGACCTTGCCGGACTGCGGGTTGAGCAGCGAGCCGTTGGCCTGCTGCTGCCACACCTGCGCGGCGCTGTTGTTGCAGGTGTAGAGCTGCACCTTGGTGCCGTTGGCGGTGCCCGCGTTGTCGATGTCCAGGCACTTGCCGAGGGCGCGCAGCGTGTCGCCGTCGCGGGTCCAGCTCTGCGCGGACGAGTTGTTGCAGGTGTACAGCTGCACCTTGGTGCGGTCCGCCGCGTTCGCGTTGTCGACGTCGAGGCACTTGCCGCCGATGCCGGTGATCGTGCCGGTGCGGGGTGCGCCGGGAGAGGAACCGGCGGAGCCGACGGTCAGGTTGTCCAGGTTCACGTGCCCGACGTCGCCACTGTCCACTTTGTACGCGATGGTGTTGCCGCCGGCCCGCAGCGTCACGGTGTCGGCCTTGATGGCCCAGGTGTCCCAGTTCCCGGTGTCGGCGAGGCTGAGCTGGCGTACCTTGCTGCCGTTGACGTACAGGCTCACGGTCTTGGCGCCGGCGGACGGGTTGGGGCCGTTGCTGAACCGCAGGGAGACCGGGTACGAGCCGGCCGCCGGCACGTTGACGCTGAACGTGGTGGCCGCGCCCACGGTGCCGTAGCCGGCGACGAAGCCGGAACCGGTGTAGCCGGTGTGGTCGGTCGCCACGCCCGCGCCGCCGCTGAGCCCGGAGTTCTCGGCCTCGACCTGGTCGGTCTTCAGCGTGGTGCCGTCGGCGAGGCTGTTGAGGGTGTACCAGGCCTCGGTGCTCCACAGCGACGCGCCGGACGTGGAGGTGAACGGGCGTGGCGAGCGGACGTGCACGACCCGGCCCGGCTTGAGCCCGTTGAGCTTGAGGGTCACCTTCAGCCGGTCGGCGGAGAGGGTGGCCGAGGCCACCGGCAGCGTCTCCTCGTCCACCTTCGGGCCCCCGTACGCCGGGGTCGGCACGTAGCGCCACTGCTCGGCGCGGTACCGGGCGGCCAGGTTCGCGGCGGTGTCGGCGGACACGGGCTGGGTGTACTCGAGCTCGAAGCCGCCCGCGACCGCCCGCATCGCCTTGATGTCGAAGACGCCGCTGCCGTTGGGCGTCAGCTTCTGCAGGCCGTACGTGAGCTTGCCTTCCTGACCCCAGTTGCCGCCCGCGCCGAGCCCGCCGACGTAGAGCGCGCCGTCCGGGCCGAGGCTCGTGCGCAGCACGCCCATCTCGAGGCCCTGGGTCATGCGGAAGACCGCGCCCTGGTACTGGCCGTTGATCTTCTCCAGGTAGGCGCGCTGGATCCCGCCGTACGTGACGTCGCCGAAGATCATCTGACCCGCGTACGGGCCGGAGTCGAGCATCAGCGGGGTGCTGGGCGAGTTGGCGATCTCGTTCTGCGGCAGCCACAGCACCGGCTGGGTCACCGGCTGGCCGTCGAACGGGCCGTCGGGGTCGGTGTAGTGGCCGAAGAACCGGTCCTGCTTGATCTGCACGAGCTTGGAGGCGGGCAGCCAGCCGCCCTGGTTGTCGGTGACGAAGACGTCGCCCTCGGGACCCCAGCCGATGCCGTCGGGGGTACGCAGGCCGCCGGCGACGTACTGGACCGCACCGGTGGACCGGTTGATCTTCAGGCTGGTGCCGCGGTTCGCCGAGCCCTGCGGCACGGTGGTCGCCCCGCCGAGGTCGATCGAGACGGACAGGTTCAGGTAGAAGTAGCCGTCCTTGTAGAGCAGGCCGAACGCGAACTCGTGGAAGTTGCCGTCGAACGGCCACGTGGCGACCCGGCGGTACTGGTCGATGACGCCGTCGCCGTTGGTGTCGTTGAGCTCGGTCAGCTCGTGCTTCTGCGACACGTAGATCGTGCCGTCGACGATCTTCAGCCCCATCGGCTCGCGCAGGCCGGTCGCGATCTTCTTGTACGTGACCTGGCTGGGCGACGTGGCGCCGGTGACGCCGCTGAGGACGTACACCTCGCCGGCGACGGTGTCGCTGCCGCCCCAGGTGGCGATCGCCAGGCGTCCGTCCGGGAACCAGTCCATCGCGCTCACCTGCGGTTGGAAGCCGTTGGGGCGCAGGCTCGTCAGCGTGTAGCCGGGGTGGACCGAGGTGAGCGGCAGCCCGTCGCCGGGGGAGTCGCCCGAGGCCTCGCACTCCTTACGGCCGGGCGCGGTCACCCGCACCACGCCGGCATCGGTGCTCAGCGCGGACGTGGGCACGACCGAGAAGGAGCCGGCGCCGGGCGGCTGCCACTCGAGGGTGAGCTGCTGGCCGCCGTCGCGTTCGAAGAAGTCGGCGTGCAGGGCGTGGTAGCCGGTGGTCAGGCTGACGGTGCCGGTCACGGCGGTGGGTCCGTGCGCGCCGTCGTTGTTGATCACCGTCGTGCCGTCGATCTGCAGCCGGGAGCCGTCGTCGCTGGTGAGCCGGAAGGCGTACGACCCCGCCGTGGCGACGTTCAGGTTGGCGATCACTTCGGACTGGAAGTGGTCCTCGAGGCCGAAGTCCGCGGCGGTGGTCCAGTTGATCGACGGCAGAAGCTTGTCGACGTTCGGGGTCTGGCCGGACTTCAGCGTGCAGATGGAGTCACGTGACGTCTGCAGGTCGTACGTCCGCAGCGTCACGCCGGGCTCCTGCGGTGGGACGGCGGCGGCCGAGGGGGTGGCGGTGAGCAGGCTGCCGAGGACGGCCGCGCAGGACACCACGGAGAGCGGGAACAGTCTTCTCATCGAGCGCTCCAATGGCAGCGACGAGTATCAATGGCGTCACGTTAGGTCTCTTTCCTGTAGCAGTCCATAACTTCGCCACCATCAATGAGAACTTTTGTCTTCCGAAACAAAAGTCCGCGGTGCCGGGCCGGTGGAGTCGCGGATCATCAGCGTGTGCCCGGTGGGGCGCCGTCGTGGACGCCCTGACGGCGGCTTGAGGGCCGGCTCCAGAGCCATCCGGCCCATGCCGGTCATCGGCAGCCGTACGGTCGTCAGCGACGGCGCCAGGTCCGCGGCGACCGACACGTCGTCGAAACCCGCCACCGACATCCGCTCGGGGACCGGGATGCGCCGCGCCGCTTCGGCACCGACCGCCGGGGCGAGCTGTACCTGCTGGCCAAGGCGAACGGTAAGGGGTGGGGACGCGGCCGCAGTCGCGTTCCTACACCGCGTCGGCGCGGTAGAGGACCACCTGATCCGGGTGGACGCGCGGGCAGGCCACCCCCGCCCGCTCCAGCGCGGCCCCCGTGAGCACCTGACCCGATCGGTCCTCGCCCCACCAGCGCGGCGGCAGGAGCCCCGACGGCGGGCCGCCGACGAGCACCGGGCGCAGGCGGTAGCGGCGGCCGGGGTCGAGGCCGCGAAAGCGCAGGCGGACCGCCGGGTCGGGCAGGATGCTGTCGGTCACCGCCATGGCGAGCAGCGCGCGGGAGCGGTCGGGCGCCACGACGCCGTGGACCAGAACGCGGTCGTCGTAGCCGTCCATGCGGACCAGGTCGCCGGCGAGCAGCAGGGCGCGTTCCCGCTTGTAGAAGGCGATCCAGCCGGCCAGATCGGCGAGCTCCCCGGCGGTGGCCTCCGCGAGATCCCACTCGATGCCGAGGTGGCCGAAGACGGCGGTCGCGGCGCGGAAGCCGAGGTCGTGCCGGCGGCCGGTCACGTGCGAGCGCCCGGAGGCGATGTGCGAGCCGAGGTATTCCGGCGGCACGAGCTGGGTGGTCCAGCGCAGCATCCGCTGGCGGTCGTGCGGGTCGATGTTGTCGGAGACCCAGATCCGGTCGGTGCGTTCGAGCACGGCCAGGTCGACCCGGGCGCCGCCGGACGAGCACGACTCGATCTCCAGCTCGGGGAACGTGTCGCGGAGGTCGTCGAGGAGCCGGTAGAAGGCCAGGGTCTGCGCGTGCACACCGGGACGGCCCTGACGGGTACGGTCGCCCGCCTCGACAAGGTCGCGGTTGTGGTCCCACTTCACGTAGCCGATCGCGTACTCCTTGAGGATCGCCACCATCTGCGACTTGACGTGCTCGTACGCCTGCGGGATCGCGAGGTTGAGGACCTGCTGGTGGCGCGACTCGACGGGCCACTCCGGGCGGGCCGCCATGATCCAGTCGGGATGGGCGCGGGCCACGCCGGAATCCGGGTTCACCATCTCCGGCTCGAACCAGAGCCCGAACTGCATGCCGAGGGCGCGCACCCGGTCGACGAGCGGGTGCAGCCCGTCCGGCCACACATCGGGGGACACCACCCAGTCGCCGAGCCCGGAACGGTCGTCGCGCCGCGAGGAGAACCAGCCGTCGTCGAGGACGTACCGTTCCACGCCGAGGGCGGCGGCGCGTTCGGCCAGGTCGAGGAGCCGGTCGGGGTCCTGGTCGAAGTAGACGGCTTCCCAGACGTTCAGGGTCACCGGCCGCTGCGCCGGGACGGGACGTTCGCGGGCGCGCAGGTGGCGGTGGAAACGGCGGGCCACCTCGTCGAGGCCCGAGCCGTACGCTGCGTACACCCAAGGGCTCTCGTACGCCTCCCCGGTCGCCAGCCGCACCTCGCCCGGCAGCAGCAGCTCACCGCCGCCGAGCAGGCGTTCCCCGGTGAACACCTGCTCGGCGTAGTGCAGATGGTTGCCGCTCCACGCCGTGTGCACGGCCCAGACGTCGCCGCCCGCGAAACCGAACCCCGCCGTCCCGGCGTGCAGCAGGTACGCGCTGTCCGCGCCGGTGCGGCCCTTGCGGTTCTCGCGTACGTGCGCGCCGAAGCCGAAAGGGCCGCGCTGGGGCACGCGCTCTAGGGTGTGCCGGCCGCCGAAGTCCAGCAGCTCCACCGCCTCGGACGGCACGGGCAGCGCCAGCACCAGCTCGTCCAGCCCGTACGTCTCGGGGGCCAGGTTGCGCACGGCAGCGCGTACCCGCAGCAGGCCCGGCGGCAGCATCTCCAGCACGACCCGCAGTTCCAGGCGGCCGGCGTCGTCGGCCGCCGTGACCTCCAGACGGCCCGCACCGGCGGCGGTGAACCCGCCCACCGGCAGCCCGTCGAGCGTGACCGACGTCGTGGTGAAGGCGGGCGACCAGTCCACTCCCGCGAAGGAGCCGCTGAGCCCGGTGCGGCCCAGCCAGCCGGTGCGGTGCTCGGGCAGCAGCGCGACCCGTGGGCGCGGCTCGGCATCGTCGGACCCGGCCACGGGGTACGACGTGGCGGTCAGCGCGGCGGCCAGCTCCGCATCCAGCCCGGGCAGCTCCGGACCCCAGTAGGTGACGGCGGGCAGCCGGCGTTCGCTGAGATCGGCGAGGACCGTCACACCGCCCGCGGTGAGGGCCACGGTCACCCGGGTCTCCTCCCGCCGTGCTGAACGATCGATCTGCAGCATGCGGGCCCGCCGGAGACCGGTCAAGCGACACGGCGGGCCGGCCGCTGCGGAGGTCGTCGAAGCAGGACTCGAACAGCGCCTGCTTGTCCCGGAAGTGCGCGTAGAACGTGGAACGGCCCACGTCGGCGCGGTCCAGGACGTCCTGCACGGTGATGCGCTCGCCTGCCGTACGAGGACGCCACGTTCGACCCGATCGTGTCGTTGCTCAGTCAGCACCACTGGGCCGACGTGCCCGCAGCCGTGCGCGGCCTGCGCCGGGATAGGGAATCATCGGGGCATGCGGTTGCTCGGAGCCCTGCAGGACCAGGCGGATCTCGATCGTGCGGTCACCGCGCCCGGCGGCGTGCTGTCGCGGCACGAGCTGCTCGGGTGGGCGTCGGCCGTCGCCGCCGACCTGGCCGGTGTCCGGATCGCGGCGGTGCATGCCGTGCCCGGGCTGCCGGCCGTCGTGGCGGTCACCGCCGGGCTGCTGGCGGGCGTTCCCGTCGTGCCGGTGCCGCCGGACGCGGGCGAGCTGGAGCGCTCGCACGTGCTGCGCGACTCCGGGGCGGACGTGCTGCTGTCCGACGATCCCGCCGTGGCTGGGACGAGCGGCCTTCCCGTCGTCCCGGTCTCGCGGCGGCACCGGTCCGGGACGCCGCCCGGCGAGGCCGCCGCGGCCGGGCCGGCGCTCGTGCTCTACACCAGCGGCACGACCGGGCCGCCGAAGGGCGTGGTGCTCTCGCGCGCGGCGATCGCGGCCGACCTCGATGCGCTCGCCGAGGCGTGGGAGTGGACCGACGGCGACACGCTGGTGCACGGGCTGCCGCTGTACCACGTGCACGGGCTGGTGCTCGGGGTCCTCGGCGCGCTGCGAACCGGGTCGCGGCTGGTGCACACCGGACGGCCCACCCCGCAGGCGTACGCGGCAGCCGGCGGCACCCTCTACTTCGGCGTGCCTACGGTGTGGTCCCGGGTGTGCGCCGACCCGGCCGCCGCCCGGGCGCTGCGCGGCGCACGGCTGCTCGTCTCCGGCAGCGCCGCGCTCCCGGTTCCGGTCTTCGACGACCTGGTCGCGCTGACCGGCCAGGCGCCCGTCGAGCGGTACGGCATGACCGAGACCCTCATCACCGTCAGCGCCCGCGCCGGCGGCGAACGCCGTGCCGGCCACGTCGGGCTGCCCGTCACCGGCGTCGAGACCCGCCTCGTCGACGACGCCGGCGCCCCGCTGGCCGCCGGCACGACGGCGATCGGCCGGCTCCAGGTCCGCGGCGCCACCCTCTTCGACGGGTACGTCCGCAGCGACGGCGGCGTCACCCCCGCGCCGCTGACCGACGGCTGGTACGCCACCGGCGACGTCGCCACGATCGGTCCCGACGGCTGGCACCGCATCGTCGGGCGTGCCTCCACCGACCTCATCAAGACCGGCGGATACCGGGTCGGCGCGGGCGAGGTCGAGGACGCGTTGCTGCTGCATCCCGCCGTACGCGAAGCCGCCGTGATCGGCACCCCGGACCCGGATCTGGGCGAACAGATCACCGCCTACGTGGTCGCGGACGGCCCGGCCGCGCCGGACGAGCTCGTGGCGTTCGTCGCCGCCCGCCTGGCCGCCCACAAACGGCCCCGCGTCGTGCACCTGGTCCCGGACCTCCCGCGCAACGCCATGGGCAAGGTCCAGAAGAGCCGCCTGAAGGAGAGCTGACGACGTGCCCATCACCCTGACCGACGTACAGGCCGCGGCCCGGCGGCTGGACGGCGTCGCCAATCGCACGCCGGTGCTGCGCTCGCGGACCCTGGACGCCCTCGTCGGCGCCGAGGTGTTTCTGAAGTGCGAGAATTTCCAGCGTACGGGCGCCTTCAAGTTCCGCGGGGCGTACAACGCGTGCGCGCAACTCGGGCCGGAGCAACTCGAGCGGGGGATCGCGGCGTACTCGTCGGGCAACCACGCCCAGGCGGTCGCGCTGGCCGCCCGGGAGCTCGGCAGCCGGGCCGTCATCCTCATGCCCGAGGACACCCCCGCGTCCAAGCAGGCCGCCACCGAGGGATACGGCGCGGAGGTCGTCACCTACGACCGTTACACCGGCGACCGGGTCGCGCTGGGTGCCGCGCTGGCCGCCGAGCGGGGGCTCACGCTGATCCCGCCGTACGAGCACCCGCACGTGATGGCCGGGCAGGGGACCGCGGCGCTGGAGCTGCTCGACGAGGTCGGCGAGCTGGACACGCTGGTCGTGCCCGTGGGCGGCGGCGGGCTCATGGCCGGTTGCGCGACCGCCGCGACGCAGGTGCGGCCCGGCATCCGCATGATCGGCGTGGAGCCGGAGGCCGGGGACGACACCCGCCGCTCGCTGGCCGCGGGCGCGCGCGTCACGATCCCCGTACCGCGGACCATCGCGGACGGTCAGGCCGCGCCGACACCCGGCGAGCTCACCTTCGCGGTCAACCGCCGCCTGATCGACGAGGTCGTGCTCGTCAGCGACGACGACATCCGTACGGCGATGCGCCACGCCTTCGAACGCCTGCGGATCGTCATGGAACCGAGCGGCGCGACCGGCCTCGCCGCCCTGCTGGCGAAAAAGGTGCGCGCCGGCGGGCGTGCCGGGGTCATCATCTCGGGAGGCAACATCGACACCGCCCGGTTCGGCGCCCTGCTCGCAGGCCCCGGCCCTACTGTCGGGTAGCTGCCTCTCCACTGGTCAACCGGGCGGTGTTTGAGCAGGGTGAAGCACCTGACGGGACTATCGGGGGGCCGGGGGGCCGAGATGACCACGACAGTGCAGTTCGATCGCGGGGGCGTGCAGAGCAGCGCCGAGCTGCTGCGCGAGGAGCGGCGCCGGATCGCGCGCGACGAGCCCGGCCTGGTGCCCGCGGGGCGCGGCTGGGAGCCCGCCTCCCGCGAGATGGCCGACCTGTGCGCCTGCCGGGTCGAGACCATCGGCGACGTGCTCCGCGGGCTGCGCAAGGCGCAGGAGATCATGGACAAGCTGCCGCCCCCGGCCGCCAACCGCGTGGCGTCGTTCAACTCGCTCTACTTCACCATCACCGACCGCGTCGCCGGCGCGCTCCAGGGCAGCGAGGTGCACGACCCCGAGTTCCTCGAGCTGCTCGACGTCGAGTTCGCCAAGCGGTACTTCGAC
This sequence comes from Actinoplanes sp. NPDC049316, assembly GCF_040677315.1. NCBI lineage: Bacteria > Bacillati > Actinomycetota > Actinomycetes > Micromonosporales > Micromonosporaceae > Actinoplanes > Actinoplanes sp. NPDC049316. The sequence goes on along the minus strand of NZ_JBFAQM010000016.1, from coordinate 23,784 downwards.
GCGCTGCGGCTCTGGGGCGAGGAGAACCGCGCCACCCCGGACGCCTGGGAGGTGCTCTTCCGCCGGGCCCAGGACAAGCGGGTCAGCAAGCTCGCCGCGGCGATGCTGGGCGTCAACGCGCACATCAACCACGACCTGGCCTGGGCGCTGACGGCCACGTGGCGCCGCACCGGCATGACGCCGACCGAGGACGACCCGATCCACCCCGACTACCTGCTCGTCAACAAGATCTTCTACCAGGAGATCCCGCGGCTGCGCCGCCGCTACTCGACGCCCCTGCAGATGCGCATCGACGCCCTGGTCGGCGACCTCGACGACTGGAGCCAGCGCGTCCTCGTGGCCGCGACCCGCGCACACGCGTGGGAGCAGGCGCTACGGCTCTGGGAGCTGCGCGAGGACGACGAGGACCTGGCCCGGGCGGCGCTGGTGATGGACCGCGCCTCCGCGTACGTGGGCGAGCTGCTCATCACCGGCGACGGCGTCGTGAACCGCACGGGCGCCGCCCTGCGAGCCGGTCGCGACGTCTGCCGCAGCGGCCTCCGCCGCATGTTCCGCCGCTGACGGCCGCTTCTCAGCGGCCGATTGCCGGTGCGTCGCCGCCTGCCCCCACTGGGCCGCCGGCTCTGTCCTACTCGGCGATCAGGCGGTTACGGCCGGCGCGCTTGGCCTCGTACAGGTTCTTGTCGGCGCGCCGCAGCACCGCGGGGGCGTCGTCGCCCGGCCGCAGCACGGCCGTCCCGATGCTGGTGGTCACGCTCAGGCCTGCGGCGACGCTCTCCCAGGCGTACGCGTGGATCGCTGCCCGCAGGGCCTCGCAGCACCGCGCCGCCTCCGCACAGGCCACGTTCATGATCAGGATGAATTCCTCCCCGCCGTGCCGCCCGGCGTGCCCGTCGGCCTCCGCGAGGATCGCGGCGACCCGGCGCAGCACCACGTCGCCGACCGCGTGGCTGAACGTGTCGTTGATCAGTTTGAAGTGGTCGAGGTCGAGCAGCGCGACGCTCACCGGGCCCCGGCGGGCCGGCGGCGTGTCCAGCGCCGCCGCCAGGCGGGCGTCCGAGCGGCGCCTGTTCCACAGCCCGGTCAGCGCGTCGCGCTCGGCCATCTCGCGGAACCGCTCGGTGGTGCGCTGCGCCTCGTCGACCGCGTACTGGGCGTGCGCGACGCGGGCCACGACCTCGCTGCGCTCGGAGCGGCGCAGGGTCCAGGCCTCGTGGAAGTCGACCATCTCCTGGTACGCGGCGCGGAAGTCGCCCAGCTCGACGTGGCAGCCGGCGATCATGCGCAGCGCGAGCACCTCGCGGGCCTGCCGTACGCCCTCGGCGACCCGCCCGCCCCTCGTGGGGGCCGAGGACGAGTCCGGCGCGGGCGCCGGCCACGTTGAAGTAGCGCAGCGAGACCGCCCCGGTTGTGCAGCTCGGCGATGACGAGCCGGCCCAGGTCGGCGTGCCGGCGGTCCCCGGTGGCCTCGGCCCGGCGTACGAGGTCGGCGGCCCGGTCAGCGAGCCCCGGCGTGACTGACGTAGACGTCCGCGACCAGGCTCTCGATGGTGGCTTCCACGGTCTCGGCGCTCACGTTCACGCTCCGGTCCATCGGCGCCAGGGTGGCGACCCTGAGCGCTTACGGCGCGACTCTCAGCGCACGACCCTAGTACGCCGGGGCCGGGAAGGGGAGGAATCGGGCGCTGGGCGGTCCGCTCCTGTCGGTGAACGGCGCTCCGGTTCGGCGTGGGCCGGGGAGCGTACCCGGCCCCGGGCGGGCGCACCGCCCGCCCGGGAGGGGTACTCGCAGCGGACGAACCGCCCGCCTGCGGTGAGGAAGCGGCGAGCGAACCGCCCGCCTGCGGTACGGAAAGCGGCGGGCGAACCGCCCGCCTGGAGTGGGGGCCTGCCGGGCGCGGCGTGGGCTCCGCACCCGGCAGGTTCGTTGCGCCGCCGGGCCGGGGCGGCGCGGGGAGGAATACCGATGTGAGCAGCGGTGGGCGGCCTGACCATCCCGAGGTGGAAGGTGTGGCCGGGCGGGCGCACCGCCCGCCCGGCCGCCTTACCAGAGGTGCGAGGGGATCAAGAATGCGAGATGACGGGCGCGTCCTGTGCCGTGCCCTCGAGCACCTGACGGTCGTGGCCGGCGCTCCGGGAGATCTCGATGCGGCGGGGCTTGGCCGCCTCGGCGACGGGGATGGTCAGCGTGAGCACGCCGTCCTGCCAGGTCGCGGAGATCTTGTCGAGGTCGAGGCCGTCGCCCAGGGTCAGGCGCCGTTCGAAGGTGCCGGTGACCCGCTCGCGGCGCAGCCACTGCACGTCGTTGTCGGTGCGCGGGGACCGCTCCGCCCGGATCGTCAGGACGTGGTTGTCCACGTCGACCTGGACCGAGCCGGGGTCGACGCCGGCGAGGTCGCAGTGCATGACGAAGTGGTCACCGGAGCGGTACAGGTCCATCGGCATCGCCACGGTGGGGGCGCCGGCGGCACCGGAAGCGGTGCCGAACATCTGCCCGGCCAGGCGGTCGAACTCGCGGAAAGGATCGAAAGTCAGCACCACGGATGCACCTCCTCGTGAGGCCCGCCGGCCGGTCCGGCGGGCGCGTGGCGCTCGGCGATCGGATCAGCTCTGCCGAGGGTCGTGCAGCACGCCCGAGGTGGTTCATCACCGTGGTTGAGCTGCAGCGACAAGTCATTATTTAGCACTGTCGGAGGGTGAGTGCCAAGCCCTTCCGGCAAGATTTTTCCGCCGTCTGCGAGGATCGGCGGCATGACCTCGCTGCTCGACCGGTCCGGCCGCGAATACCCCCTGGGCGAGCCCCGCTGGCGCGGGGACGACGGCTCGCCGCTCATGGTGGCTGCCCTGCCGGGGATCACCCGCGACGACATCGACACGGCCGTACGGTCCCAGTGGCGCTACGCCGCCGCGCTGCCGCCGGGGCTGGGGCGGCCGGTGACGCTCGGCGAGGGGACCACCCCGATGCTGCCGCTGGAGATCGACGGCTCGGTGGTGCACGTCAAACCCGAGTGGTTCAACCCGACGGCCAGCTTCAAGGACCGCGGCACCAGCGTGATGATGTCCGCGCTGCGCCACCAGGGCGTCGGCGAGATGCTGGAGGACAGCAGCGGCAACGGCGGCTCGTCGGTCGCGGCGTACGCGGCGGCGGCCGGCATCCGGGCCACCATCCTGGCCCCGGCGAGCACCTCCCCGGCCAAGATCCAGCAGAGCCGGCTGCACGGCGCCACGGTCGACCTCATCCCGGGCAGCCGCCAGGCCACCGCGGACGAAGCCGTACGCCGCTCCACCTCGACGTTCTACGCCAGCCACAATTGGCACCCGTTCTTCCTGCAGGGCGTCAAGCTTCTCGCGTACGAGATCTGGGAGGACCTCGGGTTCGCCGCGCCGGAAGCGATCGTCGTGCCGTGCGGGGCCGGCAGCCTGGTCCTGGGGATGCACCTCGGCTTCGGCGAACTGCTGGCATCGGGCGCGATCACCCGCCGGCCCCGGCTGCTGGTCGCGCAACCGCGCAACTGCAGCCCGCTCGCGGCGGCCTTCGCCGCCGGAGCCGAGTCGGTCACGGCAGGGGAGTGGAGCCCGACGATCGCGGAGGGTACGGCCATAGCCCGGCCCGTCCGCGACCGAGAGGTACTCGGGGCGGTCAGGGCATCGGACGGCGCCATGACCACCGTGACGGAGACCGACATCGCGGCGGCCACCCGCGAGCTCGCCGCCCGGGGCCTCTACGCGGAACCGACCAGCGCGATGGTCCTGCCGGCCGTGCGAGCCTTCCGCCAGGCCGGTGCGCTGCGGCCGGGCGACACCACGGTCCTGATCCTGACGGGTACGGCGCTGAAGGCCGCCGACGCCGTCTCCCGCCTCCTGGACTGAATCAGCAATTCCCGGCCGGTGGCAGCGTGGCCAGCCTCGTCAGCTGCATCAGCAGCTCCCAGCCGGCGGCAGAGTCGGCAGGATCGTGCGGCTCCGACCCGGACGGGGGTACGCCTCGGCGGCCGCGGCCAGGCGTACGGCATGGTCACGCTGCTTCTGCCAGTGACCGTAGAGCGCGCCCCGCTGCGACAGCCGGTCCACCTCGGAGATCGTCGCCGGGTCCACATCGCCGGGCGGGGCGTCGCGCCACGGCGTTCCGGGCAACGGCATGAACGTGTGGGCATGGATGCGCGCGCCCAGGTCGGCCAGCTCTCGGGCGAGCCGCAGCGAATCGTCGACGTCGTCCCGGTTCTCGCCCGGCATCCCGAAAATCATGTCCACGTTGATCTGGAAGCCCTCCTCGATGCCGAGCCGAGCGGCCCGCTTGACCTCCTCGACCCCGTGCCCGCGCTTGGCCGCGTCGAGAACCCGGTCGGACCCGGACTGCGCCCCCACGATGATGTTGTTGTTGTCGCAGTACTTCTTCACCAGCCGCAAAGCGTCCCGGCTGACATGCTCGGGCCGGATCTCGCTCGGGAACGACCCGAAGAACACCCGCCCGTTCGGCCCGATCCCCTCCCGGCAGCTCGCCAGCAACTCCTCGACCGCGGCCAGGTTCGGCTCCTCGGTCTGGCTGCCGTACGACAGCGCGGTCGGCGTGATGAACCGGACGTCCCGCAGGCCCCGCTCCCGCATCCGATCGACATGCCAGCGAACGTTCGCGACGCTCCGATGCCGGAACCGTGCGGAGAACATGAATGGTGTCTGGCAGAAGCGGCACGAGAAGACACATCCTCTCGTGATTTCCAGAGCGTTGAAACGGTCCCATCTCAAGGAGAAGCCGCGGAAGTCGTCGAGCGGCCGGCGCTCGGGACGGCCGGTCTTGATGATGTCGCCGGCATCGTCGCGGTAGGCCAAGCCGGTGATGCCGGCGGGTTCGCCGACGGCGTCGACGAGCTTGAGGAGGGTGGTTTCTCCTTCGCCGACCGCGGCGATGTCCCAGCCGGCGTCGAGGGTCTGCATCGGCTCGGCGGTGGCGTGGACGCCGCCGGCGATGTGGAGCACGCAGGGGCCGTCCGCGAGCTCACGGATGCGGGCGAGCTCTTCTGCGAGTGCTGCGGCGTCGGGGGAGTAGAAGGACCACAGGACGAGCACCTTGGCGCCGGTGGTGAGCGCGTTCTGGATGTGTTCGGCGGTGGATTCGGGGGTGTCGCCGAAGCGGACTTCGTATCGGGTGGTGGTCTCGTGCTGCTCGAGGGCGCCGAGGAGTACGTGGAAGCCGTACGTGACGGCTTTGCGGTAGCGCAGCACCAGGACCAGGTCAGGACCACTCATCCGGCGATTTTGCCAGTTCGCCGAGGGGGATCTCGACTGCGGGCCGTCGGAGTGTCGGCCGTCGCGAACGGTTCGCTCATGTACGTCGGCGGCCGCCTGATCAGGTGGGTGCTGACCGTGCTTGTGTGGGATTGGCAAGGGCACGCCTGAGACCCGATCGCTTGACGAGGCACTGTTGGACTCCGGATGCGACCGATCTCCGATCGTCACGCCGCAGCTTTCGGCTCAGGCGAGTGCGCTTGCCCAGGCGGCACGCACCATCGGGGGCAGAAGAGTTCGTTCGTCGGCGTCAGCGGACGACGAGGAAGATGGGGCTTGTCGGCCGAATGCAGCCAGCCTCGGGCCCGCAGCCAGGAGAATCATTGCCAGCCGGAGTTACCGGACTCCAACCAGTGCCACGCCGGCGAGTCTTCCGCAGAAACATGGGGTGGACGCGCTCGAGGACGTCTTCGAAGCGGCTCAGTGGACGTTTTCAATCCGAATAGACCTTCTGCGATCTGAGCCCTTCCCTAGCCTAGAGCGGCAGCAGGTCGTGGGCGAGCGCGGCCTTGATGCGTTGCTCTTCCGGTGAGCCCGTCTCGTGGGGGAACCCGCCGTGGGCGAAGGTGTAATTGAGGTACGAGACGAACGGTGTGGTCGTGTCGGAGACGAACAATGCGTCGGTGGAGTCGTCGGGCAGGATGATTCCGTACGGGTCGCCGCCGCTGGTGTTCTCCTTGTGCAGCTGGTCCGGTGCGACGGGCAGCACGAACGGTCCGGGGTCGTCGCGGTCGTCGACAGACTCCTGCCACTGCTCCCACTCCTCAATGATGTAGTCGCGCATCGACGACTCGGGGTACCGCGAACCTTCCAACTCGACGACGAGTGGATCGCCGGACGCTGAGGTCGGCCACTTCGGGTGGGTGCCGACGAGCCAGACATCGCCGACCAGTCGCATCCAGGACAGGACGGTCATCGGGACACTGCCGAACCGTTCCTCGAGCCAGGCTGCGCTGTCGGCCGCCGTGACGGTCGGCGGCATGTGCGGTGTCTGAGAGATCTGCCTGTCGTCGTTGCTGTGGAAGCGGTAGCCGTCGTCGGTGAGCCGCTCGACGATGGTTTCGACGTTCTGCCGGGCGCGGCGGGCCATCTCGTCGCAGACCAGCTGCGCCTCCCGGGCAAGCTCGGGCCTGCTGCGCACCGCAGAACCCAGCTCGCGCAACTCGCGCCAGACCTGTTCGCGCTGACCCTTCTGATAACGACTGAACCACTCCGGTGACGTCATGGCGAAGATCGTGCCGTATCCGTACGTCACTTCCGCGCATGTGGTCGTGGGCCGACTGGCGCAGCGTGACGTCGGCCTCGCGGCGCGGGTCGGCGTCGGTCACGGCCACATGGTCACAATGCGGCGATGACGACCTCGGCAGCCCGGGCGATGAGGGCGTTGTCGTACGTGGCGTCCTTCTCGTCGCGGCTGGACAGCACTGCGAGGACGATCGGCGCGCGGTCCGGGGGCCAGAGCACCGCGATGTCGTTGCGGGTGCCGTAGCCTCCGGAGCCGGTCTTGTCCCCGACGACCCAGCCTTCGGGGACACCGGCGCGGATCAGCTCGCCGCCGGTGGTGTTGGCGCGCAGCCAGCCGGTGAGCACGTCGCGGTCCGCCGGTTCGAGGGCGTTGCCGATGGCGTACGCCTGCAGGTCCTGCGCCATGGCCCGGGGGGTACTGGTGTCCCGGTGGTCGCCGGGAATCGCCTCGTTGAGCTCGGTCTCGTAGCGAACCGGGTTGGTGATCTTGTCGCCGAGTCTGCGCAATTCCTGCTTGAGCCTCTGTGGTCCGCCGAGATGGCGCAGCAGGAGGTTGGCGGCGGTGTTGTCGCTGTACCGCAGGGCTGCGTCGGCGATCGCGCGCAGCGTCATGCCGTCGGCGACATGCTGCTGCGTGATGGGCGAATAGGTCACCAGGTCAGCTGCCGAGTACCGCACCACCTGATCCAGCTCGGTGTCGGTGGTGTCGTCGAGGACCTGCGCGGCGGCCAGCGCCTTGAACGTCGAGCAGTACGCGAATCGTTCGTCGGCCCGGTGGTCGACCGTCCGGCCGGTGCCGGTGTCGATTGCGAAAACCCCGAGGCGTGCGTCGAATCGCTCCTCGAGCTGCCGGAATTCGTGGTCCGGGTCGGCCGCGGATGACGGGTGGACCGTCACCGGGCGGTCCCGTATCGGCTCTTCGGCCGCTTCGACGGTGCCGCACGCGCCCAGCGCCAGCACTGCCACCGCGGCGGTCAGACGGTGTGTCGCAGAAGTCATCCTTGTTCCTTGTCACGTGTGGGTTCGTGTTCACCGACCTGCATCGGGACGACGGCAGCGTGTTCCGGCATTCGGCTGAGGCGCTCCTTCATGCTCCGGTGTGAGGAGGTGTCTGACTGAGGCTCGTCGTCCGTGCTGGTCCTGACTTTCGGGTGCACCACCAGACGGCGGTGGTGATGACGATGACGGTGATGGTGGGGATGAGCAGGTACGGCGTGCCGACTCCGGCTGAGCGGTCCTGGGTTGCACTGCCCAGGTCTTCTCGGAGAGTGATGGCCAGGATGAACGTGAACGTGTTGAGTACGGCGTGGAGCATGACAGCGATCTCCAGCCCGCCGGTGCGCCAGGTGATGACGGCCAGTGCTGTCCAGAGCACGAAGTACCAGACGACGATGTACGGATCTGTTGCGCCGTGGACGGCCGTGAACAGCGCGCTGGAGACCAGTACCCCGGCGATCAGTCCTGCCCGTGGGTCGCGGGTCCAGCTTCCGATGACCCGGAAGATCAGCCCACGTACGCCATATTCCTCGCCCGCCGACTGCAGCGGAGTGAACAGCATCGTGGTGATGAAGAGGGCGATGAGGTCGGTGTGCGACCACGGGAACTCGTCACCGGGCGTGGGGCCGCCGAGGGCGTTGGCGACCAGCCAGGCGGGACCGAGGACGAGCAGGGATTTGCCGAGCAGATCGAAGCGGAACCGCGACGTCACGGAGTGCAGGGAAGCGCCGGGTACGCCGTAGAGCCACCGCTGGATGAGCATGCTCCATGGGACGAGCAGGCCGAGCGAGATCATGGAGCTGGCGTGGGAGAGCGGCGTGTAGTCGGTGCCGCCCAGGATGGGCGGTGTTTTGCCCTGCTGTACGTCGATGAGCGCCGTTGCCCTGCCGATGGCGGTCGGAAAGATGACGAGCCCGGCCAGCAGCAGGGCGATCGCGAGGATGCCGCGCCCGATCCGGCGTTCGTCGGCTGCGAGGACCCGGTGATATTCCACGGCGGCGGGGACTGGCGGCCCGTTGCGGGGTTCGCTCGGAGTCAGCGGCCAGTTCGGCTTCACGGTCGTAGTCATGACGTCCTCGTCTCGGTGTGATCATTTGCCGGCGTGATCGAGCAGGCCGTAGCGCAGGCGAAACGCCCGCTCGGTGCTTGCGAGTGCGGCCCCGACGGCGAGGGCGAAGTTGAGCCAGATCGGCAGGTGCACGGGCGAGTCGAAACGCCCGATCTTCTCGGTGATCGGAGCGATCTCGGAGAGGGGTTCGGCGAGTTGCAGCAGGTTCAAGCCCACGCCGATGCTGAGCAGCAACACCGAGAGAAGACCGAGCGAGCGGCTCAGCGTCGGGTGGTCGCGTGCGATGCGGGCCCGGCGCCCTTCGGCGGAGCGCGGGTCCGGGATGAGTTGGCGCTCCGCGCCGGCGGTGGTGACGTAGTGGCAGCGCTTGATCCCGAAGGCGCTGATTGCCACTTCGATGGTGCCTCCCTCGACCGGGAAGGCCGCCGGGAGCTTGGACTCGGCGTGATGTCTGCCGTCGAGATACAGGTGGGCTCGTGCTTTGCCGCTGCCGGTATCGGAACGGTAGGGAAGGTTGACGGCGTAGACCGTCTGCCGATCATCCGGCTGCGGGAGCGGGAGGTAGAACACGGCGCGGAAGGGCAGCTGCCACCACCGGAGAGGTTTCAACGCCCGTCCGTTCCCGGGCTTGATGCGCTTGGCTGCTCGCCCTTGCCGCCAGTCCCCGACCATGCTTTACCGCCCCTCCTCGATCACCGCTGACCCACTAACACGCTGTACTAGTGACGACGCTAGCACGGCGTACTAGTACGATGTAATAGGAGGTGGCCCATGGCGCAGGACCACAGCGGTATCGGCTCGCGAGAACGGATCCTTGCGGCTGCGGCGGCGATGCTTGCCGAGGATGTGACAGCCACGCTGAGCGTGCGTGCTGTCGCGGCACGCGCCGAGGTGAGCACGGGCTCGCTCAGATTTCACTTTCCGACCCAGCGCGCCCTGCGAGACGCCGTACTCGCCCGAATCTACGGCGGCTTGTTCTCCGACGATCCGATCCAGGATCGATCGCTACCCGCCCGCGATCGACTGGTCAACTGCCTCCGGCAAGTCCTCGCCCCCGCCGGTGTCGGGCAGCAGGCACGCGAGGCGTGGACCAAGGCATACCAGACGTATATCGCGTCCGACCCGACCGACGAGGTGCGCACGGCATATCTCGCCTTGGAGCGGGAAGGCCGGCGCCGTATCGAGTACTGGCTGACGGTGCTCGCCGACGAAGGCGCGCTGCCCGAAGAAGACCACACCAGCCGGGCGAGATTCCTGTCGACCGTCCTCAACGGACTGTCGATCGAACGAGCGCTGCCCGCCGAGGACTCCATCCTGCAGTCCGAGACCGAAACCCTGTATACGGCTGTCGATTGCATCCTGACCGCAAACCAACGCGAGTGAGGACACGGGTGGCGGCCCACTGGAGCCGAGCAGCCCTGCCCGGGCGGGTCGGCTGGCGCACCCATCACCCGGTGCATGGCCATGGCTGCCCTGCGCTGCGCCACCAGGTCCGCGTTGATCACCGGAGATGCTCCGTGGGCGGACCGGCCACCAGGTTGCCGCACCCGGACGGCTCCCGTGCCGGGCGGCGCTGCCCCTGCACGGCCTGTTCGGCGGTGGTGCCGCGGCGCGCGACAACGCCGATGACCTGCCCGTGGTTGTTGATATCGACGGCGGCGCTGTCCATGCCACCGGGCACGGGCAGCAGCCGGTAATCCCCCCGCTGCCACAGGAAGGCGCGCCGGTTGCCGTTGTCGTAGTACGCGGTCCCGATGACCTGGCCATCTCCACCCTCCTCTCGGACGGGCCGATACGGCGGAGGGCGGGCGACCCGAGGTTCTCGCGATGGCCGGTACGTGATCCGGACTGCAACAATGACGGCGTGTCGTCCACAGTGCAGCGCTACGTACTGATTGGTCGCCGGCGTCGTCGGGAGATGGTGCTGGACCTGGCTCGGGCCGCGGTGACCGAGGCAGCGCCGGAGGAGCTACCGCTGTTCGACCGTACCGCCGGCGCCTTGCTGCGTCGCCGTGGCCGGCCGGCTTTCCGGCATCGCGACGTCCTGAGTTCCGGGCTCGAACTCACCTTGCACACGGTGACGGAGGTGGCGCTGGCTGCGGCGTCGGCCGGGGCCGGGGTGTTCCTGGCGACCGGTGTCGAGCAGCTCAGTGCCGGGTTCTGGGGAAGGCTGGCGGGTCGGCTGCGCCGGCGCGGAAGGCGCCGCGCGGCCGGCGACGCCGCTGCCGCCACCACGGTGGCCGCGCTGTCCGTCGCCGACCTCGAGCGGGTACGTGCCGCCGCGAGCCACGCCGCTCGGAGCGCAGGCGTGGCCGAACACACCGCGACTGTGATCGCCGAGGCGATCGTCGGGCGCCTCGTCCTCGGTCGGGGCGCCGGGGCCATCACCGGGCCGATGGTTCCGCCCGCAGGCGAGGCCTCCGCTCCCGACGGCGTGGCGGGGTTGGAGACACCCGGCATCGGCCCTTCGCCGAAGACGGACGGCTGACCGGGATGGCGGCCCCGCCCCTGCACGGCCCGCGCGCCGGGTCGGCAGTGGAGCGGCGGACCGTTCCGGGCACCGGGCCGTGGTCGTCGAGTACCACGGCCCGGTTCGCGGTCCTGGTGATGCTGATGCTGACGGTCACGGCGGGCATCGGATCGCTGTGGCGCGATGCCAGTCAGCCCTGGCTGGACGAAAGCAGCGCCTGCCACCGCTCGCTGGAGGCCATCCGGTACGAACTGATGGGTGACCATCAGCGGCGGGCCGCATTCAATGGGCTCGCTTCGCCGGCCGAGACACCGTGGGCGCCTGCATCAGGTGCCGGCTCACCAGCCGAGCAGGCGACATGGCTGGTGCTCCTTCCCACGCTGACCCGCGAGGAGCTGCGGCGGCGCCAGCCGGAGTGCTTCCGGACACCGCTCCCCTTCGGGGATCGGCTGGAGTTTGCCCTGCCCGCCGCCGTGGCCGCCGCGGGCTTGCTGCTGTACGGATTGATGCCGCACTGGCGGATCTGCAGCCGGCGGCTTCTGCCACTCGCCCGGGTGGCGCCCGCCGAGCTCACTGCGGAGGTACGCAGCATGGCGGCGGATGTCGGCGTGCGCGCCCGGTTTCTGGTGCATCCCGTCGATCCCCGGGTGGACGGGGTGGCGTTCGGGCACGTGGGTCGCCGGTACGTGGCGCTCAACCGGGGGGTGCTCCGGCTGTACCGGGTCGACCCTGACGGCTTCCGGGCCGTGGTCGCGCACGAACTGGGCCACCTGCACAACCGCGATGTGGACCTGGGCGGGCTCACTGTGGCGTTGTGGTACGCCTACCTGCTGGTCGTGGTCGCCCCCACCCTGTTCCTGGTTCCGGACTGGACCGGCACGGAGGATCTCTTCTTCGGTACGCGCTCGGCCAGCCTGGGGGCCTGGCTGCACATGGCCGCTCTCACCGCGGTGATCTACCTCGCCCGTAACGGGGTGTTGCAGACCCGGGAAATCTACGCCGACCGCTTCGCCGCTGCCGCGTATCGCAGGCCGCTCGAACTGCTCCTCCGCCGCGCTGTGGCGGAACACGACGCACCTGTCGGCTGGAACGCCGACGACGTCCTACCCGACCCGCGCACCCGGCGGAGCCCCGGGCACCTGTGGCGGCGCTTCGTCCGTGCCCACCCTGCGCCGACGGACCGGTACATCGCCCTCCAGCGTGACCAGTACCGGTTCGAGTTCAGCCCCGGCGGCATGTTCGCCCTGAGTGTGGCCGTCATGCTGGTGTTGCCGGTCTGGCTGAACGAGACCAGCGTCCAGATCAAGAAGATCTTGCTGGCCCGGGGCGACCTCACCCCGGAGACGATCTGGAGCGAGGGGATGAGCGTGTACCCGGCGCTGGCGATCCTGGTCACCGTGCCGCTGGGCGCCGGACTGGCGGCCGGTGTGGCGCGGATCGCCGCCACCGCACCGCGAAGGCAGGCCGTGCGTCATGCGCTCGCACTGGCACTCGCGTTGGCCGCCGGGCTGGTGATCGGGGAGCTCGTCACGCCTGCCGGCACCCGGCTGGCCCCGCTGAGCCCGTACGCCGACGGCTGGCGATGGACCCTCCTGGTGGCCGCGGGCGCCCTCACCAGCGTCCTGCTGCTCCTGCTCACAGCCTGGTCCTGGCACCGGACGACGCGAGGACGGTGGCCGGGCCCGGCGTCGATCCTGGCCGCCGGCTACGGCGCGACACTGATCACCCTGTGGCTACCGGGGCTGATCGCCGCCCGCTACACCTCGCTCGGCACGCGGGACACCCCGATCTCCCTCCCCGCCCTGATCGACCTCGCCGTGGCATGGCTTCCCGACGGGCTCACCGGTTTCGCCGTACTCGCCGTCGCCGGCATCCCGGCGGCCGGGCTCGTGGCGTCGGTCGGCGCCGCGGTCTGGGGGCGGAGCCACCCGTCCCTGGCGGCCGGCCCGCCGCATCCTCCCGGGCAGCGCGATGAACCACTCACACGTCCCGGCGGATGAGCGCTGCGCCGGCATCTGCCCGATCACTCGGTGAACAGGCTGAGCAAGTCGCCGATGTGCCGGTCCGCTTCGGCGGGGTGGCGGAACCGGCCGGCCGGGTTGACGGTGTACTGATTACGGCGCCCGACGCGTTCGCGGGTGAGGTAGCCGTCGGTTTCGAGGTCCGTGACGATGGCTTGCGCGGCGCGCTCGGTGATGCCGATGGTGTCGGCGACATCGCGCAGGCGCACGGTCGGGTCGCGGGCGATGGCCAGCAGGACGTGGGCGTGGTTGGTCAGGAAGGTCCAGCCCCGTACGCCCGATCCCGAGCTCTTCGCCGCTTCCGGCACCGACATCTCTCGCTCCCATCCGCGTCCGCTCCCGATCAAGGTACCCGGATGAACGCGCACGACGGGACGAGAACGGCGTTGGTGCGCTCTGTTCGGGAGCGGGTGTCGAAGACGGGCGGACGCGGCCGGCCGCCGCGCCTGGACACCCGCCCAGCGGAGTGTGGGCGATCAGGACTCGAAGTACCGGCCCTGCTGCCGTCGGTAACGCCGCCTCGGATCCTGCGACAGCCGCCGCATCGTGAACGCCGTTCCGGCCACGCTGGCCAGCGCGACGACGACGATCAACAGCATCGATGTACCGGTCAACGGCGACAGCGTCTCGGAGTTGGCCGCCGGGGCGACGCGCGCGGTGCTCGCCGTCCCACCGTTGGCGGCTGCCGGCGGTGGTGCCGTCGGCAGCGCGGCGAAGTTCACGATGCCGCTGCTCTCCAGCAGGGTCATGTGCGTCATCACGAACTGGTTGGTGCGCTGCGCCAGCTTGCGGATCGTGTCGTTGCGGGTGCTGGCCCGGATGGTCGCGATGGCCGGGAAGATCTTGCCGTGAGCGGCGCGGAGCCGGTCGATGTAAACCTTGTCGAAGTCCGTTCCCTCGGCGTTGGCCATCTCGTCGAGCCACCCCTGCTGGTCCGAGTTGGGCTCGTCCGGCAGGGGGATGTCCAGCTTCTTCCCGGCGTCACGGACGAATCTGTCCAGAACCCGGTGCTGAGCCGCGATCTCACGCCCGATGGAGCGGATCCGGGGGTCGTCCGATCTCTCCTGCGCCATCTCGCCCGCGGGAATCTCCCACAACCCGGCGAGGCGAACCTTCGTCGCGAAATCGCGGTCGGCGTCCGAGAGATCGCCCCTGCCACGGTCGCTCAGCAGCCCGCTCGGCGGCGCCGGGACGCCGGGCTCCGCCCGTGCGGCCTGTGGATCGAGCAGGGTCGCTGCCACGGCGACCATCGCCGCACCCCAGAGCCAACGACGCCACGACAACATCCCCGGGACGGCCAACACGTGAATCTCCATTCGTGAATTCACAGTCAATGCAGGCTGGAGTACGGACGCCGGCCCGCTCGGGATCAACCCATGTCGGAAGTAGTTGCCAGAGGCGGTCTCACCGGGGGCGGGGTGCGGAAGTGATGCCGCGTTATCACCGGGGAAACATTCGAGATCGCGGGACGAAATAGCAGCTGGCGAGCATCGGACGGGTGACCGTCGACCAGATCGCCGATGCCGGCCCGCTTGCCGGGTTCACCGTGGCCGTGACCGCCGAGCGGCGGCGGGAGGAGCTTTCCGCCCTGCTGGAGCGGCGGGGAGCCCGGGTGGTGGTCGCCCCCGCCATCACGATCGTGCCGTTGCGGGACGACGAGGCCCTGCTGCACGCCACCGAGGCGTGTGTCGGACTGGCGCCCGACATCGTCATCGCCACCACCGGGATCGGGTTCCGGGGGTGGTTGGAGGCCGCCGAGGGCTGGGGGATGGGTGACACGCTGCGGGCCGCGCTGGGGCGGGCCCGGTTGATCGCTCGGGGCGCGAAGCCGTGCGGGGCGATCCGGGCCGCCGATCTGACGGAGGACTGGTCGGCCGCGACCGAGTCGTCGGAGGAGATTCTCGAGCGGCTGCTCGCTCAGGGGGTCGCGGGGCGGCGGATCGCGGTGCAGCTGCACGGGGGGCCGCAGGCCGGCTTCACCGAGGCGTTGCGGGCCGCCGGGGCCGCGGTGGTGGAGGTGCCGGTCTACCGGTGGACGCTGCCGGCGGATGTCGCGCCCGTACGCCGGCTCGTCGGCCAGCTCACCGCCGGGCAGGTCCACGCCGTCACGTTCACCAGCGCCCCGGCCGTGCAGGCCCTGCTCGACATCGCCGGGGAGGCCGCCGGCGAGGTGCTGGAGCGGTTCCGGGGCGGGACCATGGCGGCCTGCGTCGGGCCGGTCACCGCGGCGCAGCTGGTGGAGGAGAAGGTGCCCGTCGTGACGCCGCACCGGTCGCGGCTGGGGGCGCTGGTCAAGGTGGTCACCGACGAGCTGCCGCGGCGGGCCGTCCGGCTGGCCGTGGCCGGTCAGGAGCTGGAGATCCGGGGGCACGCGGTGCTGGTCGGCGGCCGGTTGCAGACGCTCGCACCGGCGGCGATGGCCATCCTCAAGACGCTGGCGTCGCGCCCGGGGGTCGTGGTCTCCAAGGACCGGCTGGCCGAGGCGTTGCCGCGGGGCACCGACGGGCACGCCGTCGACGTGGCGATCGCCCGGCTGCGCACCGCACTGGGCGGCGGTGGGCACATCGAGACAGTGATCAAACGGGGTTACCGGCTGAGGGTGGACGAACCGTGACAGTGCTGCTGGCGGTCGCGCACGGTACGAGGTCCGCGGCCGGCCAGGCGCAGATCCGCGATCTCGTGGACCGGGTCGCGCTCCGCCGCCCGGACGTCGACGTGCGGCTGGCGTACGTGGATGTGCAGCAGCCCCGCGTGGGCGAGGTCGCCGACACCCCGGACGCGGTCATCGTGCCGTTGCTGCTGTCGGCCGGTTATCACGTACGCGTCGACATCGCGGAGGCCGCGGCGAGCACCGGAGCACGAGTTGCGCCGCCGCTGGGCCCGGACCCGGTCCTCGTCGACATCCTCCGGAAGAACCTGCCGGGTGAGGACGCCGTGGTGCTGGCCGCGGCCGGCTCCTCCGATCCGGCATGGCGCTCCGATGTGGACCGGGTGGCGGCCGAGCTCGGCGCCACGGTCGCGTACGCCTCCGGCACCGAGCGCCGCGTCCCCGAGGTCGTCGCCGAGCTGCGGGAGAGCGGCGCCGAGCGGGTGACCGTGGCGGCGTACCTGCTGGCCGAGGGGCTCTTCTACCGGTCGTTGCACCGCGCCGGCGCGGATCGGGTCGCGCCGCCGCTGTGCGAGGACCCGGCCGTCGTGGACCTGGTGCTGACCCGGTACGCCGATCTCACAATGGCCGCCGGCCGGTTGTAGGGATTTGCGTACGCCGGCGCAACGGGGACGCGCCGCTGATCGAAACGCCGCACCAGCACGATCGGTGGCGTGACGGTGACCGAGACCCATTGCCCGTACTGCGCTCTGCAGTGCGGTATCCGGCTGACGCCCGAGATCCCGCGGGTGCGGCTCGAGCCCGCCGAGTTCCCGGTCAACCGGGGCGGGCTGTGCGCCAAGGGCTGGACCGCCGCGGAGCTGCTGGACCACAAGGACCGGCTGCTCACCCCGCTGGTCCGCAAGACGCCGGGGGACCGGACCAGCCCGCTGCGCGAGGCCACCTGGGACGAGGCCCTGCAGCGGATCGTCACCGCGATCCGGGCCGGCCAGGAGAGGTACGGGCCCGACAGCGTCGGCGCGTTCGGCGGTGGCGGGCTGACCAACGAGAAGGCGTACACGCTGGGCAAGTTCGTCCGGGTGGCGCTGCGCTCGGCGTCCATCGACTACAACGGCCGGTTCTGCATGTCCTCGGCCGCGACGGCCGCCAACCGGGCGCTCGGCGTGGACCGGGGGCTGCCGTTCCCGCTGGAGGACCTGGCGAGCGCCCGTACGGTCCTGCTCGTCGGGGCGAACCCGGCCGACGCGATGCCGCCGTCGATGCAGTACCTGGACGCGGGGCGGGCCGAGGGCGCCCGGCACATCGTCGTGGACCCGCGGCTGACGGCGACCGCGAAGGGCGCGTACCGGCATCTGCAACCCCTGCCCGGCACGGACCTGGCGCTGGCCAACGGCCTGTTGCACATCGCGGTCCGGGAGGGCCTGGTCGACGAGGACTACATCCGCGAGCGCACGACGGGCTTCGAGGCGGTCCGCGCCGCGGTCACCTCCTACTGGCCCGAGCGGGTCGAGCGGATGACCGGCGTCCCCGAGGCGCATCTGCGCGAGACGGTCCGCCTGCTGGCGACCGAGAAGCCGGCGATGATCCTCACCGCGCGGGGCGCGGAACAGCACAGCAACGGTACGGACACCGCCCAGGCCTACCTCAACCTCGCCCTCGCGCTGGGCCTGGTGGGCCGGCCGTACTCGGGCTACGGCACGATCACCGGCCAGGGCAACGGGCAGGGCGGCCGCGAGCACGGGCAGAAGGCCGACCAGCTGCCCGGTTACCGCCGCCTCGACGACCCGGCCGCCCGCGCGCACGTCGCGAAGGTGTGGGGCGTCGACCCCGACGAGCTGCCGAAACCCGGCAGGAGCGCGTACGAGATGCTCGACCGCCTCGGCACCGACGGCGGCGTCCGGGTGCTGCTCGTGCTGGCCAGCAACATCGCCGTCTCGGCGCCGCACGCCACCCACGTCATCGACCGGCTGCGCGCCCTCGATCTGCTCGTGGTCAGCGACATCTTCCTCTCCGAGACGGCCGCGCTCGCCGACGTCGTGCTGCCGACCGCGCAGTGGGCGGAGGAGGAGGGCACGATGACCAACCTGGAGGGCCGGGTCATCCGCCGCCGCAGCGCCCTGCCGCCGCCGCCCGAGGTCCGCACCGACCTGCGCTTTCTCAAGGACCTCGCGGACCGCCTCGGGCGCGGCGAGTTCTTCAGCGACGACCCGCGCGAGGTGTTCGAGGAGCTGCGCCGGGCCAGCGCCGGCGGGATCGCCGACTACGCCGGCATCACCTGGGAGCGGGTGGAGGCCGAGCAGGGCGTCTTCTGGCCGTGCCCGAACGAGGACCACCCCGGCACGCCGCGGCTGTTCGCCGACGGCTTCCCGACCCCGGACGGAAAGGCCCGTTTCGTACGGGTCGAGCACCGCGACCCGCACGAGCTGCCCGACCGGAGTTACCCGTACGTCCTGACGACCGGCCGGACGATGCAGCAGTACCAGAGCGGCAACCAGACCCGCCGGATCGCCGCGCTCAGCGTGGCCACGCCGGAGCCCCGCGTCGAGCTGCACCCCGATCTGGCGCGGCGGCACGGCATCGCCGACAGCGACATGGTCGAGCTGCGCAGCCGCCGCGGCCGGGCGTTCTTCCGGGCCCGGCTGAATCCGGGGATCCGCCCGGACACCGTCTTCGCGCCCTTCCACTGGGGCGGCGACAACGCCGTCAACGCCCTCACCGATCCCGCGCTCGACCGGCATTCCCGGATGCCGGCGTTCAAGGCGTGCGCGGTCGCCATCGCGCGTACCCAAGAAGAAGGGAGCTGCTGAGCATGCAGCAACCGCGTCTCGTGATCATCGGCAACGGCATGGCCGGCGCCCGGACCGTCGAGGAGATCCTCGCCCGTGACGGCGGCTTCGCCGTCACGATGTTCGGCGACGAACCGTACGGCAACTACAACCGGATCATGCTCTCCAACGTCCTCGCGGGCGTGGAGGACGAGTCCGGCATCTTCCTCAACGACCTGTCCTGGTACGCCGACAACGGCATCACCCTGCACACCGGCACCCGGATCACGCGCATCGACCGGGCCGCCAAGGTGGTGTACGCCGAGGACGGCAGCGCGACCCCGTACGACAAGCTGATCATCGCCACCGGCAGCCGCGCGTTCGTCCCGCCGATCCCCGGCATCCACCGCCCCGGCCGCGGCTACCACCAGGGCGTCTTCGCCTTCCGCACGCTCGACGACACCCGCGCGATGATCCGGTACGCCCGCGAGCACGAGCGCGCGGTGGTCATCGGCGGCGGCCTGCTCGGCCTGGAGGC
Source organism: Actinoplanes sp. NPDC049316 (assembly GCF_040677315.1). Classification (NCBI taxonomy): domain Bacteria; kingdom Bacillati; phylum Actinomycetota; class Actinomycetes; order Micromonosporales; family Micromonosporaceae; genus Actinoplanes; species Actinoplanes sp. NPDC049316. Next base: position 4,789 of record NZ_JBFAQM010000016.1, on the reverse strand, counting down.
GGCCCGCGGGCTGCAGAACCACCTGAGCCACGTGACGCTCGTGCACGCCATGGGCCACCTGATGAACACCCAGCTGGACGCCGAGGCGGGCGCGACCCTGCAGCGCAGCGTCGAGAAGCTGGGCATCGAGGTGGTGGTCGACGCGCAGACCACCGAGATCCTCGGCAAGCACTCGGTGACCGGAATGAAGCTGGCCGACGGCCGGACGATCCCGTGCGACGTCGTGGTGGTCGCGGCCGGCATCCGCGCCAACGCCGACGTGGCGCAGGCCAGCGGGTTGCCCGTCGAGCGCGGCATCGTGGTCGACGACCAGATGCGGGTGCAGGGCGAGGCCGACATCTACGCGGTGGGGGAGTGCGCCCAGCACCGCGGCGAGACGTACGGCCTGGTCGCCCCGCTCTGGGACCAGGCCAAGGTGCTCGCCGACCACATCACCGGCCGGGATCCGCACGCGGCGTACCACGGCTCGCGGATCGCCACCAAGCTCAAGGTCGCCGGCGTGGACGTGGCCGCGATGGGCGTTCAGGCGGCCGAGCGCGACGACGACGAGACGCTGGTGTTCAGCGAGCCGCGCAAGGGCGTCTACAAGAGCATCGTCATCCGCGACGGGCGCCTGGTCGGTGCCACGCTCGTCGGTGACGTGCGCAAGTACGCCTTCCTCATGCAGGCGTTCGACCGCGGGCTGGCGCTGCCGGAGGAGCGCGCCGAGCTGATGTTCGACCTGGGCGGGCCGCCCGCCGAGGTCAGCCCGGCCGAGATGCCCGACGACGCGCAGGTCTGCAACTGCAACGGCGTCAGCAAGGGTGCGATCTGCTCGACCGTGCAGAGCGGCTGCAGGACCGTCTCCGGCGTCATGGACAAGACCCGCGCCGGCAAGGGCTGCGGTACCTGCAAGCCCCTCGTGCAGCGCATCGTCGAGTGGGCGGCCGGCGGCGAGGTCGAGGAGGATCCGGCGGCGAGCTGGTACGTCCCCGGCGTACCCATGCCGAAGCCGGAGCTGATGCGAGCGATCCGCGAGCACGGCCTGAAGTCCGTCTCCTCGGTGTTCGCCACGCTCGTGCCCGGCGGCAAGGAGGACGCCAAGAGCAAGATGGGCCTCGCGTCGCTGCTCAAGATGATGTGGGGCGGCGAGTACGCCGACGAGCGCGACGCCCGGTTCATCAACGACCGCGTGCACGCCAACATCCAGCGCGACGGCACCTTCTCGGTGGTTCCGCAGATGAAGGGCGGCGTCACCACCCCGGCGCAGCTCAAGCGGATCGCCGAGGTGGCCGAGAAGCACGCGGTGCCGATGGTCAAGCTCACCGGCGGGCAGCGCATCGACCTGCTGGGCGTACCCAAGGAGAAGCTGCCGCAGATCTGGGCGGACCTCGACATGCCGTCGGGATGGGCGTACGGCAAGAGCTTCCGCACCGTGAAGACCTGCGTGGGCTCCGACTTCTGCCGCTTCGGCGTCGGCGACTCCACCGCGCTGGGCATCGCGCTGGAGGAGCGCTACCAGGGCATCGAGGGCCCGGGAAAGATGAAGCTCGCGGTGACCGGGTGCCCGCGCAACTGCGCCGAGGCGTACGTGAAGGACCTCGGTGTCGTCGCCATCGACGGCGGCAAGTGGGAGATCTACGTCGGCGGGGCCGCCGGCGCGCACGTGCGCAAGGGCGACCTGCTGGCCACCGTGGACTCGGCCGACGAGGTCATCACGCTCACCGGGCGGTTCCTGCAGTACTACCGCGAGAACGCCAACTGGCTGGAACGCACCTATGCATGGGTCCCCCGGGTGGGCATCGAGCGCATTCGCGAGGTCGTCGTCGACGACGCCGACGGCATCGCCGCCGACCTGGACGCCGCGATGGACGCCTCCGTGGCCGCCTACCGGGACCCGTGGAAGGAACGTGCCGAACCCGTGACACCAGGACAATTCCGGACCTCGCTGCCGCTGGTGTTCCTGCCCCAGGTGCCGGTCCGATGAGCATCCGGCTCGGTTCCGTTCACGACATCCCCCGGGGCGAGGGGCGCACGTACGCCGTCGCCGGGGAGATGGTCGCCGTCTTCCGGCTGCGCGACGGCTCGGTGCGCGCCGTGTCCGCGGTCTGCCCGCACAAGGGCGGCCCTCTCGCGGACGGGCAGATCGACGACGAGGTCGTGATCTGCCCGCTGCACCTGACCGCGTTCGACCTGACCACCGGCTGTGCCCGCGGCGATCTGCCGCCCCTGAAGGTCTACCCCGTCGCCGTCGACGCCGACGACATGCTCGTGATCCCCTCGGAGGTACTGCTGTGAGCGCCACCACGTTGGAACGTCCCGCCGTCAGCGTCCGCGGTCATTGGATCGACGACTGGCGGCCCGAGGACCCGATCTTCTGGGAGCAGCGCGGCGCGGCGATCGCCCGGCGCAACCTCACCTTCTCCATCTTCTCCGAGCACATCGGCTTCTCCGTCTGGACGTTGTGGTCGGTGCTGGTGCTGTTCCTCGGGCCCGCGTACGGCATCGACCCGGCCGGGAAGTTCCTGCTCACCGCGGTGCCCGCGCTGGTGGGGTCGGTGCTGCGGATCCCGTACACGTTCGCGGTGGCCCGGTTCGGCGGGCGCAACTGGACCATCATCAGCGCCTCCCTGCTGCTCGTCCCGGCGGTGCTCGCCGCGTTCCTGATCAAGCCGGGGGTCTCGTACGGCACCCTGCTGCTGCTCGCCGCGGTGGCCGGCGTCGGCGGCGGCAACTTCGCCTCCTCGATGGCCAACATCAACGCGTTCTACCCGGACCGGCTCAAGGGCTGGGCGCTGGGCATCAACGCCGGCGGCGGCAACCTCGGCGTGGCGGCGGTGCAGCTGGTCGGGCTGTTCGTGCTGGCGGTCTTCGGCGCCGGGCATCCCGGGATCGTGGCCGGTATCTACATCCCGCTGATCGTCGTCGCCGCCGCCGGCTCGGCGGTGTCCATGGACAACCTCAGCCAGGCCCGCAACGAGAAGCGGGGCATGCGGGACGCCGCGCGCCGGCCGCACACCTGGATCATGTCGCTGCTCTACATCGGCACGTTCGGCTCGTTCATCGGCTTCGGCTTCGCGTTCGGCCAGGTGCTGCAGGTGCAGTTCGGCGACGTGTTCAGCACGCCGGTCAAGGCCGCGTACCTGACGTTCCTCGGCCCGCTGCTCGGCTCGCTCATCCGCCCGGTCGGCGGGGCGCTGGCCGACCGGCTCGGCGGCGCCCGCGTCACGTTCTGGAACTTCGTCGCGATGGCAGTCGGCGCCGGGATCGTGCTGCTCGCCTCCCAGCTGCACTCGCTGCCGCTCTACCTGGTCGGGTTCGTCGCGCTGTTCGTGTTCAGCGGCATCGGCAACGGCTCGACGTACAAGATGATCCCGCGCATCTTCGCGCTGCAGAACCCGCACGACGAGCACGAGGCCCGCCGCCTCTCCGGTGCGGTCATCGGCATCGCCGGCGCGATCGGCGCGTTCGGCGGGGTGCTGGTCAACCTGGCGTTCCGGCAGTCGTTCCTGGAGTACAAGACGGCCGACGCGGCGTACGTGGCGTTCATCGCCTTCTATGCGCTGTGCGTGCTGGTGACGTGGGCGGTGTACCGGCGGCCGGGCCGCAGCCTCACCGGCGTGTGACGCCGTGCGACTACGATGGCGCGAGCAGATCTCCCGGACGGCTGTCCGCGGGACCTGCTCGCGCCTCGATGTCATGGACGACGGGAGAACGTGGTGGGTACGGACGGCGAGACCTGGCCGGGCGGCGCGGTCCGCATCGACGCGACCAAGCCGCACCCGGCCCGGCGCTACGACTACTGGCTGGGCGGCAAGGACAACTTCCAGGCCGACCGCGAGGCAGCCGAGGCGATCGCCGCGGTCTTCCCGCACATCCGCACCGCCGCCCGCGAGAATCGCGCCTTCATGCGCCGCGCGGTCCGCCACCTCACCGCCGAGGCCGGCATCCGGCAGTTCCTCGACATCGGCACCGGCCTGCCCACCGCGGAGAACGTCCACGACGTCGCCCAGGCCGTCGCCCCGGAATCGCGCATCGTGTACGTGGACAACGACCCGCTCGTCCTCACCCACGCCCGGGCGCTGCTGACCAGCTCGGGAGCGGGCCGCACCGCGTACATCGACGCCGACGTACGCGAGCCCAACGCGATCCTGAACGACCCCGCCGTGCTCGAGACGCTGGATTTCTCGCAGCCCGTGGCGCTGCTCCTGGTGGCGATCCTGCACTTCGTCGAGGACCACGAGGACCCGTGGGGGATCGTGCGGCGACTCTTCGCCGCGATGCCTGCGGGCAGCTACCTGGTGCTGTCGCACGCGACGTTCGACCCGCTCGACCCGGAGACGATCGCGGCGATGAACGCGGTGAACGAGCCGATCAAACCGCGGTTCTCGCCGCGCCCCTGGGCGGAGGTCTCGCGGTTCTTCGAGGGCCTCGAGGTGCTCGAGCCGGGCATCGTCTCGGTGTCGGACTGGCGGCCCGAGCCGGGTCCGCGCCCGACGCCCGCCGAGGCCACCGGCTACGGAGCTGTCGCCCGGGCCCGCTGAGTTCTCGCTTCACACCTCGCGGCGGGCCGGCCCCGCGCTCGGTCCGGTTCGGCATGGCTGTCAACCTGAGTTGACGCATGAGTTCTGTCGACCTGCGGTGACGCCGAAGGCTGGTCTCTTGACCGCCCGAAGAGGGGCGCATAGATTCCTGTCATTGCTTCCGGAAGAACCCCGAAAGTTTCGGACCTGCGTCATCGTCCTCGTCGCAAGGAGTTCCGATGCGTCGTCTTTTGATCTCCCTTTCCGCCGTCAGCGCTGTCGTGCTG
>NZ_JBFAQM010000015.1:48815-194076 GCF_040677315.1 Actinoplanes sp. NPDC049316 | reverse complement strand
CCGAGGCCTCACCCGCCCCGGGCGACTCCACAAAGGCTCATCATCTGGCATCACCGCAGCTCAGACGGCCATCAGCCGAAAACGCAAAGACCCTGACCGGGCACGGACCTGAGCGAGTTTTGAATAGGGCTCCCGAGGTATCTCTTCCCGATCAGCCAAGGTCACATGTTGCGAATGGCGGGCATCCTGCCTCACCGAACAACCAAGATCAAATGCTGCGACCGGCTGAATCCGCCGCCGCCTTCGATCTTGTTGTCCTCACACACACATAATCAACAGACGGCTGCGTCCATACCGGAGCCCGCCCCCGCCGCATCCAGCAGGTCAGACTGCTAATGGTGGCTGCCGTATTAGCCTCGCGAAATGCCAGCGAATATGTCGCTTCCTATCATCATCAACAATGCGAGTTGATGCGTGTTAGCGCGCTTCTTGTCGGGAACCCTCAGCCAGCCCACCATAGCCGCAATGATGCTGATCATCACCATGGGCGCAATGACCGCAACGAGCACACTGAGTAGCTGTCTTGGCAGAGCTTCGGCTTTGCCGAGGAGTCCAACCAGTACCAGGAGTGGCATTCCGATGATCGCGAATCTGAGACCGCGCACGTATGCCCGGTACGATGGTTCGCGACGAAGCCAGGTTGGCGCCCCTTCCATATCCTCTACCCTTCTACCAGTCAAACCAGCGACCTGATTTACCATTTGTACCACCGGCCCATGCAACCCCGCCGCCGAACATTCCACCGACGTTCGCGCCACCGGTGTATACGTTCGATGATGTCGATTTGGAAAGGTTGACGTCCAACTTTCCGCCCAGTATTCCGCCGACGTCCGCGCCGACTGCGTCGCCGGCCTGGTCCTCAATGTTACCGTTCGAGAACTGGATTCCGACGGTGCCTCCTATGCCCACACCATAGAACATTCCTCCGCCGCCGTTGGCGTACCACCCCATACCGCGGCGGTCAAACGCTATGCACGCCTGACCGACAGCAGATGCGAGCGCTCCAATGATTCCTGAGGCGCAGAATGCGAGCATTCCACCACCGGTCTTCTTTTCCGGCGCTCGAGAATACGGTCCTCCGTAGAGCGAACATAGCGGTTCATAAGCGTTCATGCTTGTGGCGGTTTGGCCTGGCCTGTCCGCCAAGCCCACGAGGCTCTTGACCAGGTTGCACACCGCGCACAGTCCGGTTGGGTCTTCCTTGAGTAGAGGATCGTTGTTCGCGTAGGCGTACGGCTGAATGGTTCGGTCAATTGCGGGATCGATTGCTGCGAATTGTGTCGTGATGGGGTCGTAGTCGCGGGCACGCAGGTATACAAGCTCAGTCGTCGGGTCGGTCCAGGCACCTGTGTAGCCAATGTTGCTGGTGGCCGGCCCGGTGTGGTTGAGCAGCCGGCCGTAGGGATCGTAGGTGTTGGTGCCGACAACGTCGCCGTCGGTGTTGGTGAGGTGGGTGACGGTGCCCTGCTGGTCGGCGTGCAGGTATTCGATCGTGCCGTCGGCCGCAACCTGGGCGTACGGGGTGATGCCTGGCCCGTAGAGGTAACGGTGGGTGCCGTCGGCAACGCGGTCTTCGACATCGTCAACTGGCAGCAGACCTGGACCGCCTCGACCAACCCGTGCCGCAGCCGCAGCGACGGTCCCGCCGCGGACGTCGTGTTCCTCGACCTGAGCCTGGTGCTGGACAGCTCCGGCTCGATGTCGTGGAACGACCCGAACGGTCTACGGCGCAGCTCGGCGAAGAACTTCGTCGATGCCCTGCTGCCCAACGACCGCGCCGCCGTGGTCGACTTCGACGACTACGCCCAGGTTTTGCAGCCGCTGACCTCGGACAAGGCCGCGGTGAAGGCCGCCATCGACCGCGTCGATGACTGGGGTGGCACCAACATCGCCGCCGGCGTACGCGCCGGGACGGACCTGTTGCTCGCCAACGGCGACCCGAAGCGTGCCCGTATCGCCATCCTTCTCACCGACGGTGAGGGCTACTACGACCAGTCGCTGACAGACCGGGCTCGGATCAATGACATCAGCATCTACACGATCGGTCTGGGTTACAGCGTCGACACCGCCCTGCTGAGCTCGATCGCCAACCGGACGGGCGGCAAGTACTACAACGTCGCTACCGCGGCGGACCTGCCGCAGGTGTTCCGTCGCATCAGCGAGGAGACCGGCGGCGGTGACCCGAACACCACCAAAGACACCGACGGCGACGGGCTGACCGACTGCACCGAGCTCAAGGGCATCCGCGGCGACGGCGGCCGCATCTACGTCACCGACCCCACCAAGGTCGACACCGACGAAGACGGCCTGAGCGACCGTGACGAGGCCGGCGAGCCGATCGACTTCAACGAGCTTTACGTTCGCAACCCGGCTGCCTGGGCCAAGAAGCTCGCCGACGGCGCCCCGATCACCTACCGCCTCAACTCCGACCCCACCACCGTCGACACCGACAACGACCGGCTCACCGACGCCGACGAACTCGACCTCGAGCTGTCGCCCTGGATCAAGGACAGCGACCACGACCAACTCATCGACGGCTACGAGGTTCTCGAATCCAACACCGACCCGGAGAACGCCAACACCGACGGCGACCACTGGGCCGACACGTACGAGGTCGATCACGCCGAAGACGAGGACCTCAACCCGCTCTTCTTCGACGAGCAGGTCAGCAAGTGGGTCTACGCCCGCGACGTCGCCGTCGGCTTCATCGCCGGCGACGCCTACCGCATCGACAGCATCGCCTGGCTCATCGGCAGCGTCTGCTCCGGCGCACTGAGCTTCATCCCCGACATCGGCTGGATCCTGGGGGGCATCGCGGACCTGCGCGACACCATCGCCTCCCTGATCCGCGGCGAGTGGGTCAACGCCGGCTTCTCCGCCGCCGGACTCATTCCCTACGGCGGCGACGCCGTCGCCATCCCCGGCAAAGTCGCCAAATTCATCGAACGCAACGCCGACAAGGCCGACGAAACCCTCGCCGCCATCGCCAAGATCGACGACATTCCCCGTGATGTCCTGATCAAGACGGCGAAACAGACCCTCAAGCAGGACTGGGACGACCTGGTAAACCACGGGTTCAGCGAAGACACCCTCATCTGGCTAATGGAGCACGCCCAGGACCTGAAACACCTCGCCAACGTCGTGCGAAAGTCAACGAAGTTCACCGGGCCGGCCGCCGGCATGATGGCCACAGGCAAGGATGGGGAGCGATTCCTGGAAGGCTTCTTCAATGCCACGACGCGAGGACTCGACAATCAGGTGTATCGGTCCACTCAGGCGCTGACGGGTAAGCGGAGTGGCCGGTACTGGGACGTCTTCAAGAACAACGTCGCCCACGAATCAAAGGTCGGCATGCTGCACTACGAGAAGAGGTTCGAGGAGCAGATCAGGAAGGACGTCTGGTTGAGCAACAAGGAAGGCGTCAAGTTGCACTGGCACTTCTTCGTCAGCGGCCGTTCCGGTACGGTCGGTCCAGACGCGAAGATGCTTGACCTGCTTCAACAGAACAACATTCCGTTCACTATCCACGTCGGCTGACCGGCGAGCACGTAAGGTTGAGGCATGGCCGACTTCCAGGCGATGACCAAGGCCGAAGCGCGGGCCTTCCTTCAGCACTGGCTGGAGGAAGGCCCGGCCCGCCTCGAATGGCTTCGGCAAACCGCCGCCACGACCGGTGGTCCAGCGCACCTCGACGGCAGCGGCACCAGCCTGGGCCCTCTTTGGGCCTGGGCACGCACACTGCTCGCCTGGCGGGATGCCGACGTCGAACCGGTCGGCAGCGGTCCCTTGCCCGCGTGGTTCCCGAATCCGATCGGAATCGGCTTCGAACGGTTCAGTGACCAGACCATATGGTTGGTCGACGCCATCGCGCGATACTGGGCTCAGGCGTTGATAACCGCACGACCATCCTCGGTGCAATGGGGCACGGGGTACTCCAGGGTGAAGGGCTATATCGATCAGAATTGCCCCGTTCTGCTCGGCTTCGGCGACGACCTTCCGCCGATCCGGATCATCGGTTCGATAACAAGCAATTCACTGGAAGGCGACGAACGCGACGGCCGCCTGGAAGAGCTGCACCGCAGTTGGCTCGACATCGCCGACGCGCAGATCCGACGGAAATCGTAGCGGCCGGAATCCCGGATCACATGCCGCCTGGCGAATAACTCGGGAAGGGGCAGTGCGATGGGTCATTGTGTCGACATCTTCGCCGGCCCGTGGACCCTTCAGTACCACCATCGGCCCGCCCTGCCCGTGCCCGCCGCCCCGGCGGCACTCGCTGCCGCCCTGCGAGAAGCAGGCCTCGACATCGTCGTGGGTGCCCCAGAGGACGCCGACAGCGAGCCGTTCGACGAGATGGTCGCCCAGAACGAACATCTTTTGGTCGAGGTCACCGCCGTGGAGCACCGCGACGGCATTGCCGGCTTCGAACTTGAAACCACGGCAGACGCCGATAGCCGTGACGGACCTGCCGCGGTCGCCTACCTGGCGTTACTGCACAGACTTCTGTCGGCCGCCGCGACTCTGGGTGCCGGCGTTTGGGACGACGACACCCAAGAGCCGATCACCGTCGACACCGTTGCCGAAGCAGCCGCTGGGCTCTGACGGCAACCGTGCGGCGGTCAGACGCCACACATGAACTCCCGAGAGACGATCACCGTGGGCCGATCCGGAGTGTTGGACTCGGACACGTTAACCCCCACCAGAGTCATCCCGTCGAGGGACGGCTGCGGTGGGGGTTACCTGTTTCTCCCGGTCCATCGGCTCGAGCTCGAGCGAGCGCGGGCCGCAGACGATTGCCAGCCGGCGGCCGCGGAGATAGGCGACCAACCCCACGCCGTCGGCCAGGAACGGTAGCTCGCCGGCATAGATCAACTGGTAGAGCAGTTGCTCGACGATTCGGCCTTCGGCCCAGTACACGCCTCGCGCCGGCTGGCAATCCGCTCGGGCGCTGCTACGGCCGTGACGGCAGCGGTAACCGGCTCGGCCGTGAACCCAATGGGCCTCCAGGCGCCGTCCGCAGAGCCGGCAGATCACCAGCCCGGTCAGCAGGTAGGCGCGCACCGCGCCGTTATCCGGCACGGCGACCGAGTTGACTTGCTGCGCTGCGAGGAAGTCGCTGTCACTGACGAGAGCGGGATGCGTCGGCTCACGAGAGATCGCCCATGCGCTGCGCGGGTTGCGGGTTCGGGTGCGACCGAGGCTGGCGCGCTTGTCCCCGGGAACGGTCTCGTGGTGCTCGGTGCGCTGCCGGTTCCACACCTGCCGGCCGGTGTAGCGCGGGTTCGCGAGGATCTCCGCGACCGTCCGCAACGTCCACACCGTCCCTATGCGGTGTGTGTTGCGCTCCGGATCATGGGCTGACGGCGAGGGAACGTGCCGCTCATTGAGGTCTCGGGCGATACCGGCGGTGCTGGCCCCGGCGAGGCGACGGGCGAAGATCCACCGCACATGCGGGGCCGTGACCGGATCCGGATCGAGCCGGTGCAACCGTCTCCCCCACTGTGCATGAATGCGGTTCGGGTGCGGACCGGCGTCCACCAACCTATAGCCATACGGTGGACGTCCGCCGAGATAACGTCCCTGATCGCGGGCCTGCACACCCATCGCGTTGGTGGTCCGCCGTCGAGCCCGCAACACCTCCGGGCTGCGACTGATGCCCCAGCAACATCAGCACGGCGCGATGCACAGGATCGCCCAGGTCGACGGGACCTCCGAGTTCGGGCAGCCACACAGCCACGCCGTAGGCGTTTAGGTAAGCGATGATCTGCAAGGCCTGCCGGCCGGTGAACGCACGCTCGTCCCCCCGACCACCACCGCGTCGAACCGGCGATCTGCGCGTGCCGCCTCAGCCAGCAACTGCGCAGCACCGGGCCGCTCATGCCAAGGAAGGCAACGGGAATAGCCGATGTCGAAGAACTCGACCGCGATGCAGCCGCGTCGCTCGGTCAGCTGGACGGCGGCGTCGAGCTGCCACCGCCGCGACGAGACCGGATCCTGGTAGCCGTCGGTAGAGATTCGCCCGTAGAAGGCGAAGCGAATGCCGCCGTCCCGCCACACGCGGCGCCGGCCACGGGACCTTTCTGGAGACCGGTCTATCCAGAGTGTGAACGGAATTTCGGGTGCCACGCCCGCGGTCATCGGCAGTGTGAGCATTGGCATCACCAAGCCTTGGAAGCAGACACGTTCAGTACCCGCCCCGCTGCGCCACCACCTGCAGTCCGCAACTACCACCCATACGAGTGAGGAAAGCACCCATGGCCGACCTTCATGGAGCCCAGGCCGGCCGATGGACCTTCGCTTGACCACGCCGGGAGACGCGCCGATAGGGTGGGGCCATGAAGAAGCCCCTTGGCGTCGCGGTCGTGGTCATCGGCCTGGCGGCTGCCGCGTCGCTCAACTCCATCGGGGTCGCTTCGGCGGGCCAGCAGCCCGTGCCGGCCGTGGTCGCCTCCACCCCGATGGCGAGCGTGGCCGTGCCAGCACCTCCGGCGATCAAGGACAGCGACCCGTCGCTCACGTTCGCGCAGAACGGCCGCATCGTCACCGTCACCCGCAGGTCCACCCCGGTCGCCACCGTGACGCTCACCTCGGCCACCTGGTCGGCTCACTCCGCCACGGCGGTCCTCGAGGTCACCGCCACCCGTCCGATCATCGTCGACCCGGCGATGTTCATCCTCTACGACGCCGAGGGCTGGGAGAATGAGGCGGAGCAGAGCAAGCCGGTACGGTTCGGGGCCGGCACCGCCGCGCTCACCCTGACGTTCACCGGCACCCCTGCACGACCCGAGGCCCTCGGCTGGGTGGCGCAACCCGACGAGGATGCCGTCGCCGTGTGGGAACGAGGCTGAGCACGACCGCTGTCGGACCAGTCAACTGCGCCGCCGCCCGGACACGGTGACCCCACCACGATCATTCACTTCGTTACCCGCGTGTTGACCGTTGGCAACGGCCTCATACGCGTCCCCCTATCGCGTCCAGCATGAACCGCGGGCAGCGTTGCTGGGGTGGCGAGCGAGCCGGAAGAGAGCCAGGCGGGCGTTGGGAGCCTCACGGTCGCGGGACTATCAACTCACCAGTTGTGATCACCGTGTGCATATCCCTGGTGTTGAGCTCGCACACGTTAATTCCACACGAGCCGTGAGGTCTCCTCACGTCATCGTCGGTCCCCGTCCTTCTGGGCGGGGATTTGTGCTTGTAAGGCGGCGGGCAGGTGCGCTGCCGTGAGCGCCATGCTGGCGGTGTCGGTCTCGGCGATCCAGCCATCGTGATCACCGACCAGGATCATGCCGTGCCGGCGAAGTTCGTCGCCGACAACTGCGGGGCTGCCCTGCCGCAGCCGTGGATGGGTTCGGGTGAGGGCGGGACTGCACCGATGCGCCTCGATCAGCTGGTCCTCGCGGCAGTAGAGGATGCGCGGCGGGCCTTGAGCTACTGACTGGGCGCTATTACGGCCGTGCCGGCAGCGATACCCAGCCCGGCCGTGGGTCCACGCGGCCGCGACCGACGAAACAGGGCGGTGACGCCCGTTCGGGGACACGGCTGCTCAGGCTAAGAGGCACCTTTGCCAGAGGGGAGTACTGGCGTGGCGCTGGCGGCCAGCCGGTCTCGCAACGGCCCACCCAGCTCACGCCAGGCCAGGTCGAACCCCTCCCGCACCACCCGGCCGACGCCCTCCGCCTGCCGCGGCACGGCGAACGACATCCGCAGCTGCACCAGCCCGTCGAAGATCGGGTCATAGATCGACGCGGTGCCCCCTTCGATCACAATCTGTCCTTCGTCAGCCCGCGAGGCCGAAATCGCGCTGCCGCAGCGGCTTGATCGCCCGCCACGCCCACCGCACGCCGGCACCGATGCCACCGATGACGCCCGTCACCGTGCAGTACAGGATGCAGGCCGCCACACCGATCGCGATCGACCCGATGATCAACGCTTTGGAGGCAGTGGTTTGTCGCCTGCAACGACGGCATCCTTTCCGACGCCATCGCGGGGGCCGAGTCAGCCAAGCCCGTAAACGCCGTCAGAGCTCGATGCCATCATGCCCAATGTCATCAACGCCGTATTCCCGGCGCCCGAGACCCGGCAGGGTAGGCAGCACAATCGTGTCGTGGATGGAGCCCGCCGGTCTACTTACTGCTGAGCCTCGCAAGCGGCGGTGACCGGAGCACAGATGGTCAGGTGACTCGGGATGACTGCGCGCTTGCGGACGCCCTCGTACTCGTACACGACCTCGACGCCAGCGCGATTCGAGACGCCGGCGGCGACGACTTCGTACCCGATCTGCACCTCGACGGACATGTCGTCGTCGCCGTTTGTGGCCCGGACCTGGAACCCCTCAGGGACGACCCCGCCAACGGCGAACGGCTCCTTCGGCGGGAAACCGTCGAGAAACTCGAACCAACCCACCTCGCTGTTCTTGGGCAGCATGTCAGGGATGACGCGGATGCGGGTCCCGAGCACTCTCAGGGTCGGACCGTCGTCCATCAACGGCGTGATCGAGACAATAGTCAGCGGAGACGTCGCCGCGCCGGACAGCTCGAGGTGGTTGAGGCCGTCGGTGAAGCGGGTGCCGACGGCCATCGCCTTGTGCCAACCGTAGGCGCCGCCCTGGTTGGCGTCGATCTCAGGGCCGGGCGCCTGCAGCGGATTGTCCTGCTGCTGCGACGTACAGGCCGCAACCGGGAAGAGCGACACCGTGGCGACGAGCGTAGCCGACCATCGCCGAGTCCGCGTCCATCGCTGGAAATTGCTCACAACATGCCACCTATCGGTGCAGCAGACCCGATGTCATCGCGTAGGCGTCGATGGTGACCGGCAGGAGCCAGGCCAGCCGGTCGGGCCAGCCGGCGACCTGAGCCAAGCCGCGAAGTCCAGCGAAGCTAGCCAGGGCGGCGGAGATTGCAGCAACGGTCATGCCGATGATCACCCACCAGTCGCGCTCAGCGGTTGAGGGATGGCCCACCTCAGACCTCACCGTGGTGATGTCGCAGCCCACGGCATCCCCGTATTGACTTTTGGCATGCTCGACGACGAGATCCTCACGAACGTAGAGGACTTTGAGTCGGCCAGGGTCGGCGTCGTTGGCGTTGGCGCTGGTGTGGGCCATGCCGGCAGCGGTAGCGGGCCCGGCCGTGTGCCCAGTGGCCTTCCATGCGCCGGCCGCAGAGCCCGCAGATGATCAGCCCCGTGAGTTCATAGCGGCTGGTGTTGCCGTCGTTGAGCAACCTCGACGCCATCGCGGGGTTCGCCGTCAACGAGCAGCTGGGACTGGCCCTGGGCGTGCCCGCCGTCGTCGAGGTGACCCTGCCGATCGCGCCGCAAGACCCGAGGACCAACTTCCGCTGCAGGAATACCTTTCGGGCAATGGCCCCCAGCGCCGTGCTTCGCGGCAAGGACTGCTGACTCGTGATCGCCCCTGTTGCGGGCTTGCATCAGAGGCGCGCGCCGGCAAGCCCGGTGCCGCGGCAAGCGACCGTCGAGTTGGAGCGAAATCACACTTTGATCGTCGCGCGTCTTTGCGATGAGCGTCGATTGACAAGCAGTTTCACAACGTCTAGCGTCACGGGCCGAACGGCAGCGCTACGGGGGTTACAGTCTTGAGGTTTCCACGTCCAAGGGCGGAGTGTGTCAGCCACCATCGGTTCACGATGGTGGCTGCAGCTGTGATGCCAACCAGTCCGCGCAGGACGACGGCGCCATGTGCCACACACCAGCCCGGGGCCGCCGCGAAGGCAGGACCGCGCGTCGCCGGAAGAGTCTCCTAGCGTGACCGGCGTGGGCCCGCCGCATCTTCGCCACGGTGACACTTGCCGTGCCAGGTACGCCTGCCGACGGAATTAAGGCACTTCGCTGCCGTGTTCCTGAACGGACCGTTCGCTCTCCGCTGACGGATGCATAACCGCGTCCACAGTCGACCTTTGGGCACATGCTGCCAATGAGCGTGCGCGCGTCATGGCAACACGAACAACGTGCGCCCTTATCACACCACCATGCGGAGGAATGCTGCGTGAGAAAACCGATCCTCTTTCGCCCTGGAATGGGCGGCATCGCCGTCGTGGCGGCCGTCGTATTGCTGCTGGGGTCGCCCGCCGGGGCCGCCTACGCCGGCGACGGCCCGCAGGTGATGCAGACCACCGGCCCAAACGCGGCGGCGGCGCCGGATGCGGCGCCGCGCGAGCCCGTGCTCGGGCCGACGCTCGGCGTACGGGCCGTGGCCGGCGCGGATGACGACGGCCGCACCAGCGACGATCCGTCCGCAGGTGACAACCCGGACGCCAGTTCCGAGACCACCCCGGACGAGCGGTTCGCGGCGGCGGCCGTGCTCGGCTGGACGCCGCGCGACGAGCTCAGCATGAGTGACAAGGACTTCGTCATCGTGCTGTGGGAGAAGGCCGACGACTACTTCCACCCCGGGGTCAAGCAGGCGGCGAAGGACGCGTTCGCCGACGTGAACGACCCCGGCGCGTCCGCCCGGTTCATCCGGACCGACATCTTCGCCGCCGACAAGCGCGACGCCGACCTGAAGGCCGTGCGGGCGCAGCGCGAGGCCGATCGGCTGTCCGCGGCGCAGGAACTGAACTGGATCCCGGCCGACGACGACGCCCGGCGCGTGATGCTGCGCTCGACGAACGCCAACTTCCTCATCGCGCTGGCCGGCAAGGCGGAGGCCGGCAGCGACGTCCGCAAGGGCGCGGAGGCCCTTGTCGACGCGACCGAGGACAAGCAGCTCGCGTTCATCGCGACCGGCGTGCACCAGGCGGCCGAGGCCGACCGGGCGCGGAAGATCGCCGAGGGCAAGCAGAAGGAACTCGAGGAGCAGGAGGCCAAGAAGCTCCGCGACATCAAGCAGGCCGCGATCGTCGCGGGCCTGGGCCGGGTCGCCACCGAGTTCGAGCTGACCCAGTCCACCGAGCGGGACCTGGTTTACAAGATCAAGACCGAGACCACGGGTACGCAGGTGAAGGCCGCCGCCACCACCGCCTACAACAGCGAGAAGCCGGCCGATTGGCGCGACTTCCTGGCCACCGGCGTGCACGTGGCCCGCTCCGCCGACATCGCCGAGCGCGACCGTGCCGAGGCCGCGGAGAACGAGCGCAAGGTCCGCGAGATCCTCAACGACGCCAAGTTCGACAAGTACCAGCCGATCCTGGCGGCCGCGGCGAGTAAGGCGCTTGAGGGCGACGCCAACGCCCGGGCCCAGTTCCTGGTCGACGGCAAGGACAAGGCCGCCAAGCTCGACGTGGCCCAGCCGGCCGCGTACCTGACCGTGGCCCTGCAGGGCGTCCGGTCCAAGCGCTGCCTGCAGGTGGCCGGTGCCGTGGACAAGCCGGACGCCGGCGCGAACGCGGAGAACGCCCCGATGGAGATCGGGGACTGTAACGAGAATGCCCGCGAGCGCTGGATCCTGGTTCCCGCCGGCACCGGTACGTACGCGCTGCAGTCGGTCAACTCCAAGAAGTGCCTGGTCGTGCCGGCCGCGAAGGTCCGCGAAGACGTCCGCCTGATCCAGATCGCCTGCGCGGTCACCACGGCCGTGCAGCAGTGGGCGCTTGTCGACACCGGCAAGGACACGGTGGAGCTGCGCAACGTGGCGAGCAACAAGGTGATGACCGTGCCCGGTTCGGCCACCGCCCTCAACTCCCCGGTCCACCAGGCGGCCAACAACCACCTGCCCGACCAGCAGTGGCGTCTGATCGACTTTTCGCACCACCAGCTCGCCTCCCCGCCGCTGAGCGGCAAGTTTCTGTTCAAGGGCGTGCAGTCCGGCCGTTGCTTCTACGTGTCCGGCGCGACCGACAAGCCGGACCAGGGTGCCCTCGCCGACAAGGCCCCGGTGAAGATCTGGACCTGCAATCGCAACGACCCCAAGCACGTCTGGGAGGTCGTCCCGATCGGCGGTAACCGGTTCGCCCTGAAGAACCAGCTGAAGGGCAAGTGCCTCGACATCCTCGGCGGCAACGCCGCCAAGGGCGGGGCGATGATCCAGTACGCCTGCCACCTGCGCAGCAGCGAGCAGTGGGTGCTGATGAACGCCGGCAAGAGCGGCTCGTACATGCTGCGCAACGCGCTGACCGGCACCTACGTGGACGTCTACAGCCAGGCCACCGCGGACGGCTCGGACACCAAGTCCTGGCCGTACACCGGCATCGACAACCAGCGCTGGATCCCGCAGCCGTACTGACCCGTACCTCGATAGCCCATTCGGCGCCGTTCGGCGGCCCGGACGTCCGCTGCTGGACGTCCGGGCCGCCCCGAGCGCCGTCCTGACTCTCCACTGCGAGGACAGATGCGAAGCATGGTGCTGGCTCGCGCGACGGTGGCCGCCGTCGTCGCGGGCGGGCTGGTCGTACCGTTCGGCCCGGACTCCGCGGCGCTGGCCGCCGCCCAGGCCACCGAGATGCAACGGGACCGGGTTCGCTGGCGGGCGGTGTCGGACCCCCGCTGGGAGGTCCGTTCGGCCGGCGCCGCCGCGCTGACCAGTACCCGCGGCGACGCGATCACCGACTTCCTGGCCACCGGACTCAACGCCGCGCTGCGCCGGGCGGCCACCGACGAACAAACCAACATCATCGAGATCAAGTACGCGCTCGCCACGTCGACGAGCACGTCGGCGGTGCACCGGGCCGCCGACCGGGCCCTGGCCGCCACCCACGACGAGAAGGACGAATTCGTCCGGCACGGTCTGGCGGAGGCGAGACTGCTGGACGCGCAGGGCGACCAGCAGCACCACGGCGAGGTCGCCAAGCAGGCGCAGGAGGACCGGGACTACATCGCCGAACTGGCGCGCACCGACCCGGGCGCGCAGGTGCGCTCCGCCGCCGGCTACGCCGCGAACTCCGGTCGCGACGAGGACGTGGCCGAGTTCTTCGCCTACTACTGGGCCGCCGGTGCCCGCCTCGACGACGAGGCGTACCGGCTGCGGCTCGCGGACCTCGACGCCAAGGGCAACGCGGCGATGGAGCGGCTGCACACCGCGGCGCTCAACGCACAGGCGGCCGAGCGGGCGGCCAGCGGGGAGGCGGCCGCGAAGCTGCACGCCGAGACCGTGGCGGCATGGAACGCGCTGGCCACCGCGGAGGACGGCACCTCGGTGAACTGGGCGGCCGAGCGGGACCGGGCCGCCACCCAGGCGGAAGCATGGGGCCGGGTGGCCGAACACGCCCGAGGGGCGACGACCGAGCAGGACTGGGCGGGTGTCATCGCCCGCGCCGGCGCCAGCCGCGACGCGTGGACCGCGGCCGCGCAGCAGGCGACGAAGCAAGCGGCGTACTGGCTGAGCCTGGCCGACGAGGCCCGCGGCAACGCAACGGGAAGTGGACAGTGAGGATCAGAATCGGTCGGCTCGGGCAGGGGACGGCCCGCGCCGCGGTCGCCGCGTCGCTGCTGGGCGGTCTGGTGGCCATCGCGCAGCCGCCGGCTCCGGCCGCCGCGAACCCGGCGATCGTGCGCACCCTGGCCGCGCTGGTCGCGGACGCCGACTGGAACGACGACGACTACGAGTGGTATCGCCAGACCGTCGTCGACATCGCGGCCTACGACACCGAGCCGGAGGTCCGCGCCGCTGCCGGGGCGGCACTGGACGCCGGCACCCGTTCCGCTGTCAAGGCGTTCGTGGACGCCGGGTGGGCCAAGGCCCGTACCCTGGCCGGGCAGCGCAAGAGCAAGGCCCGCAAGCAGGTGCAGGACTGGGCGAAGTCCGGCGGCCCTAAGGTCAAGGAGGGGGCCCAACGCGCACTCGCCGACGGCGACTACGCCATCGGCGAATTCGTGGCCTACGGGCACGAACTCGCCGAGCAGTTGGACCACCCCGTCGCGGATACTCCGGCCGAGCAGGACCGTATCCGTGGCCGGGTCGAGCAGATGGTCTCCTTCGGCGGCCCGACCGTCATCGCCGAGGGCATGGCCGCGCTGGGCACCGGCGACCCGGCCTTGATCGCGGACTTCTACCGCACCGGCTACGCCACGGCGAACCGGGCCGACTTCGACACCCGGGAGTCGATCCGGGTGGCCGTGGAGGCGCGCAACACCGCACTCGACGAACTGGCCGCCCAGGCGCAGACGGCGGCCGTCGCCGCGCGTGCCCGCGCCGACATCCTCGCCGCGAACATCGAGGCGATGAAGCTGCTCGACGACACGCTCGTCGCCATGCAGCTCGGCGTGAAGGCGTCCCGGCGGGCCGACCAGATCCTTGAGGAGGACAAGCCCGCCCGCAAGAACGGCCAGCGGGGGCGCACCGCCGACCTGCAGGGGCTGCTGGCCGAGGCCACGACCCAGGCGCAGCGGGCGGCTGCGGCCGTGCAGCAGGCCGACAGCACCACCGCCGCCGCGCAGACCGCGGCCGCCAAGCTGATCAAGACCGGTGATGCGCACGGCGTCGACTGGGCGAAGGTCACCATCGCCTCCGGGGTGGCCATCCAGGCCGCCGCCGCCAGCGCCGAGACCTCGCAGCACGCCGCCGAGGCGACGCTGGCGGACAGTCGTGCCCTGGACGCCGACGCGAACGCCGAACTGCACGCCAAGAACGCTGACAAGTGGCTGGCGGCCGCGCGTAAGCAGGCCGACGCAGCCAAGCGTCTCGCGGATGTCGCCAAGGCGCAGCAGAAGATCGCCGAGGACGCGGCCGCGCGCGCCAAGAAGCAGCGGGAGGTCGCTGAGGAGGCCGCCCAGCGGGCCGCCACGCACGCCGCCCGGGCCCGCAGCGCCCGCCTCGACGCCCAGGCGGCCAGCCGCAACGCGGTCGACCGCAGCAATGCGGCTGTCGGGGCACACGGCGACGCGCTGAAGGCCAGGGACAAGGAAACCGCGGCGATCACCCGGGTGCAGAACACCGGGCGCGAGCTGGACGCGGCCACGAACCGCTGCATCAGCACCGAGGCGGACCTGAACAACGCCCTCGCCACCCTGCAGAAGGCGAGGGACGAGGCCACCGCGGCCGGCAAGGACGCCGACGCGGCGACGGCCGACCTCGCCGAAGCGGCGCGGCGGGCTCGCAACGCGTACGACGCGGCGCAGGCATGGGCGGCGCGGGCGCGGGCGGCCGCCGCCACCGCCCGGGCCGAGGCGCAGCGGGCATCCGCCGCGGCGAACCAGGCGCAGCGGGCCGCGATCAAGGCCGACCAGGACGCGGTCACCGCGCGCCGGGCATCGGACAAGGCCGTGACGGCGGTACGGGGAGCCGTGAACGCCGCTCAGACCGCCAAGCTGGACGCGCAGCGCACCCAGAACGAAGCCTCTGCCGCCGTGCAGGAGAGCACCCAGGCGGTGTTCCAGGCACAGATCGCCGACCAGGCGGCCGGTGCGGCCGCGGCGTCGGCCGAAGTGTCCATCGACCGCGCCGATGTCGCCGAGTACATGGCCGCCCAGTTCGCCGGCGTCAACGCGGACGCGCGCAAGATCCTGCAGGTCGCCGCCGACGCGGTCACGATCAGCGACGAGCGGATGACCGCGGCGCAGAAGCGGGCCGACGAGGCCGCGGTCGCCGCCGACGCCGCCGCCAAGGCCGCCGACCGTGCGGTCGGTGACGTCAAGCCGGCGTTCGACGCGGCAGCCCAGGCGGTCAAGTCCGCGAACGAGGCCGCGGTGGCCGCCGTCAAGGCCCATGCGGCCGCAGTGGACGCGACCAACCAGGCCGGCGGCGCGAACCGCGCCGCGGTGCGGGCCACGCAGTCCGAGCGCTCCGCCTGGAGCGACGCGAGCCTGGCCGGCAGCGCCGCACAGACGGCCACCAACGCCGCGACGATCGCCGGCAAGGCGGCCAGCGACTCCGAGCGGCTGTACCAGTGGGCCAAGAAGCAGACGGCGCAGATCCACACGTTCGCCGACGCGCTGAACGATCAGCTCACGAAGATCAACGATGAGAAGGCCAAGCAGGAGGCCATAGCCCAGAAGAAGAAGGAGTTCGAGGAGGACTTCAAGAAGGGTCTGCTGACCTACGTCAGATGTGAGAAGGGGTTCGACCTCGAGGCCTGCAAGAAGGTCTACGACTTCCTGGCGGCCAAGGGCAAGCAGGCGCTCGACGCCGGGTGGAAGTTCCTGGTCGAGTCCGCCAACTGCATGCGCGGTGACGAGGAGGCCTGCGCCGCGGCCGAGCACGACAGTGACGCGGTGGGCAACTGGGTGGTCCAGGTCGGCGCCGGGCTGTGGGAGGGCGCCAAGGGTCTGGTCGCCGGCCTGAAGATGCTCGGCGACTGCGCTAGCTGGGTGGTCGTCGGTACCGACGGCGACTACTTCACGGAGAACTGCGGCAAGACCGTCGAGGCCTTCAAGAAGCTGCCGGGCATGCTGAAGGACCACCCGTTCGAACTGATCCACCTCAGCGAGTGGCAGGACAATCCCGGCAAGGCCATGGGCCTGACCCTGTTCGACGTCGGCACCTTCTTCATCCCGGACGTAGGCCCGGTCGCCGGCATGGTGAGCAAGCTGGTGGGCGGCCTGGAACGGCTGGTCGGCAGCACCATGGCCAAGCTGGCCGAGGGGGTCGGCACGATCTCCCGGCTCAGCGCCAGGCTGGGTGACGCGGCCGGCGGCATCGCCAAGCTGACCAACATCACCGTGAAGATCGAGGGCGGCGCCGCCAAGATCGTCGACGGCGTGGCGATCGTCGACGGCGTCGTGCTCAAGCTCGAGGGCAGCGGCCTGAAACTGAGCGGCGCGGCCGAGAACTTCACCAACGGGCTCATCCGCATCGAGGGCGGTGCCGTCAAGGTCGACGGCAAGGTCGCCAAGCTGGAGAACGCCACCGTCAAGGTCGAGAAGCGTACGGGGCCGGAGGCGTGCGCGGTGCGCGCCCTCAAGGTCCGGGCGCTCGCAGTCGGGGTGCCCTGCCTCGGCGACCAGCCGGACGGCTCCTGGGTGGGTGAGGAGTTCGACCAGCCGCTCGAGCTCGCCAAGCCCTACAACGAGGCGGCGAACCGGGCGCTGACCCTGGCCCGGCAGAACGAGCAGGCCCTCTCCACCACGATGAAGGACCTCATCGACGGGTTGCCCGGAGCGAGCAGGCAAGGCTGGAAGTTCCGGCTGAAGAGCCCTGACTCGCTCAAGCGAAAGCTCGTCGGTGAACTCGTGGACAATCCGGATGCGCTGCCCGACGAACTCGTCGGCACTATCCAGGACAACATCCGGTACACCGCGGCATTCGAGGGCAAGGACTACATCAAGGGCGTCGAAAAAGCAGTCGCGCAGATGAAGGACAAAGGCTTCCAGCTGGAGAAGTTCAAGAACTACTGGGCGAGGGCGGACAAGGATTACCAGGGCATCAACAGCACCTGGCTCGATCCGAAGTCGGGGCAGTACTTCGAACTGCAGTTCCACACGCCGGAGAGTTTCTGGCTCAACAAGGCCGAGCATCCGTTGTACGAGATAACCAGGACGCCGGGCATGGCCGAGAGCGAGATTCAATTCTGGAAGGACATTTCCAGGGACATGTGGGGAACGGTCGAGGAGCCCGCCGGAGCCGCCAAGCTGCAGTTCTGACGCGCTGAGAAAGGTGTGCAGGCCACGGAACGTGGCCTGCACACCGGCTCCGGGCGCCGGTCAAATAGAATGGCGGCGGAGAGCCGGCATTGACCGGATGCTGTACGACAAGGTGAGGACGGGACATGTCAGTCGATTACCGATACTTCGGCATCCTGCTCGGCGACAGAACGCCGGACCGGCCCGCGGGTGTCATCCGGACCTGGACTGACGAGGACGGCAGGACGCGGGAGGAAACGTTCCGCAGCACCCTGACCTGGGCGCCGTCGAATCGCCTGTCGCGTTCGGCCAGGCCCGACTACAACGAGATCGTGGAAATCGACGAGTCCGTCGTCGAGCAATTCGTCGAGCGGATCAGGGAGCGCTACCACGGCCGGTGACTCGAACCGCCACGCCAGATCAGATGCTCACCCCTGCACCGATCGACGAGAGTGCATCCGTCACCGTCACCGTCACCGACCGGCGATCCGCTGGGCGAACATCCACCGTACCGTCGGGGCGGTCGCCAAATCCGGCTCAAGGCGGTGCAAGCGGCGCCCCCACGCGGCGTGAGCGCGGTCGGGATGCGGATCCGGCGTCGACGAGCCGGTAGCCGTAGGGCGGGCGGCCGCCGAGGTGCCGTCCCTGCAACGCATACCGAGCAGATCCAGCAGGGCAAGCTGACGAGGATCGTCGAAGTCAACCGGGCCGGGGTCTCTGGCAGTCAGAACGCGACGCCGTGTCGGCGTAGGATCGGGGCCAGCTCGTCGAGCTGCCGGCCCTGGAACGCCCTCTCGTACTCGCCGACCACGACCGGAGGGCTCAGCCGATCTGCTCGGCGAGCAGGCCCGCGAGGCGCCGGGTGGCTGCCGGGTCGCCCGCGTCGGCGTGCGGGCGCAGGACCGCGGTCGCCTCGTCGATCTTGCCCAGCTCGGCCAGCAGGTCGGCGAGGTGGCGGGCGGCGCGGCCGTCGCCCAGCTCGGTCTGCCGGCGCAGGATCGCCGTGGCCAGCTCCAGGTTGCCCTGCTCGACGAGCACGTCGGTGAGCCGCCGGGTCGCATACCAGTCGCCGCCGCGGGCGAGCTTCTCCAGCTCCCCCACCCGGCCGTGGTCGGCGAGCAGGTTCACCAGGCGAGGGGGCGGGTCCGGGGTGAACCGGTCGATGTACTCGCAGAGCAACTCGACGTCGCGCCCGTCGATCAGGACGTCGAGGAGGCGCTCGGTGGCATAGCCGTCACCGTCGGCGGCGAGCTGCCGCAGCCCCCGTACGTCGCCCCACTCGACGTGCAGGTTCACCAGCCGCCGGGCGGCGTAGGGATCCCGCTTCGCGGCCCGGTCCCGGAGCTCGTCGATCCGGCCGAGATCGACGAGCAGGTCGGCCAGCGCCCTGGCGGCACAGCCGTCCTTCTTCGCCCGGTCGCGGAGCTCGTCCACCCGGCCCAGATCGGCCAGCAGGTCGACGAGCATCACGACGGCGTTCTGGTCCTTCCCGTCGGCGGCCGGGCGCAGCAACCCGAGCGCCTCCTCGACTCGGTCCATCCGGACGAGCAGGTTGGCCGTCATCAGGATGGCGTGCGCGTCGCGGAGCCGCACCCGCGGCTGCAGCAGCTCGTACGCCTCGTCGACCTCTCCGCGGTCGGCCAGCAGGCGGGCCAGCTTCGGCAGGGAACCCGGATCCCACTCGACCGCGGTGCGCAGGCGCGCCACCTCGCGATCGACGTCCGCCATGTGCAGGGCGAGGCGGTAGTCGGCGATCCGCAGATCGATGAGGATGTCGTCGGCGTATCGGTCCCCGGCCCGGGCACGAGCGGTCAGCTCGTGCATCTCCCCCAGGTCGAGCAGAAGTTCGTCGAGCTGCCGGGCGGCGTACCCGTCCCCGTCGTCCGCGCGGGGCCGCAGGAGGGCCTTGGCGTCCTCGCTCTGACCGCGTTCGGCCATGCGGCGGGCGAGCTCGAGGACGGCGTCGCCGTCGCCGGTCGCGATCCGCAGTCGCAGGGCGACGTCGGAGTCCTCGGCGTTCTCCAGACGGGCCAGGTGGAGGGCGGCGTAGTCGTCGCCGTCCGCGGCCCGTGCCCGCAGGTCGGCGACGCGGCCACGGTCGGCGAAGAGGACGACCAGCTGCATGCCGGCGTACCGGTCGCCGGCGTCCGCCATCGCCTGCAGCTCGCGGGCCCGGCCCTGCCCGGCGAACAGGTCGACCAGCTGCTTGCTGGCGAACGGATCGCCCAGCTGGGCCCGGAACTGCAACTCCCTGACCCGGCCGTGCCGGGCGAGCATCTCGGCCAGGTGGGCGGCCGTCTGCCGGTCACCGGCGTCGGCCACCTGCCGGAGGTGGTCGATGGTCGCGTTGACCGCTTCCTGGTCCTCCCGGGTCATCGCGGCGCGTTGCTCCGCGAACCGGTAGAAGTCCCCGCGACGCGGCCGGACGGCGGCGATCTCCGGGACCAGATCACCCTTCTCGGCGATCAGATCGGCCAGCGTCAGGGCGGCGTCCAGGTCCGAGTCGTCGGACAGGTTGCGCAGGTGGACGGCACGCGGCAGCTGGCTGAGGTGGTCCTGCAGGATCGCGTGCCGGAACTGGTAGACGGTGCCGTCACGCCGGAGCACGCCGCGCCGGTGCGCGATCCGCAGGAACCGTCCGAGTCGCCACGGCAACCATCCGGTGAGAGCCAGCCGGGCATGCGTGAGGCGGAACTCCGCCCAGGCCCAGCCACCGGCCACCAGCCCCGACGTGGCGCCGCAGACGGCCGCGGCGACCACGCCGGCGAGCCAGCCGGAGGTGCCGGCGGCGAAGAAGGCCGGGACGGCGTTCTGCACCGCCACGGCGAGGGCCGTACGGCGGTTGTGGACGAGCGCCGGGTCGGCGCCCGCCCGCAGCTTGCGCGGGTACCGCGGGCGCCGGCCGGGCAGGAAGACCGCCAGCAGGCCGGACCCGACCCCGGCGGGCAGGACGAACCATCCCGCATCACTGATCATGGTGGTTGCCGCGGCGACGCCCAGGCCGTAGACGATGCCGCAGGCGATCCGGGCCGACCGGCGTGCCGGAGGAAGCGCTATGCGCGGGCGGGGCGGGTAGGCGGCCGGCCACACCTCGCGCAGCCATCCACGGGCGGCTGCCGTCGTCACGAGACATCCGGTGACGACGGACCAGACGATGCTGAGCTGGGCGGCGGCCGCGGCCAGCCCGGCGGCGACCCCGGCGATGGCGACCGCGACAGCCGTGGTGCGCGCCCGGGAGCGTTGCGGATGAACGGCGAACAGACTCAGCCGGATCTGCCACCAGTGCAGGTCGCGCGTGCCGGCCCGATAGAGGTAGTAGGACAGGCAGCTCAGCCACCGGCGCGCCGACCGCCCGACCCCGACGGCGTCGACATAGTCCGTCATCAACCGGGTGGCGATCGCCTGCGGGGACGACAGCGCGAGCAGCTCGGCCGGGTCGGACTCCGGCCGCTGATAGGCGATCCGGGCCAGCGAGACCATCAGCGGCGTGGACAGCGCCTGCACCAGCGGGTCGGCACAGCCCAGCGGCTCCGCCAGGAACGGCCGCAGGTGCGCGAAAACCGGTTCCCAGCGTTGCCGTGCCGGCTCCGGATAGGACAGGAAGGACAGCACGGCGGCGACGCTCACCGGTTGCAGCTCGACCACCGCTGTCCGGGTCAGGACCGCCCGCCCTGGAAGGACGAGCTGCTTGTACTCCCTGGTGCGGCAGGTCAGCACCAACGGGTGACCGGCGTCCGCGTACGCGTTCAGCGCCGACAGCGCCGCCTCCCTGGCGGGCAGCTCGTCCAGGCCGTCCAGGATCGGCAGGAGGCGCTCGTGCTCCACCAGCCGCTCGGCTACCGCGCGCGGGTCGCCGTACCGGGCGAGCACGTCGGCGAAGTCGTCCGCCAGGCGGCGCGCCACGAAGGTCGCCACCGGCTCGGCCGGGTTCCACTCGCCGATCGCGAGCAGCAGCGGCACCGGCTCGCCGGCCGTCCGCCGGCCGAGCAACCCGAGCGTGAGCAGCATCGTGAAGACGCTCTTGCCGCCACCGGCCGCGCCCAGCACCATCAGCTGCCGGCGCGGCAACTGCCAGAACAACTCGACGATCTGCTCGTTGAGCTGGTCCGTCTCGCCCCGCAGCGGAAAGTCCTGCCAGCCACCGTCGGACGGCTCGCCGAACACCGCCTCGCGGCTCGCCGACGGCAGGCCGGTCGACGACCACGAGACGAGCACCGGCGCCGGCCTGGTCACCTCGCGCCGGACCGCCTCGTCGGACCAGACGCGGCCGAGCCGGGCGGCGAGGTCGGACACCACCTCCGCATCCGAGCCGACGACTACGGAAGGTGACTGTCTGATATGGATGCGTACGGTCGCTGCCGCCACCGCCGCCACCAGCGCCCACGCCGCCCACGGGAACCACCGCCAAGACTCCGGCGGCTCCACAGTGCTGGTCGCAATGTTGCCTACCAGCGCAAAAGCCAGGGAGAGCAGCAGCGCCGCCAGGGACAGCGATCGTGCCGAAAGACGGCGCACCGGTCCCCCTTCCCGAAGGCGCGTGGCTTCGCCGGAATATCGCCGCCGCAACATAGCGTGACATCCGGGCACCACTCCAACGGCTGGGCCGAAAACGACGTGCCAACTTCTGGGGGCGCGAAGCCCCGGTGGACAGCCTCAGGCCGCCAGCATGCTCTCGCCGAGGAAGGCGCCGCCGCCCGGCAGCACGAAGTAGTACCCGCCGCCGAACGGCAGCGTGTACCGCTCCAGCGCCTCGCCGCTGAGCCGGCGCTGGATGGTGGCGAACCCGGCCTCCAGGTCCCGCTGGTAGCAGATGAAGATCTGGCCCTGGTCCCGCGTGCCGGCGACCTCCGGCTTGCGGCGGTACGAGTACCCGCGGCGCAGGATGCGGTGCGCCATCGGCGGGTGGGCGACCTCGTGTTGGCGCACGAAGTCGCGTGACGTCTTGCACCGGTAGTACAGACGTCCGTGGTTGAGGTTGCCGACCATGTGACGTCCGCAGAGCGCGCAGTTGATGAGTCCGCGGAACAGGTAGGGGCGGGTGCTGCGACGGGGCGCCCGGCCAGCGGGTCCGGTTGCAGCCGGTGCAGACGCGTGCCTTCGGCGGCCTTGCCGGGGTTCGGGTGCGGCCCGGCGTCAGCGAGCAGGTATCCGTATGGCGGTCGCCCGCCGAGGAAGCGGCCTTCCAGCTCGGTGTCGGCCGGAGGGCGTCCACTTGCAACACGGAGACGCAAGCCCACCGCTCTTGCCGACATCTGCACGCCAGACCGTGATCAGGCACCCGACGCAACCATCCAGACCAGACCAGGCCGGCGCCGACGGCCTCGACGACAGCGTCGACGGGACCAGAATCGCCGTCCCACCCATTTGAGCCGTCACCTTCAGCGCCGCCCACCAAGAAAGGCGACGGCAAGCGCTCCGGAGGCAAGGAGGCAGGGCGGTGGGCCGCACAAAGGCGTGCACGCTCGTGTCGTACACCACGATGGCGACGCTCATCGGCGGCGACGGAACGATCATGACGGCGAGCAGTCGTCGTCAATTGACGGGTCAGGGGATCGGTGAGGCCGCTGGACTACGGGCCGGCTCCCGCGGCCCGCCGTCGTGTTTCGAAGCCGTGGCGGACGCAGGGCCGTCGATCGCGGCGACAGTACGAGCGTTACCCGGCCATCAGGGATTTCGGCGGGGCCTCAGACTCTCTTGAGGAATGCAGTGAGCTGGAGCACCGTCCCGCCCGTGTCGGCGACGCTCACCAGCTCCCAGCCGTGCTCCTTCAACATCCCGACAGCAGTCATCAACGCCGACACGATGGTCCCCGACATGCCCATGTTCGCGACGACGGCGAGGTAGGGGAATGGATATGGCCTGGGATCGAACCGGCCGCTGAGCACGACCGCCGCGTCGACCTCATGGTTCATGGGTCCGGATGCTGGCTGCATGGGCACAACCTATCGTCAGCAGCGGTTGGACGCGGGCCGTCCTGAGGGCGGGCGTGAGCTATCGTGACCTGCGACCGAGGCAAGATCAACCGGTCGGCGCGGTCAATTGCGAGTGCTTCGGCAGGGGGTTCGGGGACAAAGATGTTGAGAACGACACGGTCCATCGCTCCCGACGACCCGCGCCTTGCCGACGCCCGCCATTTCGCTGAGCAGCTCCAGAACACGATCGCGGTGACGCCGCGTGACGAACCCGTCAGCGGGCTCGACCGGATCCCGGGCGTGGACGCGAGCGACACGGTCACCTGCTACGTGGATGCCCATGGCGAGTTCGTGGAATGCTTCACCCGTTGCCGGGGGCATGCGGTCGCCACCTGGACACCCTGACGTGCCGGTGGCAGAGCAGGTCGCCGGTCTATGACCTTGCCTCGCTTGGCTAGCATGATCAAGGTGGAAGAGCGGGGGAAGGTCTGACTACGGATTTCGATGCATATCGCATCGGTGACATCAGCCGGTTCGTGACCAACCTCGAGGACGAGGTGCAGGGTGCCCGTCCCGGCATCCCCGTGCGCGGGCTTGACGCCATCGAGGGCTCGGATGCCTCTGGCACGGTCTACTGCGTGGTCGATCTGACCGGTGCCGTCGTCCAGATCGGCATCACTGACGGCTGGTGGGACGAGGTTGGTCCGCACGGGGTAGCGTCGGCCGTTCTGCAGGCTTTGCAGCTTGCGCGAGAGAAAGCCGGTATCGCGAAACTCGTGCTGACTCGGTATGGCCGTTCCTTTCCCTCGCCCAGCGCGGCGGTGGTCCACAGCGAGCCGGAGCCGGAGTTCGACGACCAGGTCGGCCGGGTCGAGGCCGCGCGCCGGAAGATCGACCGGGCTGCTGTCTCTTTGGCCAAGTCGGATCGCTTCCTGCGGGCCATGAACAGCGGTGAGCAACGACATGTGGTCGGGCCGCGTGGGCTTTTCCGCCTGCATGTCGAGGGTGTTCGCGTTGTCGGCGCGTCGGTGAATGAGCATGGGCTGCGCGAGGATGACGCCGGTGACCTTGCCAAGGATGCTCGCGAGGCGTTACTCGCTGTCCGGGCCCAGTTCGCTGACCTCGGGGAGAGATGATGGGCGACTACAACTGGTTCTCCGAGGAGAACCTTCAGGTCGCGACCATGGGTCTGTATGAAGAGGCCAAGAAGTGGGAGGGCCTGGCCGACCGCATGTTGTCCGTCGTCTCGCTTGCCGCAGGTCAGAGCCTTCAGCCGAGTGCATTCTCGGTCATCGTCGACGGACCGATCGGTGTCGCCACCACCAGCGACCTCAACGCCGGCTACCAGAAGATGTTCGACTGGCTCAACGCATTGTTTCAGCAGGGTGCCGGCCAGTTCGAAGCCATGGCCGTCGCTTTGAAGAACAATGCCGACTGGTACGACAACGCCGACGCGAACACGGCGCAGAACTTCGACGACATCGCGAAGCAGTCCTGAGGCAACGGGAGGAACTGTGAGTAATCCGCTGCCTCCGGGCGCGACCGGCACCGACCAGACCTTCGCACCCGCCCTGCTGGGGGCCTTCCGGGACGGGGTGTCGGTGCTGGAGCAGGGAATTCAGCACATTCAGGACGCCTGGAACGGATTGCTCAACGCGGTCAACGGCTTCATCCAGCGCGTGAACGATTATCTGAATGATCGGCACTTCTGGCAGAAGCCCTTCGACTGGCTCTTCGACGACCTTCAGGAAGGCTGCGAGAAGGTCAAGGCGGTGATCCTTCAGGTCCAGGAGAAGGTCAACTCGGTCCTCGACACGGTGCAGAAGTCGGTGAACGGCTCCATCCCGGTCTTCTCTCTCTTCGAGGTCGGCATGGACTGGGGCACCAAGATCAAGACTCCGCTGTCCGACATCGGCCCCGATCTGACCCCGTCCGGCAAGATTGACAGCTGGCGCGGGCCGGCTCACGAGACCTACAAGATCCGGGTCCAAGATCAGGCCGACGCGATCGACGCCGTGGTCGGCAAGGTAACGGCCACCAGCACCTGGTTGTCCGGCGTGGCAGAGGCCAACGTCGATTTCGTCGCCGACCTGACCACTCAGGTGTCGGACGTCGTCTCCACGCTCACCGCTGTCGGCGCCGACGTGGCCGAGGTGGCAGCGACCGACGTGGCGGGCGCGTTGCAAGCTTCGAATCACGCGTCCGAGGGGACCGGCCAAGCGGTTTCGTTGATCCTCAACTACCTCGCCAGTCTGGCGAGCCGCTTGGCCGGGGTGGTTGCCCGGATCAACGAGCTCGCCAACGAGTACGGCGATCACACGGGGCTTCCTCGGGGCCAGTGGCCGCAGGCGGTCAACGCATGAGAGGCCGGCCGATCGCGTGGGGATTGGTCGCTGCGACCGCCCTTGCCGGATGCTCGAGTCCGGACGTCTCTCCGATTGATTCGACGATTCCCACTCCGTCCGGCCCGGTGGCATCCCGTTCGCTGCCGCCGGTCACGCACAAGTGGAGCGTTGCCGGAGTGAAGTGCCCGGAGCTGACCGGTGCCGCTGGACAGCGCCTCAAAGTCGGCGGCGAGGGAACGGAGACCAGGTCGACCGGGTCTGAGGACTTCAGCAAGATCATCGAGTGCAGGTGGGGTCCGGAGGACCGCAGCACCATCTCGATAACCGCGAAGCTGTCGGTGTGGGCCAACCAGGCCGGCGCCAACGCGGGCTGGCAGACCGTCAGCACCACTCTCGTGAAGCCCCAGGCGCTGGCCGGGGTCGGGGACGAGGCGTTCGTCTCCCAGCCGCTGAATCTGCGCGGCATTCAGGTCGACGTGCGCACCGGGAATGCCTACGCGACCATCCACCTGGTTCCCGCGGCCGGTGCTGCTGGTGGCGACGCCGAGCTGCGCAAGGCCGCCGCGGAGATCGCCGGCGACATCATCGATGAGCTGGTGCCGGCATGACGCTCCCCCGGCCGTCGCGTGAGTTCCTCGCTGAGGATATTCTCTCCGGGCGTGCCAACGTGGACGGCTTTCCCTTCCGGTACATCTTCCTGACAAGCGGAGACGCAGCCAGCTTCCGCGCCGGCCATGCCGGCCTCCTCGCCAGGGCGGATGTCGTCTTCACCGCAGTTGAGCTGCTGGAGACGCGTGGCTGGGAGTTCCTGCACGTTCTCGAGGGCGGCCAGGTCGCCTACCTTCGCCGGGCAGCCCGCTGAGCTCTACGCCGTCATGAATGGGTTGCCTGCCGGGAACCTGATCTGCCGCATTGAGCCTGACCTTGAGGGTGCGGCGAGGCGAGCACACTGGCCGAGGTGCTGGCTGGTGGCCGCCCGCGGGTCGACCGGCAGTCCGTGGCGAGTCAGCTCAAGCTCAGACGGCCACCTTCGCTGATCTTGCGGATTGACGGGCCCATCTCCTCGGCGTCGGCCGTCGCCAGCCCGGGGGGAGACGCTCGAACCCGTCGGTGAACTTGGCCATGTCAGGGGCTCCGTAACCGCGTCGCGAGAGGCAGGAATGGCCCGGGTCACAGCGCACGCACTACTTCCCTTGAGGCGATGACCGTGTACGTATCCGCTGCGTTAGTCCTCGACACCAGTTCGAAGCATTCGTGCTTCATCTAAGCATTCCGGTGGTCAGGTGCGCCTGACCACCGGTTCCGTCTCTCCGGAACGCGATCATTTTCGGTCTCCCTGCATCGGGGGTCGAGCCGTGGGTGACCAGATCGCGCCGGACCCATCCCAGCGGTTTCCTTGCCCGACCGTGAGCAGACTGCGCAGTGGCGTCCCACCACAGCGCTGGCACGTCGTCCCCTGCCACTGCTCGCGCTGGCCGAGAAGCGGACCGGCGTCCACCCGTGGCCGTAGCCGCTGCCTGCGGCCTGGCCGGCTGGCTCGACCGATGCGAGCCGCAGCCCTACGTCCGAGTCGAGCCGTTGCTGGTCGCCGAGATCGTGGTCGACCAGGCGTACGACCGGCGGCGCTTCCGCCATCCCGTACGGCACCTGCGCTTACGCGCTGACCTTGATCCGGCCGACGTGGAACGGTGGCGGACGTAGGCGAGCCCGTCGACGCCGGCGAACAGGTCGACTCAGTGCGTCGAAGTCACCGCGCTCGGCGAGTCGACCGGCGGCGTGAGAGTCGCCGGCGTCAGCGCGGGCGCGCAGTGCCTCGAAGTCACCGCGCTCGGCTAACACGTCGACCAGCCGTGAGCGGCCAAGACTCACCAGCATCGGCGTAGGCACGGAGTGCGTCAATGTCGCCGCGCTCGACCAACAACTCAACCAGCGGTTCGCGAGCCTGCCAATTGCATCGGCGCAGGCGCGCAGCGCGTCGGTATCGCCGCGCTCAACCAACAGCTTGACCGGCAGCTCGTCCAGCCGGAAGGTGGCTGGCGGCTGCACGCCCCGGGAGTCTCGTTAAAGAAACTTTAAGGAACGCTTGCTCAGCGTCATGAACTACTGCCACATCATTGCTCGTATATCTCGGCACAAGCAGTACCGAGACGAAGTGGAGCCGTGCATGTATCGACGCGGAGTCAGCAGCCGGACGCGCAAGCTGGTGATTGGAGGTGCCGCCGCAGCGCTGCTCGGCTCGGCGCTCGCGGTCGGCACGGGGATGAGCCAGGCCGCCGAACAGGGCAACGCCGGAGCCGGCTCCGGTAACATCAACGCTTTGGTGCCGGCGCTGGGTTTCAGCCCGGGCAATCCGGACGCGACGGCCGACCGCGTGGGTCCTACCGGGGTGAATGTTCCCGGTCGCTGCCCACCCACTCAAGCCCAAGTGAACGCGCAGGTGGCGCTCAAGAATGCGAACCTTCCGAGTGGAACGGACCTTGAAAGCCGCATCCAACGTTTCGAAAAGACCTTGTCGGCGATTCAAGACTTGAAATGTCCCGCATCTTCCACGACTTTGCTGGGCCGCTTGAATTCGTTGACCGCGCTGCGCGGAAACGCGGACCGCGATAACATCCTGCGTGGTTTGGGCTTGAACGAAACGCCAGCGGATAGAGCCGCCGGATCCGGTGACGCGGCCGCGAGTGGAGCGACGGGGAACGCCGGAGCCGGCTCCGGTAACATCAACGCTTTGGTGCCGGCGCTGGGTTTCAGCCCGGGCAATCCGGACGCGACGGCCGACCGCGTGGGTCCTACCGGGGTGAATGTTCCCGGTCGCTGCCCACCCACTCAAGCCCAAGTGAACGCGCAGGTGGCGCTCAAGAATGCGAACCTTCCGAGTGGAACGGACCTTGAAAGCCGCATCCAACGTTTCGAAAAGACCTTGTCGGCGATTCAAGACTTGAAATGTCCCGCATCTTCCACGACTTTGCTGGGCCGCTTGAATTCGTTGACCGCGCTGCGCGGAAACGCGGACCGCGACAACATCCTGCGTGGTTTGGGTTTGAACGAAACGCCAGCGGGATAAAACGGAGTGGGCTTTGTGGGCCGGTATGCCCGCGGCACGCCGGCAGTCATGCAGGCTACGGAGGCCGTGGGCAGGAAGTGCGCCGCCAGTTGCATGGTGCAGAGGCCGACCTGCGCGCGTACCGGCGCTGCGACCGCCGGATCAAGTAGGTCCCATCCGAGCCGGCCGTCGCGATCTGCCGCCGGATCCCGCGCTGGGTCACCGTCGAAGCCACCCTGAGCCAAGCGTGACCCATCACCAGCATGCCGACACCGTGGCTGATGGAGGGGTTCTGCCGCTTGATGACGGCCCGAGGATCTTGATGTCGCCATGAACGCGGATCGGTGGCGTGGGCCTCGCAGGCAGGGAACAGCAGGATGATCGGTGCCTGTATCAGGCTGGCGCGAGTGGCGCGAAGAGGACGAGCGCGAGTTCGATCGAACACCCCACCGGGCATTTGAGCTGATCACCGTCAGGCTGGTCCGAACGCCGTACGCGTAGCGGTGTGACTGAGTCCCGGCGCGCCAGGGACCGGAGGAAAAGGAGCTCGGAGAGCGGCCGTCGGTGGGCACGTCATAGGGGCGGCACCCGGTGCGGGTGCCGCCCCTATCGCGGATTGCGGTCATTGATTGTCACGTGGGGCGTACCCGCCGCGCACCCCGGACAGGTGCTGGCCGAGCCGGCGGGCCCTGGACGATCCCGGGGATGCCGTCCTCGACGATCAGTCCTGCGGGCGGCGCAGGTCGTGGGTGTGCCCCATTCAGGCCGGCGGCGCCAGTACCAGTACCGAGTTGTGCCCGCCCATGCCCAGCGACGACTTGACGGTGATGCCCCCGTCCATGGGAGTGGCGCCGTCGAGCAGCTGCGGATGCGCCGGCGCGACGATCGGCGAGGCCGGGATGACGCCGTGCTCGTAGGCGAGCGCCGCCGCGGCGACCTCGACCGCCGACGCCGCGCCCTGGCAGTGCCCGACCAGCGGCTTGACCGAGTACACCCGCGCCTCGGCGGGGAACAACGTCTCCAGTACCGTCCCCTCCGCCCGGTCGCACTGCGCGGTTCCCGGCCCGTGCGCGTTGAGGTACCGCACGTCCGACGGCGACACGCCGGCGTTCGCGAGTGCCTCGCGGAAGCATCGCTGCACCTCGGACAGCCCTGGCTCGATGGACGTGACATGGTGCCCGTCGTGCGTCATCGCGCCGCCGAGGATCCGCGCGTATGCCCGGTCGGTCTGCCGGGACAGCACCATCGCGGCCGACGCCTCACCCATGACGAAACCGCGGCTGCCCTCCTGGAACGGCCGGCAGCCGTCGAGCGGTTCCGTGTCGGCCACGGCGACGCCCAACCGGACGAACTGCTCGAGGTTGTCCGGCGTCAGCGACAGGTCGGTCGCGACGAACACGACGTCGTCCACGATCCCGGCGTCCAGCCACGCCTTCGCGGTCAGCATGCCGGCGTTGCCGGACGCGCACATCGCCGACACGTTCATCGCCGGCCCGTGGAAGCCGTACTCCTGCATGAGCGTGGACATCGGCGTCGACGGCATCTGCGCGAGGTAGTCGCGCATCTGCTTCGGCGGCCCGCTGCGGTAGAAGTTCCGCCACAGGTCCACCTCGCCGAGTACGACCGCGTGCAGCAGGCCGACCTGTCGGCCGGGGCGCCAGCCGCGCTCGCGCGCATCGGTGATGGCGGCGCGCGCGGCGGCCCGCATGGCTCGCGCGAAGCGGCTGCGGCCGTCGGCCCCTTCGCCGCCGTCCGGCACTCGCGCCACCCAGGCGAGCTCGTTTCCATCGAGGCCGTAACCCGGGGTCAGGGTGGCGGCCGGCTTCCCGGAGACCAGGCCGTCCCAGAACGGCCCGGTACCCCAGCCGTAGCCGGTCACCGTACCCACGCCGCAGATGTCGATTCCGCGCAAAACCATCGTCCGTCCTTTGCCTGTCGCGTCGCCCGCCGCATCCGAACGGGCCCGCGGCACTCATCGGGGTCAGGGCGGTCGAGCTGACAGCCGCATGTCGGCGGGGTGGCGCGGACTCGTGTTGCGCGCGGCCACAGGGGCCGGTTCCGCCCCGTGGTGGAGAGGGAGATAAGGGAGGGCGTGCACCCAGTCCCGCACGGTCGCCGCCGGCAGTCGCATTCGCCGGGCGATGCGCCGGTACCCGATGCCACGCGACCGGGCCGCGAGTACGTTCGCGACCACCCGGGCCGCGTACGCCCGGCGCGGCAGCATCCACTCGGGCAGCAGCACATGGGTGGTACCGCAGGAGCCGCACCGCGCCCGCCGCGGCTGTACCGTACGCTGCGCTGCCGTACCCATCCGGATGGTGCGCGGCCGGGCCCGCCCCCACGGCCGCAACGCCTCGCCGCAGCGCGGACATGCGAGGGTACCGGCGTGCAGTGCTCGGTCTACCGCCGCCCCGTTGCCGCTCACTGCCCGCATGGCGTCCCCGGTGTCCGGTTTCCCGCAGCACCCTTGCATCTCAGCATCGAGTCGGCCACGCCGATGATGTAACCGCAAGCGTGGGGACAAGGCGGGCGGATCGGACAGCATGAGAACGGACCTCGTGGACCTGGACTGGCTCACCCGTAGCGGTGGCCGGGAGGACGTCGTCGAGCTGGCTCTGTCGGCGAGCTCGATGGTGATGTGGCGGTTGGCGCTGTCCGACGGAACGCTGAGGTGGAGTCCGGGCTTCGCGGAGGTTCTGGGCATGCCCGGTGCCGACGACACCGCGCTCGGTGCGCGGCTGCGCGAACTGCTGGCGCCGATGATCACCGCGGCGAACACCGCGATCGTGTGGCAGGACCTCGAGTTGGAGCAGCCGTCGGTCGCGTCGGACGGCGCCCCCCGCTGGGTTTACTTCCGCGCCCGGGTCGTCGGCGAGGGCAGCCAGCGGGCGATGGTCGGCATCGCGACCGACGTTACCGACCGGCACGAGTCCCGGCAGGCGCTGGCCGACCTGGCGGAGCGGTACCGGGCACTGGTCGAGCTCGGCCCGGACGCGATCGCGGTACACCAGGACGGGCTCGTGGTGTACGCCAACCCGGCCACCCTGCGGTACATGGGTGCCACGTCGAGCACCGACCTGATCGGCCGGCGTATCTCCGACTTCGTGCATCCCGACTCGGTACCGGAAATGATGGGCCGACTTGCCACGCTCGACGCCCTCGGCGCGGCGTCCGAGCCGGCTGAGGCGAAGATGGTCCGGTTGGACGACAGCGTCTTTCCGGCCGAGTCGGTCTCGGTGCGGACCCTGTGGGAGGGCCGGCCGGCGTTCCAGGTGATCCTGCGCGACATCAGCGCGCAGAAGGCGAGCGAGGCGGCACTGCGCCAAGCCGAGCAGCACTACACGACTGTGGTGTCCGCGCTGGAGGAAGGCGTACTCGTGGTCGGCGCGACCGGGCTCGTCGAGTCGGTCAACCCCGCGGCGGAACAGATCCTCGGGGTAACTGCGGCGGACGTGGCCGGCTCGGAGCTATGCAACTCGGCGTTGATGGGACCGGTGGGTCAGACGCGCCGCACGGGGCGCTCCCAGAACGGTCGGGCGGTGCGAGTACGGCGCCCGGACGGGCGACAGGTCTGGATCTCGCTGAGCTGTCACCCGCTGAACGCGGAGACCGGCGCGCCCTACGCGACAGTGGCCTCGTTCACCGACATCACCGAGCAGCGCGCGATCGGGCAGCGGCTGGCCTACGAGGCCAGCCACGACCCGCTGACGGGTCTGGCGAACCGGGCGCTGGTCATGCAGCGGATCACCGCCGTTCGGGGTACCACGCGTACCGCAGTCCTCTTCGTGGACCTCGACAAGTTCAAGGTCATCAACGACTCGCTCGGCCACGCCATCGGCGACAAGGTTCTGCAGGTGGCCGGCGAGCGGCTGCGCCGGGCGGTGCGCGGTACCGACCTGGTTAGTCGGCTGGGCGGCGACGAATTCGCCATCATGGCCGCCGACGTGACCGGGCCGGACCAGGTGCGTAGCTTGGCCGAGCGAGTGGGGGCGGTGCTGCGCGAACCGGTCGTGATCGACGGCCGCCAGCTACACATCGACGCGAGCGTCGGCATCGTCCTCGCCGAACCGGCCGACTTGCGCACCGCCGAGCAACTACTGCGCGACGCTGACCTGGCGATGTACCAGGCGAAGACACGCGGGCGCGGTCGGCATGAGTTCTTCGACGTGGCGCTGCGGGAGCGGATGCAGCGCCGGCTCGGCCTTGAGCAGGACCTGCGGGCGGCGACCGACAACGGCGAGCTCTGGGTGGCGTACCAGCCGGTCGTTCAGCTGCCCACCGCCCGCATGGTGGGCGTCGAGGCGCTGCTGCGCTGGAACCACCCGGTGCACGGCCCGATCTCGCCCGTCGAGTTCATCCCGCTCGCCGAGGAGAGCGGCTTGATTCTCGAGATCGGCCCGCACACGCTGTGGGAGACCAGCCACGAGGTGGCCCGGCGCCGCGCGGTAACCCACCCGGACCTGCACGTGGCGGTCAACTTGTCCCCGGCGCAGCTGGACGACCCGGAGCTCACCTCGACGGTGCGGGCGGCGCTGGACAGCAGCGGGCTACCGGCGAGCGCGCTCTGCCTGGAGATCACCGAGAGCATGCTGATGCGCGATCAAGCCGCGGCCACCCAGCGGCTCAACGCCCTGCGCGAGCTCGGCGTCCGGCTAGCCATTGACGACTTCGGAACCGGGTACTCCTCGTTCGCCCAGCTTCGTCGGCTGCCGCTGGACACGCTGAAGATCGACCGGTCGTTCGTCAACGGCCTCGGCGAAAGCCGTGACGCCGACGCCATCGTGCGCAGCATCATCGCCATGGCGCACGCGGTCGATCTCACCGTCGTCGCCGAGGGCGTGGAGACCGAGCAGCAGCTCGAGGTACTCCAGCAGTTCGGCTGCGACCTGGCTCAGGGCTTCTATTTCGGCCGTCCCACGGTGCAGCCGGGTACCTTCCCGGCCTGAGATTTCGTGTCACGGCCACCAATCCGTCCAGCGCCATTGGTCGATGTTCTGTGACGTGCTCCCGGCAGGGGCACAAACTTGCGCCATAGGCGGCGGTCGCGTCCCGCGGCCACTTGAAGGGCGCCGAAAGCGTCCCCGTGGACAGCGTCAGAGGGCACACAGCAGCTCCCTGGCCGCGATCACCGTGTGCTTGTCTTGAGTGTTGGGCTCGGACACGTTAACCCCTACCAAAGTCATTCACGTTTCGTGAACGGCTTCGGTGGGGGTTTGTCGTTGGTCCCCTGGCGAGAGAACATCCGGAGCCGGCTCTGCAAGCTTGGGCGAATTCTCAGCGGCAGCGGTGCCAAGGCTGATGCTGACGGCGGCGCAAAGGACGTTCATCCCACGCTGGCGCAGCTGTTCAGCGAGGGTCTCAGAGTGAGTTCCCCCGGTTTGGCGGCTTCCCAAAGAACACCGTCGCCGTCGAGCACCCAGGCGGGCGCTGACAAATCCTGCGCCAAGGATGCAAGGAGCTCCGCAAAAAACGTCTCCCAACGACACTCGATCCAGCAAGCGACCGCCGTCTCCATGTCGGGCGGAGTTCCTCTCCCTTTCACCTCGTAAGGGCCTTGGCGCCACTTCCCATCGTAGGCTGGGTTCAAATTGTTGAAGGTGGAGAAAGACGTCCGTTTTCATCCTCTAGCTGAGTCACTCCGTCTTGAGTGGAAACCGCTCCTCTTCTCACCAGCGCAGTCCTTACGTCTTCGGCGAGGCGTGGACCACTCGAGATCAAAAATGCCCCTTTCATCCCATCTCCCCTACCATCGCCACGAGTTCATCGGGAGTTCGAGCGATTGCAATGCCCTGCCTGGCCGCGTTTCGCCAAGCGGCATCCGTCATGTCCGGTGCGTAGCCGATCACTCTTCTGCCGGTCGAGGCCGCAGTTGCCTCGATTTGGCCGGTGACACCCTTCGATTTGCCCTCTTTGATCTGAAATACCATGTTGCCGAGGTCAATGTCAGCCTCTCCGCTCCGTCCGTTGGCCATGCGTTTCACGTCGACAACGCGGCCCGGTATGGCTCGATCAATCGCGTTCGCAGCATCCGCGGGACTGGACGAACAACGGTGTAACCCTCTGATCGACACGCACCTCGGTCGCAGCGGGACCCATCGCCGGTGAACTGCACAGATACCTGCGCCGGCGCAACGCCAAGGGTCGCCACCCCCACGCCCTGCCCGCACCACGCCGCGAACGACCCCGCGTCCGCAGGCAACGCCAGTACCGCTGGACGGCCCGCGCCCAGGCTGCCTGACCAGTCAGACCCGGTGGACGGTCATGGCCGGTGAACGGTCATGGCCGACGCAGGCCGACGAGAAAATCTCAAGAAAAGCTCATGAAAGCCCTCATGACCCTGAGTTGCAGGACGACTACAAAGCGCAACACCGAAACAACCGAGGAGTTCTCATGGTCACTCGTGTCATCCAAAGCCTGGCCAACCCGGGCCCCCACGACGACGAGGGTGCCACTGCGGTGGAGTACGGCCTGATGGTGGCCCTCATCGCGGTCGTCATCATCGGCGCCGTGATCCTGCTCGGCGACAACCTCAGCGCCATGTTCGGCGGCGTGGCCGACCAGGTGCAGGCGCCGACGCCGTGAGCCGGGAGGGACGTGGCCGGCCCACCCTGCCGGCCACGCCCGCCCCCGGCGACCAGGGAGCGGCCGCGGTCGAGTTGGCCCTGGTGCTTCCCCTGCTGCTGCTCGTGCTCTTCGGCGTCATCGACTTCGGCCGCGCACTCAACGCCCAGATCACGCTGACCGAGGCGGCCCGCGAGGGCGCCCGGGCCACCGCCCTGGGACTCGACGGCCGCGCCCGGGTGCAGGCGGCGGCCGGCCCGGTCACGGTCGACTCCTTGCAGATCAGCGTGTGCGTCGACGACCTCGGCGCCGACGCCGTGGTCCGGGTGTCGCACGCCTTCCGCCCGGTGACCCCCGTGGGTTCCCTGATGAGCTTCTTCGGCGGCCGGTCCGACGGATCCTTCACCATCGTCGCGCGAGGAGTCATGCCATGCGTCGGATGACCGGGCACCCTCCGGGCCACGGCGACGACGGCGCGGTCGCCGCGATCGTCGCGGTGCTGCTCGGCGTCGGCGTCCTGCTGGGCGTGGGCGCGATCGTCGTCGACGTCGGCCGGCTCTACGCCGAACGCGAGCAGCTGCAGAGCGGCGCGGATGCGGCGGCGTGGGCGGTCGGCGAGGCCTGCGCCACTTCGCCCGCGCAGTGCGCCGCCCAGATGACCACCGCACGCCGGTACGCGGACGGCAACGCCGCCGATGCGGCGGCGACCGTGACCGCCATCTGCGGTACCGGCCCCGGCCTGCCCGGATGCCCCGCCCCGGCGGACAACCGGACCGGCTGCCTGGGAACTGTTCCGCAGGCGGTCCCGTACGCCGAGGTCCGGGTCGAGACCCGGCTGCCCGACGGTACGACCGCACTGCCGCCGGTGTTCGCCGGTGCGCTCAGCGGCGGGCACGACGGCACCACCGTCGGCGCCTGCGCGCGCGTCGCCTGGGGGCCGCCCCGGACGACGGAGGGCTTCGCCGTGACGTTCTCGCTCTGCGAGTGGCGCGAGCTCACCGACAACGGGACGACGTTCTGGCCGGCGCCGTCGATGGGCGTACCGCCGCAGACGGCCGAGCGGGTCGTCCGGCTCAAGGACGACCGCGGGCTCAGCACCTGCCCGGCCGGCCCGTCCGGCTGGGACCGGCCGGGCGGCTTCGGCTGGCTCGACGACCCGTCCGGCTCGTGCGCGGTCACCGTCGAGGCGGACGGCACGTTCAGCGGCGACACCGGCAACTCGGTGTCGCAGCCGTGCAAGGACGCGATGCGCGAAACCGTGCAGGCGCGCGACGTCATCCTGATACCCA
Source organism: Actinoplanes sp. NPDC049316 (assembly GCF_040677315.1). Classification (NCBI taxonomy): domain Bacteria; kingdom Bacillati; phylum Actinomycetota; class Actinomycetes; order Micromonosporales; family Micromonosporaceae; genus Actinoplanes; species Actinoplanes sp. NPDC049316. The sequence continues at coordinate 157,478 of NZ_JBFAQM010000015.1, read as the reverse complement.
TCTACGACACCGTCCGGTCGCAAGGCTCCGGGACGACCTACCACCTGAGCGGCTTCGCCTCCTTCGTCCTCACCGGTTACGAGCTCTCGGGCTTCTCCGCGCCCTCCTGGCTCACCGGCCGCCGGCTGTGCGGCGGCCCCGAACGGTGCCTCTACGGCTATTTCGTTCGCGGCCTGGTCCCCACGACCGGCGCGGAGATCGGCGGCCCCGACCTGGGCACGGCGATCGTCAATCTCGTCGGCTGACACAGGGAGAACAGACATGAGACGGCGGCTTCTCGCGGTGCTGGTGGCGGCCGTCCTGGCGGGCGCCGGCTGCCTGGCGGTGGTCGCGTACGTGCGCGGCGCCGACCAGCGCGCCCTGGCCGGCCGGGAGGCGGTCTGGGTGCTCGTCACCAAACAGCTCATCCCGGCGGGCACCAGCGCGGCGGCCGTGCGCGACGGCGGGTACGTCGAACGCGTCGCCATGCCGGCCGCCACCGTGCCGGCCAACGCTCTCGGGGAGCTGGACGAGCAACTCGGCGGCCTCGTGCTGACCGCCGACGTGGCTGCGAGCCGGCTGCTGCTGCGCGGCATGTTCGCCGAGCCCAGCGAGGTGACCGGCGGCCTCGCCGTACCGGACGGCAAGCTCGCCGTCAGCGTGCAGGTGACCGCCGCCGCCCGGGTCGCCGGATACGTCCGTCCCGGCTCGCGGGTCGCCGTCTTCACCACCTTCACGATGCGCGAGGGCCGCGGCCGGGTGCCCGCAGGCGACGGGCTCAGCAGCGGTCACGACTACAACCAGGCCACCCGCCTGCTGTTGCCGCGCGTCGAGGTGATCGCGGTCGGCGAGCGAGGCGTGGCCGGTGCGGTGACCGCCCGCGACGGCGCCCCGGACGCGACGGCGACCACGGCCTCCTCCGGCGCCAAGGCGGCCGCCGTCATGCTCGTCACCGTCGCCGTGACCCAGGCCGAGGCGGAGAAGCTGCTGCACGTCTCGCTGACCGGTGTGCTGTCGCTCGCGCTGCTGGACGACACCGCCACCGTGGAGCCCGACGAGGGCGTCGACAACAACTCCCTCTTCCCCTGATCGGCGCGTGTGATGACGACGAGCATCTACTGTGAACCGGGCTCCTCCGACGGGTTCCCCGGTACGGCCGAGCCGGCGTACGCCGTACCGGAGACGGCGCTGCTGCCGGCGCTGCTGGCCGACCACCCGGAGGCACAGCTGGTGGTGCTGGGTCCCGGCGTCCCCCTCGCCGAGGCAGTCCTGTTCACCAACCGCCAGCGCGTGGAGCGGCCCGCGCTCGGTGTCGTGCTGCTGCGCGACACCGTCGAGGTGGACATGCTCGCCGAGGCGATGCGGGCGGGCATCCGCGAGGTCGTCGCGGCCGGGGACACCGCCGCCGTGGACGCCGCGTGCGCCCGGTCGCTGGAGCTCTCACGCCGGCTCAACCCGGCGCCGCCCGCCGCCGGCGCCCAGGTGATCACGGTGTTCGCCGGCAAGGGCGGCGTCGGCAAGAGCACGGTCGCCACCAACCTGGCCGTGACCCTGGCCGGCGGCGGGCGGCGCCGGGTCTGCCTCGTCGACCTCGACCTGCAGTTCGGCGACGTGGGCATCATGCTGCAGCTCCCACCGGACCGCGGCCTCGCGGACGCCGTCGCCATGGCCGGCCGGCTGGACGAGGACGGGGTCCGGTCGCTGATCACGCCGTACCGCTCGGGGATCGACGCGCTGCTGGCCCCGGCCGGGCCCGCCGAGGGCGACCAAGTGGGCCGCGAGCTGGTCACCGAGCTGCTCGGCGTGCTCCAGCCGATGTACGACTACATCGTCGTGGACACCCCGCCGTACGTCAGCGACCAGGTGCTGGCCGCGCTGGACCGCACCGACTGGTTCGCCCTCGTCGTGACGCCCGACCTGCCCGCCCTCAAGAGCGCCCGGCTGACCCTCACCACCTTCGAGATGCTGCAGTACCCGGCGGAACGCCGCCTCGTCGTGCTGAACCGGGCGGACTCCGAGGTCGGCCTCACCGCAGCGGATGTCGAGAAGGCGCTGGGGCAACCGGCCGCGGTGCTGATGCCGTCCTCACGGGACGTGCCGCTGTCCGTCAACCGGGGCGTCCCGCTCGCCGTCGAGCGGCCCGCACACCCGGTGGCCCGGGCGATGGCCGAGCTCGCGGCCCGCTGCGGCGCCCGCGACGACGACCCGGTGCGCCGCCCGCTGGCCCGGTTGTTCGGCCGGAGGCGCTGAGATGGGCCTCAGCGAACACCTCTCGCAGCGCCAGCGACCCGCCGAACCGGCCCGGTCCGAGCTCACCCCGGCACGGGCCGCCGCCGGCCGTCCGGCGCCCGATCCCCTCGCCGACGTGCGGCAGCGCATCCAGCGCCGGCTCGCCGAACTGCTCGGCCCCAAGCTGTACGACGACATGGGCGCCGCCGACGAGCTGGAACTGCAGGTACGCCGTACCGTCGCGGAACTCCTCGCCGCTGAGGAGACCCCGTTGACCAGCGCCGACCGGGCCCGGATCACCGGCGAGGTGACCGACGAGATTCTCGGGCACGGGCCGATCGAGCCGCTGCTGCGCGACCCGAGCGTCAACGAGGTGATGGTGAACGGCCCGCACCGGATCTACGTCGAGCGCGGCGGGCGCCTGGAGCCCACCGGCGCCGAGTTCGCCGACGAGGCCCACCTGCGCCGGGTCATCGACCGCATCGTCTCGCGGGTGGGTCGACGGGTCGACGAGGCCAGTCCGATGGTCGACGCGCGCCTGCCCGACGGCAGCCGGGTGAACGCGGTCGTGCCGCCGATCGCCCTCGACGGCTCCTCGCTGACGATCCGCAAGTTCTCCCGGGACCCGTTCTCCGTCGACGACCTCATCGCCTTCGGCACGCTCACCCGGCAGACGGCCGACCTGCTGCGGGCGTGCGTACGCGGGCATCTCAACGTCGTCGTCAGCGGAGGCACCGGCTCCGGCAAGACCACGACGCTCAACGTGCTGTCCGGGTTCGTGCCCGCCGAGGAGCGGATCGTCACCGTCGAGGACGCCGCGGAGCTGCAGCTGCACCAGGAACACGTCGTACGCCTCGAATCCCGGCCACCCAACGTGGAGGGCCGCGGCGCCGTGACGACCCGGGACCTGGTCCGCAACGCGCTGCGGATGCGGCCGGACCGCATCGTCGTCGGCGAGGTCCGCGACGGCGCCGCGCTGGACATGCTCCAGGCCATGAACACCGGTCACGACGGGTCGCTGACCACGCTGCACGCCAACACCCCCCGCGACGCACTGGCCCGGCTCGAGACGATGGTCCTGATGGCCGGCATGGACCTGCCGGTACGCGCGATCCGCGAGCAGGTCGCCTCGGCGGTGCACCTGATCATCCAGGTCAGCCGACTGCAGGACGGCAGCCGCCGGATCACCCATGTCACCGAGGTGGTCGGCATGGAGTCCGGCACCGTCACCCTGCAGGACCTGTTCCTGTTCGATATGAAGGCCGGCACCGACGCCGCCGGGCGGTTCCGGGGCAGACTGCAGCCCACCGGTCTGCGGCCGCGGTTCCTCGAGCACCTGGCCGTGCACGGGGTCACGGTCCCGGTCGAGGTCTTCCAGGCCGGTCCACGATGATCCGGCGCCTGATCACCGCCGGCGCCCTGGTGGCGCTGAGCGTGCTGCCGGCGTACGGGGCTGCCGCGGCACCGGCCGTCGCGCCGGGCATCGTGGTCACGGGCTTGCAGCCGTCGCCGGGCGCGGTGGAATTCTTCGTCGCCGGGCGGCATCTGCCCGCGGGAACCACGCTCGCCGGTGCGCCCGTGGCGGTCACGGCGAACGGTGTCACGCTGGCGGCGCAGAGCCGTACGGTCGCCAGAACGTCCGGAAAGGTGCCTGCGCGCGCAGTCGTGCTGGTGCTCGACACCAGCGGGTCCATGTCCGGTGCCCGCTTGGCCGCCGCCCGCGCGGCGGCGCTCGACTACGCCGCGGCCGCACCCGCGGACATCCGGCTGGGAGTCGTCACGGTCTCCGACGACGCCGCCGTGGCCTTGGCACCCACCACCGACCGGACAGCGTTCCGCGTGACGATCTCACGACTCGCCGCCAAGGGCAGGACCGCCCTGTACGACGGCATCAGCGCCGCCCAGAAGCTGCTCGAGCCCGAGGACCTGCTCGAGCGCCGCATCGTCGTGCTGTCCGACGGCGCCGACACCTCCTCGAAGCTGAGCGCCGACCGGCTGCTGAGCGCCACGGCCCGGGCCGACGCCACAGTGGACGCGGTGGCTTTCGGCGCCGAGGTGGACCGGCAGCGTCTCGCGGATCTCGCCGGGGCTTCGGGTGGCCGGGTCCTGACCGTCGGCGACGCCTCGTCGCTGCGCGCGTCCTTCCGCGACATGGCCGGAGACCTGTCGGCGCCGACGGTGGTGCGCGCCGCCGTCCCCGCCGCGCTGGCCGGGCGGTCTGCTGTGCTGCGCGTACAGGTGCGGCTCGGGGGTCTGGTTCTCAACGCCGACGCGCCGGTCACCTTCCGCGCCGACCCGGCGGCGGGATCCGGTCCCCTGCCGGTGCTGCCTGCCGGGTCCCCGGCGCCGGGACCGGGACCCACGCTGGCCGTGGTGGCCGTCGCGATCTTCGGTGCGGCGCTGCTGGCCCTGCGTCCCTTCTCCGGCCGTGACAGAATCCGGCGCCGCCTGCGGGAGCTCGACCGGTTCGCGGGCGACCGCGGCGCACCGGCCGAGGACACCGCCGGCGGCAACGGGCTGATCCGGGCCGTCATCGAGGTGTCGGAGCGGGCCGTGCGCGAGCCGGACCGGCGGCAACTGCTCGAACTGATGCTCGACCGCGCCGGTAGCTCGCTGCGCCCGGCGGAGTGGCAACTGATCCGCGCGGGCTGTGCGGCGGGTGGTGCGGTGGTCCTGCCGATGATGCTGCCGTGGTGGGCCGGCGTACCGGGTGGGCTGCTGGCCGGCTGGTGGGGAGCCGGGCTGCACCTGCGGCTGCGCGCCACCCGGCGCTCCCGGTCGTTCGCCAACCAACTGCCGGACGCCCTGCAGCTGCTGGTCGGCTCCCTGCGCTCGGGATTCTCGCTGCCGCAGTCGCTGGACGCGCTGGTCCGCGACGGCGGCGAACCGATCGCCGGCGAGCTGGGCCGGGCGCTGGCGGAGACCCGGCTCGGCGGCGACCTGGAGGAGGCGCTCGAGCGCGTCGCCGAGCGCAACGCCAGCCAGGACCTGTCGTGGCTGGTCATGGCGATCCGCATCCAGCGCGAGGTCGGCGGCAGCCTCTCCGAGGTGCTCGAGACGGCGGTCGGCACGATGCGGGAGCGGGCCCGCCTGCACCGGCACGTACGCGCCCTGTCGGCGGAGGGACGGCTGTCGGCGCTGATCCTCTTCGGCATGCCGCTGGTGCTCGGTGCCTGGATGTTCGTCTTCCGGCGGGAATACCTGCGCCCCCTCTACACCGAGCCGCTGGGCCTGCTGATGCTCGGCACCTCGGTGGTCGGTGTCGTCCTCGGCGGCCTCTGGCTACGCAAGCTCGTCAAGGTGGAGGTGTAGCGTGCCGCCCTCGATCCTGCTGGGCCTCGGGCTCGTCGCCCTGACCGGCGCCGTCCTCGTGCTGGCGCTGGCGTTCGCCACGGCACCTGCCGGCGCCGCCGTGGCCCGGCTGCTCGACGCGGTGCCCCGGCCGGAGCCGGCGAGCTTCGTGGCACCCCGCGACCGGCCGTTCGCCGAACGGCTCGGGGCGCCGCTCGGGCGGCAGCTGGGCCGGCTGGGCACGGTGCTGACCCCGTCCGCCGTCGTGGGCCGCCTGCAGCGGCACCTCGACTACGCCGGTAATCCGCCGTCCCTGCCGCTGCAACGGGTGGTGCCGCTCAAGGGCGTCACGCTGGTGGCAGGTTTGCTGGTCGGAGCGGGCTTCGGCGCGTTGCTGGGGGCGGCGGGCGGCGCGGTCGTCGGTGGCGCGGTGGGGGCGGCCGCCGGGTTCCACGGCCCCGACCTGCTGATCTACAACATGGCGCTGAAGCGGCAGCAGGAGTTGCTGCTGTCCATGCCGGACGTCCTCGACACGCTGGTCATCAGCGTCGAGGCCGGCCTCGCCTTCGATGCCGCGATGGCGCAGGTCGCCCAGCACGGCCGCACGCCGATGGCGCGCGAGCTGTTGCGCGTCCTGCAGGAGATGCAGCTCGGCGTCGGGCGGGCGGCGGCGCTGCGCGCACTCGCCGCCCGGACCACCGTCCCAGAGCTCCGCACGTTCGTCACGGCGGTGGTGCAGGCCGGCGAGCTGGGTATCCCGATCGCCGGGGTGCTGCGCGAGCACGCCGCCGAGATGCGGGTACGGCGCCGCCAGCGGGCCGAGGAGATCGCGCAGAAGGTGCCGATCAAGATCCTTTTCCCGGTGCTGTTCTGCCTGTTCCCCGCCTTGTTTGTGGTGATCCTCGGCCCCGGCGTGCTGCAGATGATCCACGCTTTCGCTCGTTGATGTCCCCCTCGGAAAGGACAGGTATGGCCAAGGTGCTGGTGGTCGACGACGACCCGGCGATCCGGCAGTTGCTCAGCGACGTGCTCGAACTGGACGGTCACGAGGTGCACGTCGCCGCGGACGGCGTCGACGGCGTCCGGACGTTTGCGAGCCTGCGGCCGGACTTCGTGGTGCTGGACATCATGATGCCGCGACTGGACGGGTACGACGTACTGCACACCATCCGAGTCCAGGAGGCCTCCGAAGTCCCGGTCCTCCTGCTGACCGCCGCGCCGGGCTGTGCCGCGCGCGGCCGGGAGATCGGGGCGAGCTACTACCTCGCCAAGCCGTTCACCGCGGACGAGGTGCTGTTCCTCATCGACGGCGTCCTCGGGCACGAGACCCCGATGGCCGACGTCCGCGCAGCCGTCGACGTGGCACGCGGACGCGGCTACTCCGGTACGGTTGAAAGCGAGCGATGAGCATGTGCGACAGTCATCCGAGCTGGCGCAATGCAGCGTCGGCGGTTTCCTCGCGGGCGTTGTGATCGGCGTGGCGGCAATCTCCTCGGCAATGCGCCTGTGAGACCGAAGCGGGGGCACACGATGGAGGGTCACGGGGACGCAGGTGGTTCTCAGGAGCGCGCCGTTGCGGCGCGGGTGCCAACCGCCGGAACGGTGACAGATGATCCCCCGAACAGGAAGCGCGGCTCTTGCTCCGCCCCCTTCGCCCACGGAGGTCGAGCCCGCCCGTCATCTGCGATGCGGGCGGGCTCGATCGAGTACCAGCGACTGCACCGGCCCGCCCGCTTCGCGGGCCAAGCTTCGCTGACCCACGCCCCAGCCTGCGGCCACTCGTACGGGTTACCGTGTGTCCGAGCATGCGCAACCACTAGACTGGAATCACGTCGATTTCGAATACCGGCGTCGATGGGCTATTGGTGTGTGTCGATCCTCGGACACCGATTTTCCGCAGTGGTGCGCAGTTCCCGGTGTGCGTGTTCAGAGACTTCTGGGCACGCACTTTTGTTTCTGTGCCTGTGGTCGCCCCGCTCGGGGCGGCGGGGAGGGTCGTGATGTCCACTCCCCTGATCCCGGTGACGCCGCTGGTTCCCGCGGTGGTCCCGGCCTCGCCGGCGGCCGGCCGCAGATCAGGGGCGTACACACCCTGTACATCAGGGGCGCCGTCGGTAAGCTTCCGCGCGTGGCGCCCGGAGCGGAAAGATCCACAGTGGGCTTCGACTTCCGACTGCTCGGCCCGCTGTGCGTGTCGCGCGACGGCGTCCAGGTCCCGCTGCTCTCGATCAAGCAGCGACTGTTGCTGGCCGGGCTTCTGTTGCGGCCCAACGAGGTCGTCCGCGCCGGTGAACTCCTCTCCGTCCTGTGGTCCGGCGAGCCGCCTGCCTCCGCCGCGGCGAACCTGCGCACCTACGTTCGCGGGCTCCGGCAGGTCCTGTCCCCCGGCGTGGGCGAGCCGGAGCGGATGCCCACCGTCCCCGGCGGCTACCTGTTGCGGGTCGAGCCGGGCGAACGGGACCTGGACCGGTTCGACACCGCGGTGGCCCGCGGCCGGGCGGCCCTGGCCGGCGGCGCGCCCGAGCGGGCGGCGCTGGAGCTGGCCGAAGCGACCGGCATGTGGCGGGGCGCGCCGCTGTCCGGCCTGCCGCTGAGCCCGGCGCTGGAGGGACGGGTCCGGCAGCTGGAGGAGAGGCGGCTCCTGGCCGAGGAGGATCTGGCCGCGGCGGCGCTGGCGGCCGGCATGCCGCACGCCGACGTGATCCAGCGGCTGCGCGCCCTCGTGGAGCGCCACCCGCTGCGGCAGCGGGCCTGGGGCCAGCTGATGACCGCTCTGTACCGCACCGGCGACGTGTCCGGCGCACTGGACGCCTTCCACCAGGCCCGGCAGGCGCTGGCCGAGCAGACCGGGCTCGACCCGGGGCCGGAGCTGCTCCGTCTGCACGACGACATCCTGCACCACCGCGCCGGGGTGGAGAGCAAGCCCGCGCAACAGCACCGGCCCGCGCAGCTGCCGCTCGCCGCCTCCGGGTTCGTCGGACGCGGGACGGAGCTGGCACGGCTCGACGCCCTGCTGGACGCCGACCGGCCCACCACCGTGGTGATCTCGGCGATCAACGGCACCGCCGGCGTCGGCAAGACTGCGCTGGCCCTGCAGTGGGCGCACCGGGTGGCCGGCCGGTTCCACGACGGTCAGCTCTACCTGAACCTGCGCGGCTACGACGACGAGGACGCGGTCGGCGCCGCGGAGGCGCTGCACGGCTTCCTGGAGGCGCTCGGCGTACCCGACGGACGGATGCCGGCCACCACCGACGCCCGGGTCGGGCTGTACCGCAGCCTGCTCGCCGGGCGCCGGATGCTGATCGTGCTCGACAACGCGCGCGACTCCCAGCAGGTCCGGCCGCTGCTGCCGGGCACCGGCCACTGCACCGTGGTGATCACCAGCCGGGACCAGCTCAGCGGGCTCGTCACGGCCGAGCGGGCCCGGCCGCTCACCCTGGACGTCCTGACCGGCGAGGAATCGAGGGAGCTGCTCGCGGCCTGGCTCGGCGCCGAGCGCATCGCCGGCGAGCCGGAGGCCGTTGCGGCCGTCATCGAGGCGGCGGGGCGGCTCCCCCTCGCCCTGTCCATCGTCGCGGCCCGGATCGCGGCCAAACCGGCGTTCCCGCTCGCCGCCATCGCCGCCGAGCTCGGGCCGCGCGAGGCCCGCCTGGACGCTCTGGCCGACGGCGACGTGCGGCGGGTCTTCTCGTGGTCGTACCGGGCGCTGAGCAGGCCCGCCGCCCGCCTGTTCCGGCTGCTCGGCCTGCACCCGGGTCCCGACTTCACCGCCCCGGTCGCCGCCGCGCTGACCGGCTACGACCCGGCCGCCGTACGCTCGTCGCTGCACGAGCTCACCCGGCTGCACCTGGCGACCGAGCACCAGCCCGGCCGGTACGTGCTGCACGACCTGCTGCGCAGCTATGCCGCCGAGCTGGTCCATGCCGTGGAGTCGCAGGACGCGCAACGCGAGTCCCTGCACCGCCTCTACGACTACTACCTGCACAGCGCCTTCCCGGCCGCCCGGCTCCTGCAACCACAGTGGGCGCCGGTCACCCCCGCGCCACAGTTGCCGGTCAGCTTCGCCGAGCCGGTGCCCGACCGGGACGCGGCGCTCGACTGGTTCACCGCCGAACGTGGCGTGCTGATCGGGATCGTCCGGCAGGCGGCGGCGACCGGGTTCGAGAGGTACGCCTGGCAGCTGGCCTGGGCCGTGACGGCGTTCCTGGCCCCCCGGGGCCTGTGGCAGGACCAGTTCACGGCCCAGCAGATCGCGGTCGCCGCCGCCGAGCGGGCCGACGACCTCAGCGGTCAGGCCATGGCGAACCGCCTGCTGGCCCGGGCGGCCATCCGGCTCGGCAGCCACGACGACGCCCGGGACCGGCTGGCGGCGGCTCTGCGGCTGTACGAGCGCATCGGGGACCTCACCGGCCAGGCCCAGACCCTGCACAGCCGCACCGAGCTCGCGTACGAAAGCGGCCGGCCGCAGGAGGCGCTGGACTTCGGGCGGCAGGCCCTGCGGCTGCACCGGCTGGCCGGCACCGCCGCGGGCGAGGGACGGACGCTGAACGCGATCGGGTACATCCACGCCACCGTCGGCGACCACGAGCTCGCGATCGCGAGCTGCACGGAGGCCCTGACCATCCAGCAGAAGATCGACGACCGCAACGGCCAGGCTGCGACGCTGGACAGCCTCGGCTTCGTCCACCAGCGACTCGGCGATCACGGCCGGGCCGCCGAGCTCTTCGAGCGGTCCATCCAGCTGTTCCGGGAGTCCGCCGACCGCTACCACGAGGCGGAGACGCTGATCCGCCTGGGCGACGTCCGGGCCGCGATGCGCGACCAGCACGCCGCGGCCGCGGCGTGGCGCCGGGCCGTGCTGATCTACGACGCCCTGGGCGATCCGGCGGCCGACAAGGCCCGGCAGCGGCTGGAGCGGCTCGACGGCGAACACTGCGCCTAGCCGCCCGCCCTTCTCCGTATCAGGCAATATGCCGTCCGCTAATTCCGCTGCGCGCCGGAGATCGGCGTCTCTTGTTTCTCGCCGTGAGAACGACTTTCTTTTCTCCTCATGAGAACAACGGCGTTGTGCTTCCGATGTACGGCGCATATACGCGGCGATTGATAAGGTCCGGTCCAGCCCTGGATCGAGGGGGCGGCAATTCCCTACCGGCCGTTCCCGTGACGCACCCTCCGAAAGGCAGACAACGTGGACGTGCGAGGGACCCCGCCGGGCGGCGCACGGCTCTTGCGCTCAGCCGCAGAGGAGCCCGGTGGGGCCGTCGCCGGGCAGGGTGGCGAGCCAGACCGCCGTGTCCACGGGGGACGACGGCACCCCCGAGCCGCCCGCGTCAGGGCCCGGGCAGATCGAGTTGACGAGGATGCCGCCGGAGCCCAGGTCCTCGCTGAGGACAGTGGTGAGCGCGTCGACCCCGCTACGGGTCAGCCCGCTGCCCGCCGCGGTGAAGCCGGGCGAGCCGAAGTCGCCCGTGCTGACCGTGACGACGCGGCCGTACCCGGCCGTACGCATCAGCGGCGCGACTCCGTGGGCCAGCCGCCGGATCCCGCGCAGATTCGCCGTCAGCTCGTCGCGGACCGCGGCGCGAGGGACCGCCGCGGGATCCGCGTACCGCGCCGTGAGGTGGCACAGCAGCACGTCACAGCGACCCAGCCGGGCTGCGACCCACGCGGTCAGCTGCGCGACGTCGCCCGCGTCGGTCACCTCGAGGCGGCGTACGGCCACCCGGTCGGCCAGGTCCCCGAACCCGTCGACCACCCGCCTGCCCCGCTCCACCGACCGGCACCCCGCCACCACGCGCATGCCCAGCGCGGACAGGCGCCGGACGAGCTGCGCACCCACGCCGACGTCGGCGCCGCTGACCAGGGCGACGCGACCGGACTCCGGCAGTGCTCCGGCGGACACCTTGATCTCCCTCGCCCTCCGATCGCGTACGCGGCACGAACCGGGCTGCCCCGGGGCTCCATCGTGAGCCTGCGGGCCGGACCCGGGCACGTCCCGCGATGCGGGTACGCGAGGGATCTTGAATGCTCCGGAAAGGCATCACCTGTTACGCCACTTCTGTCCCTTATCGGCGGCCCGGGTGCCCCTTTCGGTGTACCCGATCTTCACGGCTTGCGTCCCCCGAAGCTGGGACCTGTATCCGAAAGCACCACTGCGCTTCTATAGAACGTGATCATCGATCGATAACGGCGAATCAAGCTTTGTCACCCACGTTGCAGCGTGATTTCCGGGGGAACGCATGATACGAATTGACCTGGTCGTCAGCTCACCGATCTTTCTCCTGGGTCTGGTCGAGACCCTGAACAGCGCCGGAATCAAGATCGTCGCTATGCGGACGACGCCGGACGAGGACCCGTACTGGCTCGCCGACGCCGTCATCCTCGACGTCGACGCGCTCACGCCCGCCGAGGAACTGGATCAGATCGCGTCGGCCGCCCGCAACACGGCCGTCCTCGTCCTCGGCAACGACTCCGGCGCCGATTCGGCGTACCGGCAGGCCGGCGCGGCGGGGGTGGTCAGCAAGCGGACACCGGCCACGGGGCTCATCGCCGCCGTCCGCGCGGTCGCCGCCGGCCTCAGCGTCGGCGGCGACCCGGCCGGCGCGCCGCCCGCGGCGGAACGTGCCGAGGCGGCCACCCAGCACCTGTCCGAACGGGAGGAGCAGGTGTTGCGGCAGATCTCGTGCGGGCTGACCCATGGTCAGATCGCCACCCGGCTCGGCATCAGCCCGCACACGGTGGACACGTACGTCAAACGGATCCGCGCGAAGCTCGGCGCCGGCAACAAGGCCGAGCTGACCCGCGCCGCACTGCTCGGCGGCATGGTCGGCGACACCCAGGCCCCCGGCGGCCGGCGCAGTTCGGCGTCGGTGGACCCCGCGGCCTGAGCGCGGACGAGAGGAGAGCGACGTGATCGACTTCGCGACCGCCCCCGGCGGCCACCGCCTGGCCGCCGGGGAACGGGACCGGGCCCTGGACATACCGGGGTTCGGTCAGGTCTTCACCGATCACATGGTGACGATGCGCTGGAGCGAGCACAGCGGCTGGCACGACGGCCGGCTCGAACCGTACGGGCCGTTCACGCTGCCCCCGTCCACCTCGGTATTCCACTACGGACAGGCCGTCTTCGAAGGCATGAAGGCGTATCGGCAGGCCGGCGGCTCCCTCGCGCTGTTCCGCCCGGAGGCGAACGCCGAACGGTTCAACCGGTCGGCGCGGCGGCTCGCGATGCCCGGCCTGCCGCCCGAGGTCTTCGTGCGGGCCGTCGAGCTGCTCGTGACGCAGGACCGGAACTGGGTGCCGCAGGGCGAGGGCAGGAGCCTCTACCTGCGCCCCTTCATGATCGCTACGCAGCCGGGCCTGGGCTTCACCCACCCGTCGAGCAGCTACCTGTTCTGCGTGATCGCCTCGCCCGCGACGCCGTACTTCGGTCCGGCGGGGCCGCGGGCGCTGACGGTGTGGCTCTGCGAGGACTACGTGCGGGCCGCCCCGGGAGGCACCGGCGAGGCCAAGGCGGCGGGCAACTACGCCGCCGCGTTCGCCGCCGGCCGGCAGGCGGTCGCGCACGGGTGCGACCAGGTGGTGTGGCTCGACGCCGCCGAGCGCGCCCGGGTCGAGGAGATGGGCGGGATGAACCTGTTCTTCGTGTACGGCGGCGAGCGCCCGCGCCTCCTGACCCCGGAGCTGACCGGCGCGCTGCTGCCCGGGATCACCCGCGACTCGCTGCTGACCCTGGCCGGCGACCTCGGCATGGACGCCGGGGAGGGCCGGATCACCGCCGCGCAGTGGCGCGAGGAGTGCGAGGCGGCCCGGCTGACCGAGACCTTCGCCTGCGGCACGGCGGCGGTGATCGCCCCGGTCGGCACCGTACGGTCGGCGTCCGGCGGCTGGCAGGTCGGCGACGGCAACCCCGGCCCGGTGATGCGCCGGCTGCGCACGGAACTGCTGGACATCCAGTACGGGCGGGTACCCGACCCGCACCGGTGGATGCACAAGGTCGACTGACCGAGGGAGCCTCCATGCGCCTCAGCGAACGGACACTCGGCCAGGCCGACTCGCCGATCACCGCCGCGTACGACCTGCTGGAGCTGCGCGGGCCGGGCGGCGGTGACCTGCTCGACCTCGCGCAGGCGGCACCGCTGTACCCGCCCGCGCCGCAGGTGACCGAGCACGTCCTGCGGGTGGCCCGCGACCCCGGCGGCGGCCGGTACACCGACGTGCCGGGGCTGCCCCAGCTCCGCGGCGCCTTCGCGGCCGAGCTCAGCCGCGACTACGAGGGCGTCGTCGGACCCGGCAACGTGGTCGTCACGGCCGGGTGCAACCAGGCGTTCAGCCTGGTCGCGTCGGCGCTGGCCGGCCCGGGCGACGAGATCGTGGTGGCGCTGCCGTTCTACTTCAACCACGACATGTGGCTGCGGCTCAACGGCGTACGCCCGGTGTATCTCGAACCGGGGCCGGACCTGATGCCGCTGGCCGCCGACGCCGAGCCGCTGATCACCCCGAGGACCCGCGCGATCCTGTTGGTGACGCCGGGCAACCCGACCGGCGCCACGCTCGGGCCGGACAGCATCGCCGCCTTCGCCGCGCTGGCCGGGCGGCACGGCATCGCGCTGATCCTCGACGAGACGTACCGGTCGTTCCGCGACACCGGCGCACCGGCGCACCGGCTGTTCGGCGAGCCGGACTGGGACCGTACGGTGGTCAGCCTGCACTCGTTCTCGAAGGAGCTGGCCATCCCCGGCTACCGGGTCGGCGCGGTCGTCGCCTCGCCCGCCCTCAACCGGGAGGTCTGCAAGCTGCTCGACTGCGTCGCCATCTGCGCGCCACGGATCGGTCAGGAGGCCGCGTGGGCCGGGCTGACCCGGGCGCGGCAGTGGCGGCACGAGCGGGCAGCGGAGATCGCCGGGCACCGGGCCCGGTTCGCCGAGGTGATGGCCGCCCGTCCCGGCGGCTACGAGCTGCTCAGCCTGGGCGGCTACTTCGCCTGGCTGCGGCATCCGTTCCCGGGACGGTCCACGATGGAGGTCGTCCGCGACCTGGTGGTGCGGCAGGACACGCTGGTCATGCCGGGCAGCGCCTTTCTGCCCGACGACCGGGGCACGCTGCGGGTGAGCGTCAGCAACCTGGGCCACGGCATGATCGAACGGTTCGCCGACCGGCTCAGTAGATGATCCGGTCGTCCGCCGCGGGCCGCCACGCGCGCGAGCCCCGCAGGTTGCGGGTGATGTTGAGCCGCTTCAGCCAGCGGTCGCTGCCGTCGTACCGGGCCCGGAACGACTTGCGGCCGTGCACGGCCCGGAAGTTGTCGATGAAGGCACAGTCGCCGGGCTTGAGGCGTACGTCCCGCAGCTTGGCCTCGATCTGGTCGCAGAGACCCTGGAACGCGGCCGACGAGCGTTCGGACCACCCGTCGAGCTTCATGTGGTACGGATCCAGCGTCAAATACGGGTCGGTGCGGTCGCCGAAGAGCACGGGCCGCTTGACGGGCTCGTCGTTCCAGGACCGGATCAGGTCGAAGCTGCGCCGGCGCAGGCGGTCGACGACGGGATCGCCGGTGGACTCCGAGGCGTTCTCCGGCCGGTGCGAGTTGTCCGGCATCTGGGTGAACTCCGGCTCGAACAGGGCGTCCACATCGAGCGCCGACCAGTCCAGGTCGCCGGCGTCGCAGACCACGGTCGCCACCGCGTCCGGGTTCTTGAGGCACATCAGGGCCACGTAGTCGCCCCGGCACGGGTGGAACGCGTCCTCGGTGTGCCAGGACAGGTGCTGCAGGCTGTTGGAGCCGATCTCGTAGTGCTCGTGCCCCTTGATCGGCAGCACGTCATGCATGATCCGGCCGTCCTGCTGGGTGGCCCAGCCGAACACGTCGCCCAGCGCGGACGCGCACAGCAGGAAGAAGATCTCCTGCGGGAGCGCGGGCGAGCCGAACTGGCTGCCGCGCCAGTGCGCCGGGGTCGGGCCCAGCCGTTCCGCGTCGACCTCGAGCCCGGAGATCAGGCACAGCGCGGACGGCTCCCCGAGGCGGTACGCCTCCAGGAACTCGAGCAGGTGCCCGGGCAACCGCCGCGCGAGCACCGGCGCCCGCCGGAGCAGATCGGCGTCCTCGATGGAGGCGTACTCCGCCGCCAGCTCCCGCAGCATCGGGTTCAGCACGGCGTTGTCGGCCGAGGTCAACGTCATCTGATGCACAAGCCGGAGTCTAGGAGCGGTGCCCCGCCGGGCATCGGTCCCCAGTTGAGGGGACGGGTGACCGGCCGCCGGCGACCTTACGTTGTGCTTCGGACGCACCCATCGAGCCCGCGGGACCTCTCTATGACCGAGCTTGCGAACCTGACCACGATGGAAGTCGACGCGCTCTCCGACCTCGAAGGTGGACTGAACCTGACCGACGGCCACGCCCGGCTGGACCTCTCCGCGGAACAGGTCGCCATCGTGGCCCGGATCCCGGAGATGTTCACGGCCGCGACCCGTTCCCCCTTCCCGGCGATCGAGACGGCGGCGCACCGGGCGTTCCTGGACGCGATCGGACAGCATTCCGCGCCGGTCGGCAGCGGCCGGATCCTGAGCTGCTACTCGTCGACGCTGGCGACGGACATCGTGGCGCGCGCCCTGCCGGCCGGCGCCACGATCGCCGTGCTGCATCCGACCTTCGACAACATCGCCGACCTCTTCACCACCCGCGGGCTGCGCCTGGTGCCGCTGACCGAGGAGGCGATGCTGGACCGCGCGTGGCCCGGGCCGCCGGTCAGCGCCGTCGTGCTGACCCACCCCAACAACCCGACCGGGCTGGTGACACCGGAGGGCCACCTGCGCTCGCTGGCGGAGCACGCCGTACGCCACGGGCAGACGGTCATCATCGACGCCAGCTTCCGGGGGCAGGTCCGCGAGGCGCAGTACGACACGTACGCGGTGCTCGACGCGGCCGGCGCGGACTGGATCACGATCGAGGACACCGGCAAGCTCTGGCCGACGCACGAGCTGAAGATCGGGCTGCTGGCGTACAGCGAGCGGACCCGGCTGCCGATCGAGCGGGCGTTCTCCGAGTCGCTGCTCGCCGCGTCGCCGGTGGTGCTGCAGCTGGTGGAGGCGCTGGCCCGGGACTGGGTGAACGGCGGCTACGAGCGGGCCCGCGACCTGGTGGAACGCAACCGCGACACGGTACGCGCGGCGATCGAGCCGATCGGGCTGTGCCTGGCCGACCCCGGCTCGCGGATCAGCGTGGCGCGGATCGGCCTGCCGCAGGACGGCCCGGACTCCTCGCTGCTCTACAAGGACATGCTCGAACGCGGCGTCCACGTGCTGCCGTGCGCGCCGTTCCACTGGGCGGCACCCGAGGACGGCCTGCGGTTCGTCCGCCTGTCGCTGGCTCGGCCGTACGACACCGTGCGGCGTGCGGCGACGACGCTCGCGGAGGCGTACCGGGAGCTGTCCGCGACCGTCTGAGCCCGGAGGAGGGTGTACGAGATGAGTGGCGCCGCCCCGGCCGTCCCCACCGCGGACGCGGACGTGATCGGCTACGACCCGTTCGACTACCGGATCCACGAGGACCCGTACCCGGTCTACCGGTGGATGCGGGACCACGCCCCGGTCTACCGCAACGAGGAACGGGACTTCTGGGCGCTGTCGCGGCACGCCGACGTGCAGGCCGCGCTGCGCGACCCGGCCCGCTTCTCGAACCGCTACGGCATCTCGCTGGAGCCGGAGCTGTGGGGGCCGCACGCCCCGAAGACCAGCTTCTTCCTGGCGATGGACCCGCCCGATCACGGCGTACACCGGGCCCTGGTCTCGGGGGTCTTCACCCCCCGCCGGGTCGCCGCCATGGAACCGCGGGTCCGTGAGCTCGCCCGGGAACGGCTGGAGCCGCTGCGCGACGCCAGGCGCTTCGATTTCGCCGCGGACTACGCCGCCGCGCTGCCCAACGACGTGCTGTGCGAGATGCTCGGCATCCCCTGCGACGACTGGGACCAGATCCGGGCGGACACCGACCTGATGAACCAGCGGGCGGACGGCTCCGACGAGCGCGGGCCCAACGCGGTGGCGGCGGCGCTGCGGCTGGGCGACTACCTCGTCGCCCTGGTGGGAGACCTGCGCCGGCGCCCCGGCGACGACCTGACGTCGACGATGATCGCTGCGGAGGTCGGCGGGGAACGGCTGAGCGACGCGCAGATCGTGGGCTTCCTGTTCGTGATGATCGGGGCCGGCAACGAGTCGACCGGCAAGACCATCGGCAACGCCTGGTACCACGGCTGGCTGCGGCCGGACGTGGGCCGCCGAGGGCTGGACGGCCGCGCCCAGGACTGGGCCGCCGAGACGCTGCGCTACGACTCGGCGAGCCAGATGGTCGCCCGGCGGGTCACCGAGGACACCGTCGTGCACGGCGTACGCCTGCCGGCCGGCGCCCGGGTGGCCGTGCTGCCCGCCTCGGCGAACCGCGACGAGCGGGCGTTCCCCGACCCGGACCGCTACGACCTCGACCGCGACAAGCGCCGGATGATCAGCTACGGGTACGGGCCGCACCACTGCCTCGGCGCGGCGCTGGCCGGCCTGCAGATGCGGGTGGCGCTCGACGAGATCGGGGCGCTGGTGTCCGGCTACGAGATAGACCTGGACCGGGTCCGGAGGGTCCACTCGCCGCACCAGCGCGGGTTCGCGTCGCTACCGTGCGACGTGACACCGCGCGCGAAGCCCCGGGCCTGACATGGCGGCGGACGGGCTGCGAGCCTACCTGATCGTCTGGACCGGGCAATTCGTGTCGCTGCTCGGCTCCAGCCTGTCCGGCTTCGCCCTCGGCGTGTACGTCTACCAGCTGACCGGCTCCGCGACCCAGCTCGGTGCCGTCTTCGCCCTCGGTCTGCTCCCCTCGGTGCTCGCGCTGCCGTTCGCCGGCGCGCTGGTCGACCGGTGGGGGTCGCGGCGGGCGCTGCTGAGCGCCGGCACGGGCAACATGGCCGTCACCGCCGTTCTCGCCGCGCTGCTGGTCACGGACACGTTCGCGGTGTGGCACGTCTACCTCGTCGTCACCGCGTTCTCGCTGCTCGGCGCGCTGTCCCTGCCCGCGTTCTCCGCACTGGCCCCGGCGCTCGTGCCGCAGCGACATCTGGGGCGGACCAACGGGCTGCGCATCCTGGCGTTCGCGTTCGCCGAGGTGCTCTCGCCGCTGGCGGCGGGCGTCCTGCTGCTCGCCGTCGGGATCGAGGGGCTGGTACTGCTCGACGTGGTGTCCTTCGGCGTCGCCGTGGTGACCCTGCTGCTGGTCCGGCTGCCGCACATCCGTCCCGCACCGGAGGACGCCGGCCGGCCGCCGGCGCTGCTCGCCGAGTTCCGGCAGGGCTGGCGCTACGTCGCCGCCCGCCGGGGACTGCTCGCGCTGCTGGGTTTCCTGGCCGCGGTGAGCTTCGCCGGCGGCTTCATCGATCTGCTGATCCGGCCGCTGGTCCTGGCCTTCGCCTCGCCCGAGGCGCTCGGCACGGTGATGACCTGCGGCGGGGCCGGGATGCTCGTCGCCGGCGGGGCGATGAGCCTCTGGGGCGGCCCCCGCCGGCGGGTGCCGGCCTTGCTGGCGGCGTCGCCGGTGCTGGTGGCCGCCACGTTCCTCGGCTCAGCCCGCCCGGAGATCGTGCCGGTGAGCATCGCCGCGTTCCTGTTCATGGGGGCGATGGGCGTGATCCTCGCGCTCGACCAGGGGATCTGGCAGAGCAAGGTGGAGCAGCACATGATGGGCCGGGCCATGGCGGTGCACCACATCGTCGCGGCGGTCCCGCAGATCGTCGCGTACGGCCTGGCGGGGGTCGCCGCCGACCGCGTCTTCGAGCCGCTCCTGGCGCGCGCCCCCGGGCTGAGCGCCCTCGTGGGCCACGGGACCGGCCGAGGCGCTGCGCTGCTGCTGATGGCGACGGGCGTCCTGATCGCGGTCTCGGCGGTCGTGGCGGCGCTCCATCCGCGGCTGCGCCGGCTCGAGGACGACCTACCGGACATCGTGCGCCCCGAGCCCGGCGAGGCCGAGGCCCGGGCCGCCGCCGCAGGGGCGTGACCGGCATGGACACTGCGAAGGGAGCACCGGTGGGCACCGGCGACGTCGAGGACATCTACGAACTCTCACCGCTGCAGCAGGGCCTGCTGCTGCACAGCATGCACGACGGCGCCTCCGACATGTACCTGAGCCAGCACACGTACACGCTGGAGGGGCCGCTCGACACCGGGGCCCTGGTGGACAGCTGGCAGGGCGTCCTGGACGCGCACGCCGTGCTGCGCACGTCGTTCCACTGGGAAGGGCTGGACAAGCCGCTTCAGGTGGTCCACCGCCGGGTGCAGCTTCCGGTACGCCGCTACGACTGGTCCGGCCTCGACGAGCCCGGGCAGCAGGAACAGTTGGAGAAGCTGTACGCCGAGGACCGCGCCGAAGGCCTCACAGTGACGGCCGCCCCGCTGATGCGCCTGCACCTCATCCGGCTCGGTGAGCGCCGGCACCGGCTGGTGTGGACGTACCACCACGTGCTGATGGACGGGTGGTCGGTGCCGCTGTTCCTCGACGAGCTCATGGCCCGGTACCGCACGCTGACGTTCGGCTTCCCGCCGCCGCGGCCGGTGCCGGCGTACCGCGACTACATCGGCTGGTTGCAGCGCCAGGATCTGCGGGAGGCGTACGACTTCTGGTCGGCGGCCCTCGCCGGGGTGCGGCCCACGCCGGTGGCGCACCCGGGAGAGGCCGGTGCTGGCACCGGCGCCGTCGACCGGCGCCAGGTCGTGCTGCCGCCGGCGCTCAGCGACGGGCTGCGCGAGACGGCGGCCCGTCATCGGGTCACGGTGAGCACCGTGGTGCAGGCCCTGTGGGCCGTCGTGCTCCGGGCCCGGACCGGCGCGGCGGAGCCGGTGTTCGGCTGCGTCACCTCCGGCCGCCCGCCGGAGCTGCCGCACGTCGAGCGGATGGTCGGCCTGTTCGCCAACACGCTGCCAGTGCGGGTCACCGTCCCCGGCGAGGGCGGGCTCGGCGACTGGCTGAGGGAGCTTCAGGATGCGTACGCGCGGATGCGCCGTTACGAGTTCACCCCGCTCGCCGACATCAAGAAGCGCGCCGGCCTCCCCGGGCAGCAGCTGTTCGACAGCCTGCTGGTGCTGGAGAACTACTCGCTCACCGTCGGCGACGGCGGCGAGGACACCCGCCCGGACGCGCTGACGTTCCGGGTCGACTCGCTGTACGACAAGATCGACGTCCCGCTGACCCTGACCGTGGCACCGCCGCCGGTCTCGGAGCTGCACCTGATCGTCCACCACGACCGCTTCGAGCCGGGCTTCATCGACGACCTGCTCGAGAGCCTCCAGGTCACGCTCGCCGCGCTCGTCACCGCGGAGACCGTCGCCGAGGTCGTGGCGGCGGCCGGACCCTCCACGCCGCGGCGGGCCGAGCCGGCCGTCGCGCCGCGGCCCGCCCCGCCGGCCACGTTCACCGCGCCGGCCACCCCGGCGGAGGAGCGGATCGCCGCGGCCTTCCGGGAGATCCTGGGCCTGGCCGAGGTCGACGTCACCACGAGCTTCTTCGAGCTGGGCGGCGACTCGCTGGAGGCGGTGCGCACGGCCGGCCGGATCGAGGGTGCCACGGTCGGGCTGCTCACCGCCCACCCCAGCGTGCGGGAACTGGCCGACGCCCTCGCCCCCGCGCCGGGACCCGCCTCGATCGACGACGAGATCGCCCACCTGGAACGGCTGCTGGCGGCGAAGCGGGCCGCACGTGACGGCCTCGCCGGGCCCGGACCGGTGGTCCCGGTGGCCCGCGAGGAGACCATGCCCTGCACCCACCAGCAGGAAGGGCTGTGGTTCCTGCACAAGCTCGACCCCGCGTCGACCGTCTACCACGTCCCGTACGTGCAGCGACTGCGCGGCCCGCTGGACGTGCCGGCGCTGGAACGGGCGATCGCCGCGCTGGTGGTGCGGCACGAGGCGCTGCGGACCCGGTTCGTGGAGCGCGAGGGCCGGCCCCGGCAGGTCATCGACCCGCCGCCGGCGTCGCTGCCGCTGCCGGTGGCCGAGATCGCCGCCGGCGAGGTACGGCGGTGGGCGGCCGCCGAGGCGCACCGGCCGTTCGACCTGGGCACCGCTCCCCTGTTCCGGGCGGCGCTGGCCCGGCTCGGACCCGGCGACCACGTGCTGGTGATGGTGGCGCACCACATCGTGGCCGACGGCTGGTCCGCCGGCATCCTCGCGCGGGAACTCGCCGTGCTCTACACCGGCGGCGACCTACCCCCGCTGCGGATCCAGGCGGCCGACCACGCCGTCTGGCAGCGC
Organism: Actinoplanes sp. NPDC049316; assembly: GCF_040677315.1. Classification (NCBI taxonomy): domain Bacteria; kingdom Bacillati; phylum Actinomycetota; class Actinomycetes; order Micromonosporales; family Micromonosporaceae; genus Actinoplanes; species Actinoplanes sp. NPDC049316. Next base: position 135,701 of record NZ_JBFAQM010000015.1, on the reverse strand, counting down.
GGCTGGCTCGACGGCGCCGAGCTGGAACGCCAGCTGGGCTACTGGCGTACCGCCCTGGCGGACCTGAGCACCGTCGACCTGCCCGCCGACCGGCCCCGGCCCGAGCTGCCCACCGGCGCGGGGGCGAGCCTGCACCGCCGCCTGCCCGGGGACCTGTCCGGCGCCGCCGCCGCGTACGCGCGTACCCATCGGGTCTCGTTCCTGGCGGTCCTGCAGGCCGCGTTCCTCACCGTGCTGCGCCGCCACACCGGCCAGGACGACCTGACCACCGGGTCGGTCTTCTCCGGCCGGACCCGGCCCGAGATCGAACCCGTCGTGGGCTTCTTCGCCAACACCCTCGTGGTGCGCACCGACGCCGGCGGCCGGCCCACCTTCGCCGAACTGGTCGAGCGGTGCCACGCGTCGGTGCTGGCCGCCACCGAACGCCAGGACGTGCCGTTCGGTTTCGTCGTCGACGCGGTCCGGCCGGAACGGGTCGCCGGGCGCAACCCGCTGTTCCAGATCAGCCTCATCCTCCAGCGGGACACCGCCGGCGGCGAGCTGCGCCTCGGCGACATCACCGCCGAACCCGTGCCGATCGACGACCACTACGCGCGCTTCGACCTGCTGCTCAACCTCCAGGACTCCGGCGGGCACCTCGACCTCTCCTGCGAGTACTCGACCGAGCTGTACGACGCCGACCGGGTGGAACGGCTCCTGGACCACTTCACGGCCGCACTCGGCCGGGGCGTGGCCGCGCCCGCCACACCCGCCGACGCGATCGACATCCTGCCGGACGGCGAACGCGCCCGGGTGCTGCGCGGTCGGGACCGGACGGCGCGGGCGTACGTGCTCGACGACCTCCTGCGGCCGCTGCCGATCGGCGTACCCGGCCGGTTGTTCCTCGCCGGGCCGGCACCGGACGGCCGGGAGGAGCGGCCCGACCCGTACGCGCAGCAGCCGGGCGCCACCATGTACGACTCCGGTGAGACGGCCCGCCTGCGCGCCGACGGCGTCCTCGAACGTGTCGAACAGGCCGGCGCCGCCGCCCAGCCGCAACCCGGCGGGTACGTGGCGCCGCGGACCGCCTCGGAGCGCTGGCTCGCCGAACAGTGGCAGGACCTGCTCGGCGCCGAGCGGGTCGGTGCCACCGACCGGTTCTTCGCGCTCGGCGCCAACTCCCTGCACGCCACGCAGCTGCTCGCCCGCATCCGCGAGGAGCTGCACGTCCAGCTCGAAGCCCGGCACGTGTTCACCAGCCAGGTGCTGGAACAACTGGCCGCCCGGCTCGACGAGGCCGAACCGGTCAGCGGCGAGGACGCCATCGTGCCGGTGCCGCGCGGCGCCGCCCTGCCGTGCACGCACCAGCAGGAGGGCCTGTGGTTCATGTCCAAGCTGGACCCGTCGTCGGCGGTGTACCACCTGTCGTCCGCGCTGCGGTTGCGCGGCCGGCTGGACGTACCCGCGCTGGAGCGGGCGGTGACCGCGCTGGCCGGGCGGCACGAGGCGCTGCGGACCGGCTTCGCCGAGCGTGACGGGCTGCCGTTCCAGGCCATCGCCGACGCACCCGCCCACGTCACCGTGCCGGTCACCGAGCTGTCCGAGGACGGGGTCACGGCGTGGGTCGAGCAGGTCGTGTACCCGCCGTTCGACCTGACCGCCGGGTCGCTGTTCCGCGCCGCCGTCGGCCGTACCGCCCCCGGCGAGCACGTGCTGGTGCTGGTCGTGCACCACATCGTCGCCGACGGGCTGTCGCTGCGGTTCCTCGCCGAAGAGCTGTCCGAGCTGTACGCGGCCGCGACCGAGGGCCGGGAGCCGCACCTCGCCCCGCTCGGCGTCCAGCCCGCCGATCACGCCGTCTGGCAGCGGGCCCGGCTCGACGACGCCGAGCTGCGACGGCGGGCCGCGTACTGGCGCGAAGCCCTGGCCGGAGTGGCCACGGTGGACTTTCCGAGCGACCGTCCCCGCCCCGCGCGGCCCACCGGGGCCGGTGCCACGCTCACCCGGCAGGTGGGTGCGGAGGTGGCCGCGGCGGCCCGCGCGTACGCCCGCGAGCACGAGGTGTCGCTGCTGGCGGTGATGCAGGCCGCGCTGCTGACCGTGCTGCACCGTTACACCGGCCAGGAGGACCTCACGGTCGGGTCGATCTTCTCCGGGCGTACCCGCGGCGAGATCGAGAACGTGGTCGGCTTCTTCGTCAACTCGCTGGTGCTGCGGACCGACGTCGGCGGCGATCCGGAGTTCGGTGAGCTGGTCCGGCGCTGCCACGCCACCGTCCTGGCCGCCACGGCGCAGCAGGATCTGCCGTTCGGGCTGGTCGTCGACGCGGTGCAGCCCGAGCGGGTGCCCGGGCGCAACCCGCTGTTCCAGATCTGCCTCACCCTGCAACCGAGCAACCTGCGGGCCGACCTCACCATCGGCGACCTGGCCGCCGAGCCGGTCGAGCTCGCCGGCGGGTACGCCCGCTTCGATCTCGACATCGCGGTGGTGGACAGCCCCGGCCGGCTCGACCTCGCCGTCGAGTACGCCGTGGACCTGTTCGACGCCGGCCGCATCGAGCGGCTGTTGGACCACTACGTCGCCGCGCTCACCCACGCGCTCGCCGAGCCCGGCAGCCCGATCGGCGACGTCGACATCATGTCCGACGCGGAACGCCACCAGGTGCTGCACCTCTTCAACCCGGCCCCCGCCCTCCACGGAAGAGAGCTGCCATGACGACGGACGTCACCGCCGCCGAGGAACCCGCCGCCCCGGCTCCGGCCCCGCCTGCCCGCAAGCGCCCGGCGCCGCGGCGCAGCCGCCGGTGGGCCACCGCCGGGGTGATCCTCATCGGGCTGCTGAGCGCCACGTCCATCTATCTGATCTGGGTCTACTTCAATGCCGGCGACCCTGACACGGCCCGCTACTCGATGGACGAGCAGTTCTGGTTCTACCCCGTGGTGATGGTGCACATGGTCGGCTCGTGCACCGCCCTGGGCACCGGCGCGCTGCAGATCTGGCCGTGGCTGCGCCGGCGCAGGCCCCGCGTGCACCGGATCTGCGGGCAGCTGTACGTGTGGGCCGGCGTGTACCCGGCCGTGGTGACCTCGGCGATCCTGCTCACGTTCTGGCCCGAGCCGCTGCTGAACGAGTCGAGCGACATCCTGACCACCGTCCTGTGGTTCGTCAGCACCGCCACCGGCTACACGCTCGGCCGGCGCGGCCAGTACGCCGACCACCGCCGCTGGATGCTGCGCAGCTTCGCCCTGACCGGCTCCTTCACCATGTCGATGATCCTGATCCTGCCCATCTCGGCCATCTTCGAGGCGGCCCTGTACTCGCACTTCGACGGCAACCGCGAGCTGATGATCCAGGCGGCGGCGGGCGTCCAGGTGTGGCTGAGCTGGATTCTTCCGCTGCTGGCGGTCGAGTGGTGGCTGGACTACGAGCGCCTGCGCGCGGCGAAGCGCCGGCGCGCGGCGGTCGGTACGCCCCGGGATCGCGCCGCCGCCGATATCTGATACCCGGGAACGTGCGAGCCCCCCGGGATCTCCGGGGGGCTCGCCCGCTGTGCGGGTCAGATCCGGGCGACGTCCTCGCGGGTGACGTCCGGCAGCCGCAGCTCCACGCCGGTCAGCGCGCGGTGGCGGCTCGCCCGCCACACGACGACCGCGATCAGCGCCCCCGCCGCCGTGATGAGGATCGCGAACGCGCGGCCCGCGCCGCCGCCGAAGACCGTCGCCACGGTGGGCGAACGCACCTCGTACTCCCCGATCACCGGCATGAGCAGGTCGCCGGAGAGACCGGCCGAGATGTTGCCCAACATGAGCGTCGCCGCATAGAAGACGTTCTTCAGCGCCATCACGCGGCCTTGCAACCGCGGCTCCACCTTGGTGTGGAAGACCGTCTGGAGGTTGCCCACGATGATCGACGTGCTGCCCAGGAAGACGAACGCCGCCACGGCCAGCAGGGCGACGCTGGGCCGCAGCGACCCGGCGACCATGGCGGCCGCGAGCACCAGGGTGTAGCCGAAGATGCCGGCGACGCGGCGCCGCGGCCCACCCCAGACGGTCATGGCGGCGCCGTAGACGGTCATGCCGGCGAATCCGGCGACGAGGACGGTCAGCAGCGCGTCGTCGCGGCCGATCGCGATGACCGTCTGCGGCAGCAGGACCTCGCAGAAGCCGATCGCGAAGGCCACCACCCCGGAGAAGGCCACCAGGGCGGGCAGCCCGGCACGCGCCCGCAGGTGGTCCCAGCCCTGGCGGAACTCGGCCAGCAGCTGCGCCGGACCGGCAGCCCCGGCGTTGCCCCCGGGCCGGGCCGACGGGATCCGGCAGGCGCGCACGGCGAGCACGGTGAGGGCCATGGTCACGGTCACCAGCGCCGCGACGGCGGTGATGCCGATCGCCTTGACCAGCCAGACCGCCGCGTACGGCAGGAGCACCGCGCCGAAGCCGTTGACGGTCATCCGCATGCCGTTGGCCCGGCCGAAGTGGCGTTTCGGCACCAGCATCGGCACCGACGCCTCGAAGGCGGGCAGGAGCAGGCCCTTGACCAACGGCACGGTCGTCACGATCAGCACGCCCAGCCACAGGGCCGGGGTCCGCATGAACGGCACCAGCACCAGCGTCGCCGCGGCCAGCACCGTCCCGGCGGAGTTGCTCACGATCAGCGCCCGGCGTACGCCCCACCGGTCGATGAGCGAGCCGGAGAACGGTGAGGAGACCAGCAGGACGACGAACGGGAGGGCGTACACGAAACCGAGAACGACCAGGGAGTAGGTCTGGTAGACGTAGTATGCCGCCGCGAAGTTCAGCAGCGTCACCGCGCACAGCGCGACGAATTGCACGACCGAGACAACGACGAACGTGCGGACGCCGTCGGCCGCGATCCCGCTGCGGCCCGCCTGGGCGAATGTCATGGGCGATTCCTTCCGTGGGTGCGTTGGCCGCCGACCGGCCCCGGCACCGGCCCGGTCAGCCGCCCGTGCCGGTCTCCTCGTGCAGGTCGGCCAGGTGCCGCAGGGAGGCGAGCACCTCGTCGTGGGGGACGCCGAAGTCGATGAGGCAGGCGATCTCGTCGACGCCCAGGTCCCGCAGCGAGCCGGCCGTGGCGACGCCGTCCGCCACGGTGCCGAAGAGCCCGCTGGAGGTGAAGTAGCGGTCGAAGGCGTGCGCGACGAGGAAGTCCTTGTCGCGGTCGGGGAGCCGGTCGACGTCGAAACCGGCCGGGAGCACGGCGGACGCGGTACGGGCGATCAGATCCATGGAGCTGCGCAGGTACGCGCTGAACGGCTCCCGGACCTGGTCGCGTACGCGGTCCCGGCCGGCGCCGAGCATCGTGTGCAGCATGAGGGTGACGTGGGCGCGGGTCGCGTCGCCGTGCACCGCGGCGAACTCCTCCCGGTACGCGGCGATGTTGCGGCCCAGCGCCGCGCGGTCCTGTCCCAGCAGGTGGGTCAGCACCCCGGCGCCGAGCCGCCCTGCCGCGCGGAACGTGTCCGTCGATCCCGCGCTGGTGATCCACACGGGCAGCTCCGGCTGGACCGGCGCCGGGAAGATCCGCAGCGCCGGCTTGCCGCCCGCGCCGTCGGGGAACTCGACCTCCTCGCCGCGCCACAGCCGGCGTACGGTCGCGATCGTGTCCACCATGGCGCTGCGCCGGTCCGCGTACGTCTCGGGCCGCAGGGCGAAGTCCCGGGCGTGCCAGCCGGAGGCGAACGAGACCCCTGCCCGGCCGTGCGACAGGTTGTCGACGACCGACCATTCCTCGGCGATGCGCAGCGGATGGTGCAGCGGCGCCACCACGCTGCCGGCCCGGACCGCGACCCGCTCGGTCACCGCGGCGACGGCCGCGCCGGTGACCGCGGGATTCGGGTAGAGCCCGCCGAACGGGTGGAAGTGCCGTTCCGGCGTCCACACCGCCGTGAGGCCGTGCGTGTCGGCGAACCGCGCGCTCTCCAGCAGCAGCCGGTAGCCGTCGGCCGCGGCGCTGTCGGCGAAGAAGAACAGGCTGATGTCCACGGTCGTCCCCCTAGAGCCGGCTCAGCAGGTGGTCGAGCTGCCCCTGGTCGACGCGGGCCAGCGGGAAGTCCGACGGGGTGTAGGCGGAGGTGATCCGCGCGCCGAGTCCGGCGAGGGCGCGTACCTCGTCGAGGAAGCGCGCGGCCAGACCCGCGACGGTCTCCCGGTGGTGCCGCGCCGGGCTGTAACCCCACTGCACGACCAGGTCGGTGCCGCTGACGCCGGCCCGCACCTCGATCGGGTACGCCCGCAGCGCCCGCGGGCTCGCGTCCCCGCCCAGCGGTCCGGGCGCGCTCCCCCGGTACGCGAAGCCGAGCCACGCCCCCGATTCCAGGTCCTGGGCCGGCCAGCCGATGCCACCGTCCGGCACCGCGCGCAGCGACTCCTTCACGGCCTTGAGGGACGCCTCCGGTGACGCCGCGCCGGGTAGTGCGACGGGGTGCGTACACCGGAACGGCCCGACCGTGCGGGAGAGGTCGACCTCTTCGGAGAGCGGCTCGCGGCCGTCGCGTTCGACCTCGACCACGTGGCGCGCGGCGCCGGTCCAGCCGGTGAGGGTCCGGGCCAGCGCGGTCAGCAGCACCTCGGCGGGCCGGGCGCCGAGCGGCCCGGACGCGGCCGTCATCAGCGCCTCGGTCTCGTCGGCGTTCAGCGACACCGTGACCGTCCGCGCGGCCGCCTCGGTGTCGGCCGAGGGCTCGGCGGTGAGGTCGGACGGCAGTGCCCCGGCCGGCTCCCCGAGCACCTGCGACCAGTACGCCCGCTGGGACCGTACCGCCTCGGACCGGACGTGGGCGGAGATGCGGCGGGCCCAGGACTGCCACGAGGTGGTCTTGGCCGGGAGCTTCACCTCGCGCCCGGCGGCGAGCTGGGCGAGCGCGGTGCCCAGGTCCTCGGCGATGATGCCGAGCGACACCGGGTCGGCGACCAGCCGGTGCGCCACGAGCGCCACCCGGCCGGGGCGGAACAGGGCGACCCGGAACACCGGGCCGGTGGCCAGGTCGAGACCGCGCCGCAGCTCCGCGAGCGCCGCCTCCTCCGGCTCGCCCGGGTCGTACGCCCGCAGCGGCGTCGCGTCCCCGCGCGGTGCGATCCGGGCGCGGGTGCGGTCCCCGGCGAGCAGGATGCGCTGGCGCAGCCCGTCGTGGTGGGCGAGCAGGCGCTCCACCACCTCGCCGAGCCCGGTTTCGTCGACCGGCGCCGGCAGCTCCAGCACCGCGGACACGGTGTGGTGGTGCGGGTCCGCGGCGCCGGCGGTGCAGAACGCCCGCTGCGCCGGGGTGAGCGGTACCGGCCCGGTGACGTCACCCTGCTCGGCGTCGACGACCGTACCGGCGGTGGCCACCTCGGCCAGCGTGGCGATCGTCGGGTTGGCGAACAGGTCGTACGGCGACAGCACGATGCCGGCCTCGCGGGCCCGGGCGACGACCTGGATGGCCAGGATGGAATCGCCGCCGAGCTCGAAGAAGTTGTCGTGCAGCCCGACCGGGCCGGTCCCGACGACGGCGGCCACGACCTCGGCGAGCTGTCGTTGCAGGGGCGTGCGCGGCGCGACGTGGTCCTCGTCGCCGCCGGGTCGCGGCCCCTCCGGCGCGGGCAGCCGCCCACGGTCCACCTTGCCGTTGGCGTTCAGCGGCAGCGCCTCCAGCTCTACGAACGCGGACGGCACCAGGTAGGGCGGCAGTTCCCGTTCCAGGTAGCGGCGCAGCCCACCGGCCCCGGTCGCCGCGCCGGGTGCAGGCACGACGTACGCCACGAGACGCCGGTCGCCGGGCGCGGGCTCGTACAGCGCGACGAACGCCTCGGCCACCGCGTCGTGCCGGGTGAGCGTCGACTCGATCTCGGTGGGCTCGACCCGGAAGCCGCGGATCTTGATCTGGGTGTCCACCCGGGACAGGAACTCCAGGTTGCCGTCGGGGCGGCGGCGGACCAGGTCCCCGGTGCGGTAGAGGCGCTCACCGGGCCGGCCCGGATCGGGGTCGGCGACGAAGCGCGCCGCGGTGAGCGCCGGGCGGGCGAGGTAGCCGCGGGCCACGCTGACGCCGCCGATGTAGAGCTCGCCGACGCCGCCGAGCGGCACGGGACGCAGCCGGTGGTCGAGGACGCGCAGCGCGGCCGAGGGCAGCGGGGTGCCGATCGGGAAGTTGGGCCAGTCGCGTACCGGTCCGGCCGGGTCCATCCAGAAGAAGGTCGAGCTGACCGTGGTCTCGGTGAGGCCGTACACGTGCATGAGCGGCACCCCGGTCCGCCGCCACAACGCCAGCCGGCCCGGCAGCACCCGCTCCCCGCCGATGATCACCAGGCGCAGGCACTCCGGCAGGCTCCGGTCGCGGCGGTCGAGCTCGCGGACCCACTCGTGCCAGTACGCCGTGGGCAGCTCCATGACGGTGAGCCGGTCGCGTTCCACGAGGTCGACCAGGTCGAGCTCGCCGGAGACGAGGTGCCCGTCCGGGACGACCACGGTGCCGCCGGCCAGCCAGGTGGGGAACAGCTCCTCGGCCAGCACGTCGAAGCCGGGCGAGGCGAACTGCAGGAACCGGTCCCCAGCGCCCAGGCCGAGCCGGTCCGCGACGTCGCGGGCGAACGTCGCCAGCGAGCCGTGCTCGATCATCGCGCCCTTGGGGCGGCCGGTCGAGCCGGAGGTGTAGACCACGTACGCGAGCGACGCGGGACCGGGCGGCCCCGGCGGGCAGGTGGCGGGCAGGTCCGAGGTGTCGAGGTCGTCCAGGAGCACGACGTGGCCGGGCAGCGCGACGCCGGCGGCGGTGAGGGCCGCGGCCGGGCCCGCTTCGGTGATCAGGACCGGCGCCCCGGCGTCGGCCAGCATGTACGCGATCCGCTCCGGCGGGTACACCGGGTCGAGCGGCAGGTACCCCCCGCCGGCCTTGAGCACGGCGAGGACGGACACGGGCAGGCGTACCGAACGGTCGACCAGGATGCCGACCGGCGTCTCCGGCCCCACGCCCCGGGTGCGCAGGTGGTGGGCCAGCCGGTTGGCGCGCTCGTCCAGTTCGCCGTAGCCGAGCCGGGTCCCGCCGTGGATGACCGCGGGGGCGTACGGGGCCTCGGCGGCGCGGCGCTGGAAAACCTCCAGGAAGCCCTCCCCCGCCGGTCTCCCCGGGCGCGACGCCGGGGCGGTGCCGGTGAGCCGCACCTGACTCACCGTCGTCCGCGGCTCGGAGATCAGCTGGTGCAGCACCCGTTCGAACTGCTCGGCGAAGAGCACGATCGTCTCGCGGTCGAACATGTCGGTCTGGTAGACCCACTGGATCCGGATCCGCTCGCCGCCGGGGTCGACGTCGAGGGTGAGCGGGGCGGCCGACAGGCTCACCTCGATCGGCTCCTGGCTGATCCGCAGGCCGGGCACCTCCAGGGTGCTCCCAGGCGCCCGGACGTCGATCCACACGTGCGTCATGGAGGTCTGCAACGCCTCCCGGCCCAGGCCCAGCTCCTCGATGAGCCGCTCGATCGGCAGATCCTGGTGCTCGTACGCGGTCAGCACCGTGCGTTTCGCCTGGTCCAGGACCTGCTGCAGGGTGTGGTCGCCGGCCAGGCGCATCCGCAGCGGCAGCGCGGAGATGAAGCAGCCGATCAGCCGTTCGAGCTGGACCCGTCCGCGGCCCGAGACGATCTCGCCGATCACCAGGTCGTCGCGGCCCAGGTAGCGCGAGAGCAGCACGGACACGGCGGCGAGCAGCACGACGGGCAGCGACGCCTTCTCCCGCTCGATGCACCGGCGGACGCCCTCGGTGAGCCCGGCGGGCAGCTCGGCGACGTGGGCGGCGCCGGCGAAGGTGGGCCGGGCCGGGAACGGCCGGTCGCCGGGCAGGGTCAGCGGCTCGTCCACCCCGTCGAGGGTCCGCCGCCAGTACGCGACCTCGTCGGCCATCCGCTTCTCGCCGAACTCCCGCTGCCAGGCGGCGAAGTCGGCGTACTGGATCTCCGGCGGCGGCAGGCCGGATCCACCGCCGGTGCTGTGCATGACGTACAGGGCCGCGAACTCCTGCACGAGGATGGCCACCGAGAGCAGGTCGGCCGCGGAGTGGTCGGTGGTGATCAGCACCACGTGTTCCTCGGCGGCCATGCGCAGGACCGTGACCCGCAACCGTTGCGGCTGCGTACGCTCGAACGGCCCGCCCACCTCGGCCTTCCACCGCCGCAGCACCTCGGCACGCTGCTCGTCCGGCATACGGCCGGACAGGTCGACGACCGGGGTCGGCACCGGCGTGGTCGGATGGACCACCTGCACGCGGGTGCCGTCGTCCTGCAGCTCGACGGTCGAGCGCAGCACCTCGTGCCGATCGACGACCTCGGTGAGGACCCGGCCGAGCAGTGCGACGTCGAGGCGGCCCTCGACCCGGAACGCGCCGGGGATGTTGTTGGCCTGCCGGAACTGGGTGATCGCCCACTCCCGCTCCTGCTGGAAGGCCAGCGGTGCGGGCCGGGACCGGTCGCGGGGCAGGATCCGCTCGGCGTCCGCGGGGCGGTTCGCCGCAGCCCGCTCGGCGAGCTTGCGCTCCAGCGCGGCCCGTTGCTGCGGCGTCAACGCCGCGATCCGGCTCTGCAGGTCAGCCATGGGGCACCACCGTCTCCGCGTCTTCACGCAGCACTTGTTCCAGGCACGACAGGCCGGCGGTCAGCTCGGCGCTGGTGCCGCCGAAGCCGAGCCGGGCGTACTGGTGGTAGGCGTCGCCGAAGCAGGACCCGGGCACCAGCAGCACCCGGTGGCGTTCGGCCAGCCGCCGGCAGGAAAGGGTGACGTCGCGCTGGTGCGGGAACCGCAGGAACGCGCTCACGCCGCCGTCGGGCGGGGTGAACCGCACCAGGCCGGGCAGACGGTCCGCCCAGCCGGTGAGCACCCGCAGGTTGCCGAGGGCGTGCTCGCGTTGCCGGGCGACGATCCGGTCGGCGTTGCGGACGGCCTGCTCGGCGAGGAATTCCAGCACCGGTGAGACGTACAGCGCGATGTAGTCGCGCAGCAGGGCCATCCGGGCGAGCAGCTCCGGCGGCGCCAGGCACCAGCCGACCCGCAGGCCCGCCAGGCCGTAGCTCTTGGAGAAGGTGCCCCAGGCGATGCACCGGTCGTACCAGCGGGCCGGCAGCGGCAGCGGGTCGCTCGCATACGTCAGCTCGCCGAACGCGTGGTCCCAGACCAGCCAGGCGCCCGCCTCCGCGGCGATCTCGACCAGTTCGCGCTGCTGCTCGGCGGTGATGGAGACCCCGGTCGGGTTGTGCGGGAAGTTCACCACGATCATCCGGGGGCGGGAGCGGGCCAGCCGGCGCAGCTCCGCCAGGTCCACGGCGAAGCCCTCGTCGTGGTTCAGGCGCCAGCGGGTGATCCGGCAGCCGCGCCAGGCGGCGACGTCGTACAGCTGCTGGTACGCCGGGTCCAGCACGATCACCTCGTCGCCGGGCGCCACGGCCAGGTGCATGACCAGGTAGATCGCCTCGCTGGAGCCGTGGGTGACCATCATCCGGCCGGTGTCCCCGCCGGCCCAGCGGTCGGCGAGGGCGGCCCGCAGCCGGGCACCGCCGTAGCTCTCGCTGTCGTGGAAGACCATGCTGCCCAGCTCGGACAGGTCGAACCCGCACAACGACTGGAACTCGGCCATGCTCAGGTCTCGGACGCCGCTGCTGCCGATGTCGTGGTCGACCTTGTGGTAGTAGTCGCGCATCCAGGCTTCGAGCCGAGCGATCGAGATGTCCACAGAGGAGACGCTAGGAGCCGGCGCGCTCACGGTGACGTCACGTGAAGCCGGGACAGGGTGTCCAGCAGCTCCGGCGGCGCCTCGGCGAAGCGCAGATGGGGGCCGTCGAACACGGTGAAGGTGGTGTCGCCGCAGGCCGGCCAGCCGGTCATCAGGCCGGGCCCGACCTCGGTGTCGCCGCTCCACCCGATCGCGGTGATCGGGCAGGCGACCCGCACCGGCTCCGGGACCACGTAACGGCGGGCCAGTTCCACGTCGCCGCGCAGCACCCGGAGGTAGAGCGCCACCAGATCCGGGTACGGCGTGTTGCCCTGCGCGCGGACCGTCTCCTCGAGCTCGCGGGTCAGGTCCGCGTCGGTCATGTCCAGCATCCGGCCGTAGGGGCCGTCCTGCGGGGCCACCTGCGACGAGACGAACAGCCGGGCCGCCGGTGGGCCGCCGACGGCCTCGATGCGGGCGGTCGCCTCGTACGCGACGTGCGCCGACCAGCAGTGGCCGAAGAAGGCGTACGGCACGTCGAGGTAGGGCGCGAGGGCGAACGCGAGGTCGCGGACCAGGAGCGCGAAGCTCTCCGGCATCGCCTCGCCGAAGCGGGTCATCCGGCCGGGCAGCTCGACCGGGAGGAACTCCACCCCGTCGCGCTGCGCCGGCCAGGCCGCGTAGACCCCGGATCCGTAGCCGGCCTGGGGGATGCAGAACACCCGTCCCGCGGCCACGCGGGACGGCTCGCGCGGCAGCCACACCGTCACGGCACGGCCTCGGGGCTGGCGGCCGGCAGCCGCGGCTCGCGATCGCGGCGGACCAGGCGCTCGGGGTAGACGAACGGCAGCAGGATGCCCGCCATGGCCGTGGTGACCAGCGCCATGACCACCATGAGCGAGTACATCCCGGTGTCCAGCACCCCGAGCTGCAGGCCGACGGTGAGCACGATGAGCTCGGTCAGCCCGCGGGTGTTCATGAGGATCGCCAGCACGGCGGAGTGCCGCGCCCGGATGCCGTTGAGCCGCGCGCCGGTGTACGCGCCGACGCACTTGCCGCCGATGGCCACCAGCAGGATGAGGGCCAGTTCCCCGATCAGCCGGCCGTCGAGCGACGACAGGTTCACCTTGATACCGGCCACGACGAAGAACACCGGCAGCAGCAGGACCGCGCAGGCCGTCCGCATCCACGTGACGACCCGCTCGCTCAGCAGGGGCCCGTCGCCGCGCGGCACGACCGCCCCGAACAGGAACGCGCCGAAGATGAGGTGCAGACCCATCAGCTCGGTGGCGTACGCCGAGGCCCACAGCCCGGCCCCGACGGCGAGCGGCCCGGCGATCCGCACGGCGCGCCCGGCGCGGGTCACCCGCCGCGCCGCCCGGGCCAGCAAGGGCCGGACCGCGAGCAGCAGGACGAGGGCGAAGGGGACGACGAGCAGGACCTGCCACGGGACGCTGCCGGCACCGGCGAGGGCGGCCACGACCGCGAGCAGCGTCCAGGCCAGCACGTCGTCCACGGACGCGCAGGCCAGGGCCAGGCCGCCGATGGGCGTCCGCAGCAGGCCCTTGTCGGTGAGGATCCGGGCCAGCACCGGGAACGCCGTGATCGACATCGCGGTGCCGAGGAACAGCACGAAGGCGAGCCGGTTCCCGGCGGGGTGGTTGCCCAGCAGGTACCACGCCAGCACCGCGCCGAGCGCGAACGGCAGGGCGATCGCGCTCAGCGACACGCTCGCCGCGATGCGGCCCTGCCCGCGTAGCAGGTCACGGTCCAGTTCCCGGCCCACCAGGAACATGAACAGGACGACACCGACGTTGGCGACGGTCGCCAGGGTGGGACGGATCTCGGCGGGGAAGACCGCACGGGTCAGAGCGCCGCCGAACAGGGTCGGCCCGAGCAGGATGCCGCCGAGGATCTCCCCGATCACCGCGGGCTGACCGAGCCGGCGGGCCAGCAGCCCGAAGGCCCGCGCCACGACGACGATCACGACCAGCGCCAGCAACAGCGGCGGGACGACCTCCCAGCGCGCCGTCACCGGCTGCCCAGTCGCTCGAGGGGAAGCTCATGGTCGCCGGCGCGGGGGACCGCGGTGCCGAGCACCCGTACGTGGTCCGGTGCGTCCTGCACCTCCAGCCGGCCGCCGCGCGGGGACATCTGCAGCGCGCTGAACCGGCTCCGGCCGAGGCGCCCGGCCCAGTACGGCGCCAGTTTGGCGTGCGCCGTGACGCACACCTCGTCCTCGTCCAGGCCGAGCGACGGGAAGAACGTGCGCGACACGAAGTCGTCCCCGCCGGTGCCCGGCGCCGTCACGATGTGCCCGCGGAACGGCAGGCGGGCCAGCGCCGGAAAGTCGGGGCGGACGGCGGCGACGGCCTCGGCGGAGGCCACCTCGATCACGACGTCGTCGGGGGACACCGCGCACGCGACGGCCGGCGTGCCGAGCGCCTCGACCACCTCGGGCGGCGGTTCGGCGGCGGTGAGCGCCGGCCGGGGCAGGGTCAGCGCGATGAGGTCGCCGGACCGCTCGGCGGTGATGACCCCGTGGGCGGAGACGAACCGCAGCCGCGGCCGGTCCGCGTCCGCGGGCTGGGCGAAGAGGTGGCGCGCGCCGGCGATGGTGGCATGGCCGCAGAGGTTGACCTCGGCATACGGCGTGAACCAGCGAACCCGGTACTGCCCGTCCCCGTCCGGCGTCAGGAAGGCCGTGGTGGGTACGCCGATCCGGTACGCCGTTGCCTGCAGCAGCTCGTCGCCGGGGAGGTCCGGCCCGACCACCACCGCGGCCGGGTTGCCGCCGAAGCGGCCGTCCTTGAAGGCGTCGACGATGTGGTAGCGCATCAGGACCGCTCCAGGGTGTAGTAGCGGTGCAGGTCGAGGGCCCGGGGCAGCACCTGCGGGTCGGGGGACTCCCGGGCGACGGCGAGCATCGTGTCCCAGACGAAGTTCTCCCCGGCGTCGTAGCGGAAGAACTTCTTGATGACGATGGCGAAGACGTCGAGGAAGGTGTCGGCGGTGAGCACCTCCGCCAGCTGCCGCAGCGCGGCCCGTTCCGCGTCGGGCAGCGGTGGACGCGCGACCACCCGGTCGGCCGGCATGTCCTGCCCGGTCGGCGGCAGCTGGATCAGCGGCGCGTCGTCGCCGGTGTCGATGAAGTCGAAGATGAGGTGGACCCGGGGTTCCTTGCTGAGCACCGCGACCGAGTGCAACTGCGCGGCGTCGAGGAACCAGATGTCGCCGCGCTTCATCCGGTACACCGTGTTGTCCTCGCTGAAGAAGCAGTTCTCGTTGGTGGCCAGGACGAGGTGCACCCGGTGGGCGTTGCGGGCGTTGTCCGGCAGGTCCTTGAGCTCCAGCAGGTCGCGGTGCGGGATGAACACCGTGTCCGCGACCGGTGCCAGCCGGACGAAGTTGAGCCGGCTCAGGTCGGCCGTACTCGTGATCAGCGACCGCAGGTACGGCAACTCCTCGCCGTACGGGGTGAACGCCGCCTTCTCGCCGTACGGGTAGCCGGTGATCACACCGTCGCCGGCGTGCCCGCCGACGGCCCACAGCATGTAGTTCTTCCACGGCGCGCCGATGAGGTAGTCGCTGTACGCCTCGGAGTACGGCAGCGATGCGACGTGCTCGAGGTCCTTCGCGAGGGCGTCGTCGTCGAGCCGGATGGTGGTCACGTATCGGGTGCGCATCGGGTCGCGCCGTCCTCTCCGTAGAGCCGCCCGGGCAGCGGCCTGCCTCCTGCGGCGACGCTAGGTTCCGGCGGCTGCGGCCGGGCAGTCCCCGGAACGAGCGACCCCCGGCGGCCGGACCCGGCCGATGTCCGCCGAACCGGGGACAGGCAGCCGCGGCGGCCCGTCGGTTGACTGGGCCCTGTGCGCAGCCCACTGACGGACAACGGAGGCGAGACGTCGATGGCGGAAGAATGCGTCGGCCCGGTCGCGACCCCGGACGGCCTCATGCGGAGCCTGCACGATCTGGCCGGGGCCGTCGGCACCGACGGCCTCGCCGCGCTCGCAGTCTGCGCCTGGGTGCTGGCCCCGCGGCTGTCGCGCGACGGCGCCACCACCGCGGTCCGGCTGATCCAGGGCCCGCGGGAGATCGTCACACCGACGGCGCCGCCACCGGCCGGCAGCTTCCGCGCCGCGCTGCGCCGGGCCGCCGAGCTCACCGTCGTCACCGGCCCGGATCCCCGCCGGGAGCAGCCGGTCGAGGCCACGATCCTGGTGTCGCAGGACGGCCGCCGCCTGTACGCGGAGAACATGACCAGCTCCGCCGACACGCCCACCGCCCTGTGCTGGGCCCGGTCCTTCGTGGAGCTGCTCACCCGTCTCACCGGCGAGCCGGACGCGCCGATGCACCGGCATCCGCTCATCGGCGACGCGGAGCGGGAGCGGATTCTGCACGGGCTGAACGCGTACCAGCGGCCCGAGGTGCGGCACCGGACGATGACCGAGCCGTTCGAGGAGCAGGTGCGGCGCTCACCCGGGGCGATCGCGCTGCTGGACGAGGAGGGGGTCACCCTCACCTACCGTGAGCTGAACGAGCGCGCGAACCGGCTGGCGCACTTCCTTCGGGCACAAGGCGCGGGGGCGGGCACCCGGGTCGGCATCTGCATGGAACGCGGCATCGAGCAGATCGTCGCGATCTACGCCGCGGCGAAGGCCGGTGCCGCGTACGTGCCGTTGGACGCCGAGCTGCCCGACGCGCGGCTCGCGTACATCGCCGAGGACGCCGCGCCGCGCCTGGTGCTCACCGATCCGGCCTGCCGCGCACGCGTCCCGGCGGGCGGGTGGCGGATCGTGGACACCGGCCGGGAACCCGCCCCGTGGGCCGGTCACCCGGCGACCGACCCCGCCGTCGACAGCAGCGCCGAGGACCTCGTCCACATCCTTTACACGTCGGGGACGACGGGCCGCCCGAAGGGGGTCGCTTACCCGCGCAGCGCCGCCTTGGCGAACATCGCCTGGAATCAGCGCCACTACCCGTTCGGCCCCGGCGACTCCGCGGTGTTCAAGACCTCCCCCGGCTTCGACGTCTCCATCTGGGAGATCTTCTGGCCGCTGTACCACGGCGCCCGCCTGGTCGTCTGCCGTCCGGGGGCGCACCGCGACCTGCGGCACCTCGCCGCGCTGGTCGGCGAGCACCGGGTCACCACGATCTTCCTGTCGCCCACGGTGATGGCGCCCTTCCTGGAGCACGTGTCGGCACGGCGGACCGGCTCGCTGAAGTGGGCCTGGTGCGGCGGGGAACCGATGACCCGGCGGATCTGGCGGACGTTCTACGACCGGCTGCCGGAGTCGGCCCTCATCAACTGCTACGGGCCGACCGAGGGCAACAACGTCACCGACCTGGTCCTCGCGCCCGTCCCGGAGGCGACCGTGCCGCTCGGCCGGCCGGCCGCCAATTTCCGGATCACCCTGCTCGACGAGAACCTGGGCCTGGTGCCGGTCGGGATGCCCGGCGAGGTGTACCTGGGCGGGGAGGTGGGGCTCGCGCACGCGTACTGGCGCAAGCCTGGACTGAGCGCCGAACGGTTCGTCGCGGATCCGTACGGACCGCCGGGCGCGCGCATGTACCGTACCGGCGACCTGTGCCGGTACCGGCCCGACGGCGTCCTGGAGCACCTCGGCCGGATCGACCGGCAGGTCAAGATCCGCGGCCTGCGCATCGAGCCGGGCGAGATCGAGTCGGTGCTGACGGCCCATCCGGCGGTCGCGGACTGCGCGGTCGTCGCGCACGGAACCCCGGCCCGCCTGCTCGCCTTCGTGGTGGGCGCCGAGGGGCCACCCGACACCGGCGCCGTAGCGGAGCACGCGGCCGCGCACCTGCCCGCGCACATGTGCCCGGAGAGCCTGGTCGTGGTGCCCCGCATCCCGTACACGGTGAACGGCAAGGTCGACCAGGTCTCCCTCGTGGACACCTGGCGGCGCGAAGGCGGCGGGAAGCGCGAGATCGTGCCGCCCGCCGACGAGCTGGAGGCCGCGGTCGTCGACATCTACCGCCGCGTCCTGCAGGCCGGGGAGGTCAGTGTCGACGACACCTTCGCGCAGCTCGGCGGCCACTCCGTACTCGCCTTCAAGGTGCTCGACGAGTGCGCGGCGACGCTGGGCAGCCGGCCCGATCCGGCCCGCGTCCTGGGCGGCACCGTCTCGGAGGTGGCGGCGTCGATCCGCGCCGGGCGCCGGGGCCTCGACCGGGCGGGCGACCGGGCCCGGCGCGCCTCGTGAGGCGGGCGCCCGGCGCGGCCACCACGGACCTGGTGGGGGTCGGCTTCGGCCCGGCGAACCTCGCGCTGGCGATCGCCCTGGCCGAGTACGTCCCACCGGCCGGCGGGACCGCGGCACCCCGCGCGCGCTTCTTCGAGAAGCAGTCCGGGTTCGGCTGGCACCGGGGCATGCTGATCGACGGCGCCACCATGCAGGTGTCCTTCCTCAAGGACCTGGTGACCCCGCGCGACCCCACCAGCCCGCTGAGCTTCCTGTCCTACCTGCACGCCAACGGCCGGACGGCGGAGTTCATCAACCGCAAGTCGTTCTTCCCGTACCGCACCGAGTTCCACGCCTACCTGGAATGGGCGGCCGCGCGGGTCGCCGCCGACGTGTCCTACGGCAGCGAGGTGGTGGGGCTGCGCGCGGCCGGCGACGGGAACCTCGTCGACGTGGTGGTCCGGCACGGGGGGTCCCTGCTGACCCAGCGCACCCGCAACGTCGTCCTCGCCACCGGCCTGGAGCCGCACCTGCCGGACGGGGTCCGCACCGGCGAGCGGGTATGGCACAGCTCCGAGTTCCTGCACCGGGTCGGCGCGATCGCGGCCGGGCAGCCCCGCCGCTTCGTCGTGGTCGGCGCCGGGCAGAGCGCCGCCGAGGCCGTCGGTCACCTGCACGAGCGTTTCCCGTACGCCCAGGTACACGCCGTCCACCTGCGCTACGGATACAGCGTCGCCGACAACAGCGCGTTCGCGAACCAGATCTTCGACCCGGCGGCGGTGGACCACTTCTTCGCCGCGCCGCCCGGAGTCAAGGACATGCTGGCCCGCTACCACGCGAACACGAACTACTCAGTGGTGGACACCGATCTCATTCAGGACCTGTACGACCGCTCGTACCGCGAGGGCCTCACCGGCGACCGGCGCCTGCACATGCACGGCGCGTCCCGGCTGCGCGGTCACCATCCCGGCCCCGACTCCGTACGCGTCGCCGTCGAGTTCCTGCCGACCGGCGAGGTCACCACCCTCACCGCCGACGCCGTCGTCTTCGCGACCGGTTATCGCCCGGCCGATCCGGCCACTCTGCTGGGCGAGCTGGGCGCGCTGTGCCACCGCGACGAGCACGGCCGGCTGCTCGTGGACCGGCAGTACCGGGTGTGCACCGGCGACGCCCTGCGGGCCGGCATCTACCTGCAGGGCCCGACCGAGCACAGCCACGGCATCTCCTCGACCCTGCTGTCCAACGTGGCCGTACGCGCCGGCGAGATCGTCGCCGCCCTGACCTCGCAGCACCGACGAGAGGAGCCGGGGCCGTGTTCGTACCCAGCCGATATGACGCCCGGGACGCGCAATGGCATCGCCGCATCGTCGCCGGGCATCCCCTGGCCACGTTCGTGACCAACGGGGAGCCGGTCCCCTGGGCCACCCGGCTGCCCGCGCTGGTCGCCCCGGGCGAGCCCGAGGCGGGGCCGCTGCCCGGCGTCGAGCTCGTCGGCCACCTGAACCGGGCCAACCCGCACTGGCGGTCGCTGACCGACGGCACCGCGGCGCGGCTGATGTTCGACGGGCCCGGCGGCTTCGTCACCCCGGCCGTGTACCACGCCGATCCCGCCGCCCCCACCTGGAACTTCGCGTCGGTGCACGTGTGCGGCCGGATCCGGCTGGTGCACGACCCGGAGCAGACCCTGGCGATCGTGCGGTGGACCGCGGAACGGCTGGAGGAGCGGTTCGGCGCGGGCTGGGACTGCACCTCCTCCCTCGGCTACTTCCGCGCCATCCTGCCCGCCGTCGGCGCGTTCCGGCTGACCGTCGAGTCGGTGGAGGCGATGTTCAAGCTCAGCCAGGAGAAGGACGCGGCGACCCGGGACTCGGTGATCGCCCGCTACGAGGCCGATCCCGCGTCCGGGCCGCTGGCCCGGCTCATGCGTGAGTACGGCACCCAGACCACGTCGACCAGAGGAAGGTGCCCGTCATGACCATGGTGTCGCTGTGGGGTGGTGAGCCCGTCCCGGGCTGCCTGTTCGGCTCCCTGACGGAGGCGGATCCGGACCGGGTCGCGCTTGTCGACGGCGAGCTGCTGCTCACGTACGCGGGGCTCCTCGCCTGGGCCCGGCGGATCGCCGACCTGCTGGACGAGCACGGGGTCCGCGCCGGGGACATGGTCGCGGTGACCGGGCCGCGCGGGGCCGCCACCACCGCCGCCATGCTCGGCATCACCTACCTCGGCGCGGTGTACGTCCCGCTCGATCCGGAGTACCCGCGGCGACGCCTGACGTACATGCTCGACGACAGCGGGGCGCAGGTGCTGCTGCACACCGGGGCAGTGCCGCAGCTCGGTGGCACGGCCCGCCTGCTCGCGATCCCCGGCCCGTACGACGGTGCGGCGCCGGGCGACCGCAAGCCCGTCGACTGCCGGCCGGACCTCGGTTTCTACGCCATCTACACGTCCGGCTCCACGGGCTGGCCGAAGGGTGTCGTGATCCCGCACAGCTGCCTGGACGCCATGGTGTCGTGGCAGGCCGGCCACTCGCCCCAGCCGGATCTGCGCACCGCGCAGTTCGCGCCGCTCAACTTCGACGTCTCCTTCCAGGAGATTCTCGGGACGCTGCGGGGCGGGGGCACGGTCGTCTACGTGCCGGAGGAGCTGCGCCGCCACCCGGCCGGCCTGCTCAGCTGGCTCGTGGCGAACCGGATCGAGCGGCTCTTCCTGCCGTACATGGCTTTGCAGATGCTCGCCATCGCGGTGACGACGGCGGCGGACGTGAGCGGGGTGGCGCTGCGCGAGGTGAACGTCGCCGGCGAGCAGCTCGTCGTCACCGGGGACATCCGGACCATGTTCCGGCGGCTGCCGGCGGCCCGGCTGGTCAACCATTACGGGCAGAGCGAGTCCGCGATGGTCACGTCGCACGTCCTGCCCGCGGACGTGGACGCCTGGCCCGCGATCCCGCCGATCGGCGTCCCGCTGCCCGGCTGCGAGGTGCTCGTCGACCCGCCGGATCCCGCCGAGCCGGAGGTGGGCGAGCTGCTCGTGGCCGGCCTGCCGGTGTCGCTGGGCTACCTGCACCGGCCCGAGCTCAACGCCGACCGCTTCCGCACGGTGCCGCCGACCCCGAGGGGGCACACGACGGTCTTCCGCACCGGCGACCTGGTACGCGCCGCCGGCGGCACGGTCACGTTCCTGTCCCGGGTGGACAGTCAGGTGAAGATCCGCGGCGTCCGCATCGACCTGGCCGAGGTCGACGCGCACCTGCTGGGCCGGCCCGGGGTGAAGGCGGCCGCCTGCGTGAGCGTCCCGACCCCGTCGGGGACCCGCAAACTGCGCGCGGCGGTGACCGCTCACGACGACGGCCCGCCCCCGGACGTGTACACCCTGCGGCAGTACCTGCGCGAGGTGCTGCCGGAGGCGTCGGTGCCGGCGTCGATCACCGTGCTGCCCGAGCTGCCGCGTACCCCGAGCGGGAAGATCGACCGGGACGCCGTCGCCGGGCTCGTCACCGCGGCGCTGGGTGTCCGTCCTGGATTTGCGTGACGTTCCCCGGATCACCGCGCTGGCTACCGTCGGCGCATGAATCCTTTCGACGACCCGGACGGCACCTTCCTCGTTCTCGTCAACGACGAGGACCAGCACTCGCTCTGGCCGGCCGCGCTGGCCGTACCGGCCGGATGGACCGTCGCGCACGGCCCCGGCGGCCGGCAGGAGTGCTTCGACTACGTCGAGGCCCACTGGACCGACATCCGTCCGCGCAGCGCCCGCCGGGAAACCACCGCGGCGAGCTGACGCACCGGCCGGCACCGAATGAGGACCTGGGGTGGATCGATGGGCCTTCTGCACGACGTCACCGCCGGGCACGACCCGCACCGGGTGGCCGTCCGGTTCCGCGACGGCGCGCTGACCTACGGCGAGCTCGACCGCGCGGCGAACGGGCTCGCGCACAAGCTGCGCGCGGACGGGATCGGCGGCGGCGACGTGGTGGGGGTCCTGCTCGACCGCGGGCCCCTGCTGCCGGTCGCCCGGCTGGCGGTGCTCAAGGCGGGTGCCGCGTGGACCCCCCTCGACCCGCAGCACCCGCCGGCCCGGCTGGCGCAGCAGATCGGCGACGCGGCCGCCCCGCTCGTGCTGACCAGCGCGGCCCTGGCCGGGCTCGTGCCGCCGGGCGTACGGCACCGGGAACTGGACGGGGTGGCCGGCATCGGGGCGGACACCGCGCCGGAGGTGGACGTCCGGCCGGCGGACCCGGCGTACCTGATCTACACGTCCGGCTCGACCGGCACCCCCAAGGGCGTCCTCGTCCCGCACGCCGCCGCGTCCGCGTACTGCCGCAACGCCGTGGCGATGGCGGCCCTGACGCCGGACGACCGGGTGGCCCAGGTGGCGAACCCGGCCTTCGACATGACGGTGTTCGACGGCTTCGCCACCCTGCTGGCCGGGGCCACGACGGTGGTGGTGCCCCGGGAGACGCTCACCGACCCGGCGGCGTTCACCGCGTTGCTGCGCGACGAGCGGATCACCTTCGCCTACCTGCCCCCGGCCGTCCTGGCGCTGCTGGACCCCGCGGACCTGGCCGGCAGCGACCTGCGCGGGCTCGACATCGGTGGCGAGGGCCTCAGCGCCGACCTGGTGAACCGGTGGGCCCGGCCGGGCCTGGCGCTGCACAACTCGTACGGCCCCACCGAGACCACCGTGGTGGTGACCGACCACGTCTGCGCGGCCGGGCCGGCCACCGCGCCGCCGATCGGACGGGCCCTGCCCCGGCACCGGGTCTACGTCCTCGACGCGCGGCTGCGGCCCGCGCCGATCGGCATACCCGGGCAGCTGTACGTGGCCGGCGCCGGCGTCGCGTACGGCTACCTGCGCCGGCCCGGCGTCACCGCGCAACGGTTCCTGCCCGACCCCTACGGCCGGGCCGGCAGCCGCATGTACGCCACCGGGGACCTGGCCCGCTGGCGCGCCGACGGGCTCGTGGAGTTCCTCGGCCGCACCGACCGCCAGGTGAAACTGCGCGGCCAGCGCATCGAGCTGGGCGAGATCGAGCACGCCCTGCTGGCCGAGCCCGGCATCCGCCAGTGCGCGGTGGTCCCGCACGGCGGGGAACTGGCCGCGTACCTGGTCGGCGACACCGAGCCGGGGCAGGCGCGCAAACACCTCGCCGCGCTGCTGCCGCCGTACATGATCCCCGCTGCCTGGACCGTGCTGCCGGAACTGCCGCTGACGCCGAACGGCAAGGTCGACCTGGCCCGGCTGCCGGAGCCGCAGCGCACCCCCCGGGCCGCGTACGTGGCCCCGGACGGCCGGACCGAACGGTGGCTCGCCGACACCTGGCAGGAACTGCTCGGCGGTGACCGGGTCGGCGCGGGCGACACCCTGTTCGCGCTCGGCGCCAACTCGTTGCACACCACCCAGCTCGTGGCCCGCGTCCGGGACCGCTTCGGCGTGGCGCTGCACCCGCGGCACCTGTACGCCGACCCGACGCTCGCCGAGCTGGCGGCGCGGATCGACGACCTGCGCGACGACACCGGGGAGGGCCGGGACATCGACGTCACCGACGACGAGCTGGACGAGGAGATCGCGGCGCTCCGGCGGGCCCTGGCCGAGAAACAGGCGGCCCGCGACCGGCGGGCGCGCCCGCACCGGCCCGGTACCCGCGACGGCGTGCTGCCCTGCTCCCTGCAACAGGAGGGGCTGTGGTTCGTCCAGCGGCTCCAGCCGTCCTCGCCCGTGTACCACATCGGGTACGGGCTGCGGCTGCGCGGCGTACCCGACCGGGCGGCCCTCGATGAGGCGCTGCGAGCGCTGGTCCGGCGGCACGAGGCGCTGCGGACCCGGTTCGTCGAGGTGGACGGCGTGCCCCGGCAGGTCGTCGATCCGCCGCCGGACGACCGGCTCGCGGTCACCGACGTGGCGCCCGCCGACGTCGAACGCTGGGTGTCCGGCCACGTGAGCCGGCCGATGGACCTGGCCGCCGGGCCGCTGTTCCGCGCCGCCCTGGCCCGGGTCGCGCCGGACGAACACGTGCTCATGCTGGTCGTGCACCACATCGTCGCCGACGGCTGGTCGGTCGGGATCCTCGCCGCCGAGCTGTCGCACCTGTACGACGCCGCGGTCGCCGGGACCGTACCGCGGCTGCCGGAGCTGACGATGCAGCCCGCCGATCACGCGGCCTGGCAGCGGGATCGGCTCGCCGGCCCGGAGCGGGACCGGCAGCTGGCCTACTGGCGTGAGCACCTCGCCGGGCTGGCGACCGTCGACCTCCCCGCCGACCGGCACCGGCCCGCCGAGCCGACGGGTGCGGGCGCGGTCGTCGCGCGGGACCTGCCTGAGGAGCTGTCCGACGCGGCGCGCAGCTTCGCGCGTACGCATCATGTCTCGTTCCTGGCGGTCTTCCAGGCCGCGCTGCTCACCGTGCTGCACCGCTACACCGGCCAGAGCGACCTGCCCATCGGGTCGATCTTCTCCGGGCGCACCCGCACCGAGCTGGAACCCGTGGTCGGCTTCCTCACCAACACGGTCGTCCTGCGCACCGACGCCGGCGGGAACCCCGAGTTCGCCGGGCTGGTCCGGCGTTGCCACGACACCGTCGTCGACGCGACCGTTCACCAGGACGTGCCGTTCGGCGTGGTCGTCGACGCGCTGCAACCCGAGCGGGTCGCGGGCCGCAATCCGCTGTTCCAGATCAGCCTGACGCTGCAGCCGGGCCGCGGCGGTGGCGGCGCCGGCGGGCTGACGCTCGGCGGGATCGGCGCGGAGGTCATCGCCACCGGCGTCGGGCACGCCCGGTTCGACCTGGGCATCGAGCTGAACGAGTCCCCCGACGGCCGGATCGGGCTGTCGATGGAGTACTCCACCGAACTGTTCGACGCCGACCGCATCGAGCGGCTCGCCGGGCACTACCTGACCGTGCTCGCCGCGGGCCTGGCCGCACCCGGTACGCCCATCGCCGAGCTGGACCTGATCCCGGCGGCCGAACGCCGCCGCGTGCTGCACGGCTGGAACCCGCCGCGGATCCGGCGCGCCCCGGGCCTGCTGCACGACGTCCTCGCGGGCCACGACCCGGACCGCGTCGCCGTCAGCTTCGGTGCCGACCGGCTGACCTACGGGGAGCTGGACCGGCGCGCGAACCGGCTGGCCCACGCGCTGACCGGGACGGGGATCGGCACCGGCGACGTCGTCGGCCTGCTCCTCGACCGTGGACCGCACCTGGTCGTCGCGCAGTTCGCCGTGCTCAAGGCGGGCGCCGCCTGGATGCCGCTCGACCCGCAGCATCCCCCGGCCCGGCTGGCGGCCCAGCTCGACGACGCGGGCGCCCCGCTGGTGCTGACCACCACCGCCCTCGCCCTGCCCGGCACCCGGCACTGGTGCCTCGACGAGCGCGAGTTCACCGGGCCCGACACCCCGCCGGCGACCGTCGTGCGGCCGGAGGATCCCGCGTACCTGCTCTACACCTCGGGCTCGACCGGCACCCCCAAAGGTGTCCTCGTCCCGCACGGCAGCGCGTACGCGTACTGCCGCAACGCCGTCGAGCTGTTCGGGACCGGGCCGGCCGACCGGGTCGCGCAGATCTCCAACCCCGCCTTCGACGCGGGCATCTTCGACCTGTTCGCGACCCTGCTCGGCGGGGCCACGATGATCGGGGCGGCCCGGGAGACCGTCGCCGACCCGGAGGCGCTCACCGCCCTGCTGTGCGAGCAGCGGGTGACGCTGGCGTACCTGCCGCCGGCCATCCTCGGCGTGCTCGACCCGGCCCGGCTGGCCGGCAGCGCCCTGCGTGCGGCGTTCAGTGCCGCCGAGGCGCTCCCCGCCGACCTGGCCCGGCGCTGGAGCCGGCCCGGTCTGGCCCTGCACAACTCGTACGGCCCCACCGAGACCACCGTGGTCGTCTCGGACCATCTGCTGCCGCCGGTCGCCCCGGACACCGCACCGCCGATCGGCAGGGCGCTGCCCGGCCACCGCATGTACGTCCTCGACGGACGGTTGCAGCCCGCGCCGATCGGCGTACCCGGGCAGCTGTACCTGGCCGGCACCGGCGTCGCGCACGGGTACCTGCGCCGTCCCGGCCTGACCGCGAGCCGGTTCGTCGCCGACCCGTACGGCGAGCCGGGCGAGCGCATGTACGCCTCCGGCGACCTCGCCCGCTGGCGCGCCGACGGCCAGATCGAGTTCCTCGGCCGCACCGACCGGCAGGTGAAGCTCCGTGGCCAGCGCATCGAGCCGGGCGAGATCGAGCACGCGCTCGTGCGGCACCCGGCGGTGCGGCAGGCCGTGGTGACCGTGCACCGCGGCACCACGCTCGCCGCCTACCTGGTCGGCGACCCCGATCTCGCCGACGTCCGCGAGCACCTCACGCGCCGTCTGCCCACGTACATGATCCCCACCGCGTGGGTGCTGCTGCCCGCGCTGCCGCTCACCCCGAACGGCAAGCTGGACCTCGCCGCCCTGCCCGACCCGGTCCCGGCCGCCGCCCCGGCCTTCGTCGCGCCGCGGACGCCGACCGAACGCTGGCTCGCCGGCGTCTGGGAGGACCTGCTCGGCACCGCGCCGATCGGCGCCGGTGCCGACTTCTTCGGCCTCGGCGGCAACTCGCTGCAGGTCGGCCGGCTCATCGCCCGGGTACGCGAGCACCTCGGCATCGACCTGCCGCCGCAGCACCTGTTCGCCTCGCCCGTCCTCGAGGAGCTCGCGGCCCGGCTGGACCGCCCGGCACCGCGGACCGCCGCGACGGACGGGACCGGCCTGGTCGCGCTGCGCACCGGCGGGGACCGGCCCCCGCTGTTCCTGGTCCACCCCGCCGGCGGCTCGGTGGTGCGCTACGTCCGGCTCGCATCGCTGCTCGGGGACGACCGTCCGGTGTACGCGCTGGAGTCCGGCGCCGTGGCCGGCAGCATCGCCGAGCGCGCCGCGCGGTACGCCGGCCTGGTCCGCCGGCAGCAGCCGCGGGGGCCGTACCACCTCGCGGGCTGGTCGCTCGGCGGGGTGATCGCGCAGGAGATGGCCCGTCAGCTCGGCGACGCGGTGCTCATCGCCGTCGACTCGGGGTTCCCGCCGGACCCGGCGCCGGTCACCGAGGCGGACGTGCTGGCCGCCTTCGTCCGCGACCTGGCCGACACGGCGGGCGTGGCCGGGCCCGCCATCGACCTCACCGCCGTCGCACCCGCCGACCACGAGGACATCGTCCTGGCGACGCTGGAGGACGCCGGGGTGTCCACCGCGGACCTCCGCGACGAGCTGCGCACCCGGTTCCGGGCGTACGCCGCCGACGTGCGGGCGTTCCACGAGCACCGCCCCGGCGGGTTCGCGGGCCGGGCGGTGCTGATCCGCGCCGCCGAGTCGAGCCCGGCCGACTTCACGATGTGGAAGGAGCTCTGTCCCGGGCTGGAGGAACTCACCTCCCCCGGCGACCACTTCACGATGGTGCAGCCGCCGCACGTCGAGGCGCTGGCCGCCATGATCCGCCGGTGCCTCGGGCACCGCGCAGAAGCGGAGCGCTGAGACGATGCGCCTGTTGCACGAGGCGCCGGCGGGGCAGGACGCGAGCCGCTGCGCCGTACGGTTCCGGGGACCGCGCCCCGGCGAGCTGTCCTACGGCGAGCTGGAGGCGCGGTCCAACCGGCTCGCCCATGCCCTCATCGACGCCGGGATCGGCGCGGGCACCGTGGTCGGCCTGCTGCTCGACCGCGGGCTGCACCTTCCGGTCGCCCAGCTGGCCGTGATGAAGGCCGGCGCCGCCTGGACGCCCCTGGACCCGCAGCACCCGTCCGCGCGCCTGGCGTTGCAGCTGCGCGACGCCGCGGTCCCGCTCGTGCTGGCGAGTGCCGACCTGGCCGGCGCGCTGCCGCCGGAGATGCCCCGCTGGATCCTCGGCGAGCGGGAACCGTCCGGCCCGGAGACCGCCCCGGACGTGACGGTGGACCCCCGGGACCCGGCGTACCTGCTCTATACCTCCGGATCCACCGGTACGCCCAAAGGTGTCCTGGTCCCCCACGAGGCGGCCGCCTCCTTCTGCCGTACGGCGGTGGACCTGTTCGCCCTCACCCCCGCCGACCGTGTCGCGCAGGTCTCCAACCCGGCGTTCGACACCCACATCTTCGACAGCTTCGCCACCCTGCTCGCCGGCGCCACGATGATCAGCGCCCCGCGCGGGAGCGTCACCGATCCGGCCGCCCTGACCGCCCTGCTGACCGGGGAAGGCGTCACCGTCTCGTACCTGCCGCCGGCGCTGCTGGCCCTGCTCGACCCGCGCGACCTGACCGGCAGCCCGCTGCGCGCCCTGATGATCGCCGGTTCGGCCCTCGGCGCGGACCTGGTCAACCGCTGGTCACGGCCCGGCCTGGCGCTGCACAACTCGTACGGCCCCACCGAGACCACCGTGGTGGTCACCGACTACCTGTGCCCCGCCGGGCCGCTGACCGCGCCGCCACCGATCGGCGCCGCCCTGCCGCACCACCGCGCGTACATCCTCGACCGGCGGCTGCGGCCGGTGCCGGTCGGCGTGCCCGGACAGCTGTTCATCTCGGGCACCGGCGTCGCGTACGGCTACCTCGGCCGGCCCGGCCTCACCGCCGAACGGTTCCTGGCCGACCCGTACAGCGACCCGGGCCGGCTCATGTACGCCACCGGCGACCTGACGCGCTGGCGCCCGGACGGGGTCATCGAGTTCCTCGGCCGCATCGACCGCCAGGTGAAGCTGCGGGGACTGCGCATCGAACTCGGCGAGGTCGAGCACGTCATCGGCCGCCATCCCGGGGTACGCCAGTGCGCGGTGACGGTGCACGAGGGGGCGCGGCTGGTGGCGTACCTCGTGGGCGATGCCCGGCCGGCGGCGGTCCGCGGGTCTCTGGCCGAGCGGCTTCCGGCGTACATGATCCCGACCGCGTGGCACGTGCTGCCGGAGCTGCCGCTGACCTCCAACGGCAAGCTGGACACCGCCCGACTGCCCGAGCCGGAGTTCGGCGCGCGGGCGTACGTGGCGCCGCGCACGGAGACGGAACGCTGGCTCGCCGGCACCTGGCAGGACCTGCTCGGCGCCGGACGGATCGGCGCCGGCGACACCCTGTTCGGGCTCGGCGCCAATTCGCTGCACACCACCCAGCTCATCGCCCGCGTCAGCGAACGCTTCGGCGTCGCCCTGCACCCCCGTGACCTGTACGCCGACCCCACGCTCGCCCAGCTCGCGGAGCAGCTCGACCGGACCGCCGACGACGCGCTCACCGAGCGGATACCGGTGGTCGCGCGCGACGGCGCCCTGCCGTGCACGGTCCAGCAGGAGGGGCTCTGGTTCGTGCAGCGGCTCGACCCGTCATCGCCGGTGTACCACCTCGGCTTCGGGTTGCGCCTGCGCGGCGACCTGGACCACGAGGCGCTGGAGGCGGCGCTGCTCGCGCTGGTGCGGCGGCACGAGGCCCTGCGGACCCGGTTCGTCGAGGTGGACGGCGGGCCCCGGCAGGTCGTCGACCCGGCACCGGAGACCCTGCGCGTGCCGGTCGGCGCGATCGCCCTCGGGGAGGTCGAGCGCTGGGCCGCAGGTCAGGTGAGCCGGCCGATGGACCTGGCCGCCGGGCCGCTGTTTCGCGCCGCCCTGGCCCGGGTCGCGCCCGGCGAGCACGTGCTGGTGCTGGTCGTGCACCACATCGTCGCCGACGGCTGGTCGGTCGGCATCCTCGCCGCCGAGCTGTCCCGGCTCTACGGTGCCACCGGGCCGGGCCCGGCGCCGCTGCCCCTGCAGCCCGCGGACCACGCGGCCTGGCAACGGGCGCGGCTCGCCGGCCCCGAGGGGGAACGGCAGCTGGCCTACTGGCGTGAGCACCTCGCCGGGCTGGCGACGGTCGACCTCCCCGCCGACCGACGCCGGCCCGCCGAGCCCACCGGGGCCGGGGCCGTGTTCGCCCGGCGGATGCCCGACGAACTGGTGGAGGCGGCGCGCAGCTTCGCGCGTACGCATCATGTCTCGTTCCTGGCGGTCTTCCAGGCCGCGCTGCTCACCGTGCTGCACCGCTACACCGGCCAGACCGACCTGCCGATCGGGTCGGTGTTCTCCGGGCGCACCCGCACCGAGCTGGAACCGCTGGTCGGCTTCTTCACCAACACGGTGGTCCTGCGCACCGACGCCGGCGGCGATCCCACCTTCGCGGAGCTGGTCCGCCGGTGCCACGAGACGGTCCTCGACGCGACCGTCCACCAGGATCTGCCGTTCGGCGTGATCGTGGACGCGCTGCAACCCGAGCGGGTCAGCGGGCGCAATCCGCTGTTCCAGATCAGCCTGACGCTGCAGCCGGGCCGCGGCGGGGGCGGAGCCGCCGGCCTCACCCTGGGCGGCCTGCGCGCCGACGAGGTCCGGTTCGGTACCCGCTTCGCGCGCTTCGACCTCGGCATCGAGCTGGCCGAGTCCCCCGACGGCCGGATCGGGCTGTCGATGGAGTACTCGACCGAACTGTTCGACGCCGACCGCATCGAGCGGCTCAGCGAGCATTTCCTGACCGTCCTCGGCGGCGGCCTCGCCACGCCGGACACCCCGGCCGCGGGGCTCGAGGTGATGCCGGCCGCCGAACGGTACGCGGTCCTGCACGGCTGGAACCCGCCGCCCGAGCCACGGGCCCGCGAGCTGCTGCACGAGGTCACCGCCGGGCACAGTCCGGACGCGGTCGCGATCGGCCACGGCGACGAGCGGCTCACCTACGCCGAGCTGGAGCAGCGGTCGAACCGGCTGGCGCACGCGCTCACCGGGGCGGGGATCGGCACCGGCGACGTCGTGGGCCTGCGCCTCGGACCCGGCCCCGGCCTTCTCGTGGCGCAGTTCGCGGTGCTGAAGGCGGGCGCCGCCTGGACACCGTCCGCCGACGCTGCGCCCGGCGGCGCGACGCCCGCACTGGTGCTGACCACGACGGCTCTCGCCCCGGCCGGCGTCCGGCACTGGTGCCTGGACGAGGGGGAGCTCACCGGTCCGGACACCGCGCCGGCGGTCCGCGTCGATCCGGCGGATCCGGCGTGTCTGCTCCCCGGCGGGTTGCTGACGCACGGGGCCGCGTACGCCCGCTGCGGGCGGGCCGTCGCCCGCTTCGGCCTCGGCCCGGCCGACCGGGTCGAGGTCGACGGGCCCGCCGCGGCGGACAGCGCGCTCGACTGCTTCGCGGCACTGCTGGCCGGCGCGACCGTCGTGGTACCGCCGCGGGGCGGCACCGGCACGGACGCACCGGCGGGCCGGGTCCTGCGCGGGCCGCTCGTCGACCCCGAGCCGGCGCCGCTCGTCGACCCCGAGCCGGCGCCGCTCGCCGAGCCCGAGCCGGCGCCGCTCGCCGAGCCCGAGCCGGCGCCGCTCGCCGACCCCGAGCCGGCGCGGTGAGCACGGCGGGGCCCGGCCGTGACGGCCGGGCCCCGCTGTCCGTTGCGTGGTCAGTGCTCGGGTCGCGTGGTCAGTGCTCGGCGAGCGCCTCCGACGGCTGCTGCCCCCGGTCCGTCTCCCAGCTGCGGAAGACCCGGTCGATCGCGGCGCCCATCCCCCACGTCTCCTGGTACGGCGGGCCCTCCGGCCCGGCGTCGATGTCGGCCTGGCGCGCGTACGCGGCCGTCGTCCACTCGGTCGTCGACGGGTAGCGGTGGTGGTAGTCGTGGTTGGGCAGGTCGCCGACCACGACGAGCAGCCGCGACGGCAGGTGGTAGCCGAGCGTCAGCGCCGTCCACCGGACCCAGGCCAGCGTCCGGCGGCCGGCGGGCACGGACCGCGCCGGCACGGGGGCCCCGCAGAAGCGCGCCGCCGTGTTCGCCGCGGTGTAGAACCGGTGGCCGTACGCCGGCACCCGCGGGGCCAGCCACTCGTGCTCGCCGAGCCGGTCGAGCAGGGCGCTGAGCTGCGCGAAGAGGATCACCGGCAGGACGAACGCGAGCACCAGCACCAGCGTGCCGTGCGGGAACCAGAACGGCAGCGACAGCCACCAGCCGAGCCAGACGGCGAAACCGATCCGCCGCCGGGCACCGACGCCGGGCTTGAGCGTGCTGCCGGCCCGGCCGAGGAAGCCGCGCCAGTAGAAGACCGGCGACAGGAACACCGTCCACGCCCGCCGCCACTGCCGCCGGCGCGGCACCCCGGGCCGGAAGCCGAGGTCGAGCAGGAACTGCACCGGCGGGTCGGCCTCCGTCGCGAAGATCTCCCGGCGGTGGTGGTTGTCGAAGTGCTCCTCCTTGAAGTCCCGGAACGTGTGGTAGACCGACAGCACGGTGACCACCTCGCCCCAGAACGCGTCGAGCGACGCCTTGCCCGAGAACCGGCGGTGCAGGGCCTGGTGGGCGATGACGAGCACCATCACCCGTTCCCCGGCCACGGTGAGCGTCCAGCCCAGCAGCAGCGCCACCCACCAGTAGGGGAACATCGCCGCCACGGCCACGGTGGACACCGCCAGGCCGGTCAGGAAGACGGTCAGCGTCACGGTGAGGTAGGACGCCCAGGTGTGCCGCAGCAGCGGCCGCTGCCCGGGCAGCGCCTTGCCGGTCTGCCAGGTCCAGAAGTGCTGCGTCCAGGCCGGGAACCTCAGGTAGGTCGCGCGTACGTCCATCGCACTCATGCCACCGCGGCGCTCGTCTTGATGTCGGCCTCCGCGGCGAGCCGGTCGAAGAACGCGGTCCACAGCCGCCACATCTCGTCCGCCGCGTGGTAGACCCGGTCCTCCTCCTCGGCGGTGAAGTCGGCCAGCAGCGCGTGGCCGGCCTCCTCGACGTGCTCGGGCTCCTGCTCGACGTGGATGGAGACCCACTCGTTGCCGGTGACGCCGGTG
The DNA here is from genome assembly GCF_040677315.1 of Actinoplanes sp. NPDC049316. Taxonomy (NCBI): domain Bacteria; kingdom Bacillati; phylum Actinomycetota; class Actinomycetes; order Micromonosporales; family Micromonosporaceae; genus Actinoplanes; species Actinoplanes sp. NPDC049316. Next base: position 103,071 of record NZ_JBFAQM010000015.1, on the reverse strand, counting down.
GTCCGCTCGATCGCCTTGCCGATGCTGGAGACCATGAGCAGGTCGGTGTTCTCGGTGGCGAAGATGAATCCCAGCGCCGACTCGCGCTGCTCGGACGCCCGGCGGTAGCCGTCGACCAGGGCGGCGGTCTCGGGGAACGGCGCGGTCCCGGTGACCCGCGCCCGGTCGAAGCCGCACCGGGCCATCGAGTCGGCGTAGATCACCTCGTGCGCCTTGCGGACGTCGCCGCCACCGGCCTCCTGGTTGAGGATGCTGGTGATGGCGCTCTTGGAGGCGATGTCGGGCAGGACGGCGACACAGCGGGCCAGGAAGGTCGGGAAGTAGTGCAGGGGGTGCCACCACTGCTCGATGAGGACGGCGGCCTGTTCCCGGGTCAGCTCGGCGCGGTCGACAGCCTCGAAGAAGGCATGGTTGCGGAAGGTGTCGAGGACGGGGCTGCCGGCGAGCCGGTCGCCGAACGACGACGTCGAGGTCATGGTCATCCACTCCTTGTGCGAATCGCTCGGGTCCTTGCGAGCGTAGGCAGGGCGGTACCGGGTGGGAGGTCACGTGAAAGGGCGACGGCCGCCCGGCGGCGGCCGCACCGACCGCAGGCAGCAGCTGGCGCAGACCTTCGCTTCCGGCAGGGTGAAGGCCAGGCAGCACGTGCGCCGGCGCACGGTCAGGCCGCCGTCCGGCGCGGGCACGAGATCGACGAGATCGCGTACGCCCAGCACGCCCAGCAACGCCTCGGCGTGGCCGGCGACCGGCTCGGGCAGCGCATCCGCGGCGTCCAGCAGCGCGTGGGCCACCGCGGAGGCGAGCGAGCCCAGCAGCGTCCGCGAGCCGATCCGGGTGGCGCTGCGGATGTGCCCGAGCACGGGCGTCAGGTGCGCGTCCAGCAGCGTACCGCGCAGGCGTGCGAGCAACGCCGCCTCGTCGGCCACCACGTCGGCCGGATCGGTGTGCCGCACCGCCGGATCGGAGCGCAGCACCGCCACCCGGACGGTGGGGCGCAGCGCGAGTCCCAGCACCGAGCGGGTGGTGTCGAGGCGTACGACCACGTCGGACGGGCGCAGCAGGGGGACGCGGCGCGCCGAGGCCCAGCCGAGCACGGCGGGCAGCGCCAGCGCGTACGTGTACGCCTTCCAGCCCAGCGCCGCGGCGGCGTGCGGGGTGGCCCGGCGGCGCAGCGCCACGGAGGCGAGCAGGTCCCCGACCCGGGTGCCGTCGGCCAGCGAGTCGGCGCGTAGCCAGCCGGGCCCGTCGGGGACCACGAGCACCGGGTCGAGGCTGCCGGGCGGGCGGTGCGCGAAGGCGGCGGCCAGGGTCGCGCGTACCGGCGCCAGCAGGTCGGGGCCGGTGAGCAGGGCCGGCGTGTCCACCCCGTCGATGCGGTGCAACACCCACCCGCCTTCCGCTCGCCGAGCTTCCTTCGCAGCCCGACGGTAGGTCCGGGCACCCGGCGCGGGCAGTCACGTGAAGCGGCGACGGGTCCGCCGCGGTGGGGCGCGTCAAGCCGGCATGTGTCCGCTGAACCCGGGACAGGCGGCCGTCTTGACGCTCCGAGAGCGGGTTCCGTTGACTGGGGTCCCGCCGGCGAAGCAGCGTAGGAGCGTCCGTGACCAGTGCCGTGACCCCCGTTCCGGAGCTGATCCGGGCCCAGGCGCAGCGCTCGCCGGGTGCGGTGGCCGTCGAGTCGGCCGGGCAGTGCCTGACCTACGCCCAGCTGCTCGCCGAGGCCGCCGCGGTGGCCGGGCGGCTGGGCCGGCTCGGCGTGGGTCCCGGCGACGTCGCCGCCGTGGCCGTGCCGCGCGGCGTCGACCTCGTGCCCGCGCTGCTCGGCGTCCAGCTGGCCGGGGCCGCGTACCTGCCGCTGGATCCCACCCATCCGGCGGAGCGGCTCAACGACCTGCTGCGCGACTCCGGTGCCCGGGCGCTGGTCACCGCGGACGCCGCCGGTGCCCGGGGGTTGCGCCTGGAGACCCGGGTGCACCTGGCGGAGCTGGCGCCGTACGCCGGGCCGCCGCCGGGTACGCCGGCCGGCCCGGGTGATCCCGCGTACGTGATCTACACGTCGGGCTCGACCGGGCGACCCAAGGGCGTGGTGATCACGCACGGGGCCTTCGCCGCCTTCATCGCGTCCATGCGGGAGCGGCCCGGCCTGCCCGCCGACGTGGTCCTGCCCGCCGTCACCACGGTCTCCTTCGACATCGCCGGGCTGGAACTGTTCCTGCCGCTGACCACCGGTGGCCGGGTCGTCGTGGCACGCCAGGACGAGGCGGCCGACCCGCGCCGGCTCGCCGCCCTGCTCGCCGCGACCGGCGCGCGGACGATGCAGGCCACCCCCGTCACCTGGCGGCTGCTGCTGGAGGCGGGTTGGTCACCGCCGCCGGGCTTCACCGTCCTCTGTGGAGGCGAACGGCTGCCGGCCGAGCTGGCCGACCGGCTCCTCGGCCCAGGTGTGGTGCTCTGGGACCTGTACGGGCCGACCGAGACCACCGTGTGGTCGTCGGTGACCCGCTACGAGCGGGACGTGCCGCCCCGGTTCCATCCGGTCCGGGGCACCGATCTGCTGGTGCTCGACGCGCGGCTGCGGCCCGTGCCCGACGGCGCCGAGGGCGAGCTCTACATCGGCGGGGCCGGGCTCGCCATGGGCTACCTGCGCCGCGCCGGCCTCACCGCGGCGCGGTTCGTGGCCGCGCCCGGCGGTACCCGGCTCTACCGCACCGGTGACGTCGCCCGCCGCCGGCCGGACGGGCGCCTCGACATCCTGGGCCGCAGCGACGACCAGCTCAAGATCCGCGGCTTCCGGATCGAGCCCGGCGAGATCGAGCACCTGCTGGCCCGGCTACCGGGAGTGGCCGAGGCGGCGGTCCGGGCGGCCGGGAACGGCGACGAGGTCCCTCGGCTCGTCGCGTACGTCCGGCCGGCCGACCCGCGGAACCCGCCGGATCCCGCGCGGCTGCGGCTCGACCTCGCCCGCACCGCGCCGGCGTACCTCGTCCCCGCGCAGATCGTGGTGCTGGACGAGTTCCCGCGGACGGCGAACGGCAAGCTGCACCGCGCCGCCCTGGCCGTACCACGGGTCACCGCCGGAGCGGAGGAGCCGGCGGCACCCGGCGCCGGCACCCTCGAACGGCAGATCGCCGGGATCGTCGCCGAGGTGCTGGAACGGCCGTCGGTCGGCGTGCACGAGGACTTCTTCACGCTCGGCGGCGACTCGCTGCGCGCCGTCCAGATCATCCTGCGGCTCAACGAGGAGCTCGGGTACGAGGTACCGATCAACGCCCTCTTCGAGGTCCGCACCGTATCCGGGCTGGCCGGCCTGCTCGACGCGGGCGGCACCCCCGAACCCCGGCCCGTACCGCTCGGCGACGGGCGCGGGCCCCGGCTGTCGGCCGCGCAGTGGCGGCTGTGGCTGCACCAGCGGTCGGAGCCGGGGAGCACCCTCGACAACGTGCCGGTCGTCGTCCGCCTGCCCGGCCCCCTGGACACCGCGGCCCTCGGCGCCGCCGTGACCGGCCTCCTCGACCGGAACGCGATCCTGCGCACCCGATACCCCACCGACGCCTCGGGCCTGCCCGTGGCCGTCGTGGAACCCCCCTGCACGGCAGGCCTGAGCGTGGAGGACGCCGACCCGCGCGCGGTGCTCGCCGCAGAGCTGTCCCGCCCCTTCGACCTCGCCACCGCCCCGCCGGTACGCCTGCGCCTGGTCCGCCGGCCCGGCAGCGGCGAGGCGGTCCTGCTGCTCGTCCTGCACCGCATCGCCGCCGACGACCGGTCCCGGGAGCTGATCGCGGGGCAGGTGCGGGCGGCGTACCGGGGGCGGGCCGTGGCGGCGCCGGCACTCGGCCACGGCGACTTCGCCGAGTGGCAGCGGGAACTGTCGGCGGGTCCCGCCGCCCGCCGGCACCTGGACTTCTGGCGTGCCGCGCTCGCCGGGCCGCCCGTCGCCGAGCTGCCGGCCGACCGGGCCCGACCGGCCGTCCGGGACGGTCGCGGCGGCACGGTCCGCTTCGAGGTGCCGGCGCGTGCGGGGCTCGGCGACGACGCGTTCGTGGTGCTGCTGACCGGGCTGATCGCCCTGCTGGCCCGGCGTACCGGAGGGCCGGACGTGGCCGTGGGCGTACCGGTCGCCGGGCGCGACCGGCCCGAGCTGGAGAACGTCGTGGGCATGCTCGAACAGACCGCGGTGATCCGGGTGCGCCTCGACGGCGAGACGGACCTCCCCGCCCTGCTCGCCCGGGTGCGCGACGCCGTCGCGGCCGCCACCGAGCACGCCGTGCTGCCCTTCGAGGACATCGTCGCCGCGGTCGCCGCCACGGCCGGGTCCGAGCCGGCACCCGGCCGGAACCCGCTGTTCGACGTGTTCTTCGCCGTCGATCCGCTCCCCGCCGACCCGCCGGGCTTCGACCTGCCGGAGGCGACCGGCACCCGCTACGACCTGAGCTGCCGCCTCGCCGAGCGCCCGGACGGCGGCTTCGACGGCCGGCTCGGGTACGCCACCCAGCTCTTCGACGCGGAGACGGCCGCCGAGCTGGCTCACGACTACGTCAAGCTGCTGACCGCGGAGGTGCCGGGATGACCGCCACGGAGACCGCATCCGGCGCGGCGGCCGGGCGTACGGATCCGATCCCGGACCTCGACCTGGCCGACCCGGACCCGGCCCGGACGCCCGGCATCGACGCGCTCCTCGCCGGTCTGCGCCGCGACCGTGCCGTCTTCTGGCACGGCCCGAAGAGCCGCCCCGGTTTCTGGGCGGTGCTCGGCTACGAGGCCACCCTGAAGGTCTACCGCGACTCGGCGACGTTCTCCGCGGCGCACGGCATGACGCTGGACACCCTGCGCGCCGAGCGGGACCCGGCCGGTGGGCTGATGCTGGAGGTCACCGACCCGCCCGAGCACCGGCGGCTGCGCCGCAGCGTCGCCGGCATCTTCGCCGACGGCATCGTCGCCACGCTGACCCCGCAGATCGACCGGTACGCCCGGGACCTGCTCGTGCGGATCCGGGACGGCGGCACCGAGATCGACTTCGCCGAGGCCGTCGCCGCGCGCATCCCCACCCACGCGGCCGGGCTGCTGCTCGGGTTGCCGCCGGAGGACCTCGACTGGATCACCGAACGCACCGCGCTGGTGTTCCTGTCCGGCGGGCCGGCCGACGCCGGCGTGGACCAGCGGGCCGCGGCGGAACAGGCCAACGGCGAGCTGCTCGGCTACTTCGCCCGGCTGCTACGCCGGGTCCGGCCGGGCTCCGGCGCCGAGACCTTCGTCCAGCGGCTCGCCGCCGGCACCGGCAAGCGGGACGCCCTCAGCACCGGCGAGGTCGTCCTCAACGCGCTCAACGTGGCCATCGGCGGCACCACGACGACGCGCAGCGCGCTGACCAACCTCATGGAGGCGCTGATCCGGTACCCCGCCGTGTTCGCGGCGCTGCGCGCCGGGCCGGAGGCGGTGCCGGCCGCCGTGGAGGAGGCCGTCCGGTGGGGGAACCCGGTGCGTCACCTCGCCCGGGTGGCGACCCGCGACGTGCAGCTGGCCGGCGCGCCGGTCCGGGCCGGCGATCCGGTCGTGGTGTGGCCGCGGTCGGCCAACCGGGACGAGGCCGTCTTCGCCCGGCCGGAGACGTTCGACCCGCACCGGCATCCGAACCCGCACCTCGGCTTCGCGGCCGGTACACACGGCTGCCCGGGCACCGCGCTGGGCCGGGCCCAGCTGCGCGCCGTACTGCGGCACACCGTCGACCTCTTCGGCGGTGCCGAGGCGGCCGGTCCGGCCGAGCTGATCCGATCCAACTTCCTGCACGGGTACGCGCACCTGCCGGTCCGGTTCACCACCGGACACCTCTTTACGTGACATCCGCCCGTACCGGGCACCGCCGTAGCGTTCGGTTATGCCGCGTCCCGAGGTGCCATCAGCCGCCGGTCCCGACGAGTACGGCGAGCGGTCGCTGCCGCCCCGCACCCCGTACGAGGACGCGATGGTGGGCATCCTCGGTGAGGTGCTGGGCCGCTCCGGCATCGACGTGCAGGACCGCCTGCTCGACCTCGGCGACGTGTCCCAGGCACCGCGGGTCGTCGCGCAGATCCGCCGCACGATCGGCGTCGACGTCCCGGTCGCCGACTACGCCGAGGCGCGTACGGTCGCCGGGCTCGCCGCCGTCGTGGCCGCGCGCTCGTTCGCGGCCCGGTCGATCACCCCGCCGCGGCGGCTGGGGCCGAGGCCGCCCGGCGCGGAGCCGGTGCTGTCGTTCGACCAGCGGCGGCTGTGGATGGAGAACCAGCTGCTGCCCGGCTCGATCTACAACGTGCACGGGCGCCGGCGGATCCTCGGCAAGCTGGACGTGGCCGTCGTGGAGGCCGGCATCCGCGCGATCGTGGCGCGGCACGAGACGCTGCGCACCCGGTTCCCGGCCACCGGCGCCGACCCGGTGCAGACGGTGGACGAGGTGGACGACGGCTGGGTGCTGCCGGTCCACGACCTGACCGGCCTGCGCGGGCAGGGACCGGACGACCTGGCCGGGCGGACCGCCCTGCGCCTGCTCGACGAGGAGCTCACCACCCCGTTCGACCTCGTCACCGGCCCGCTGCTGCGGTGCGCGCTGATCAAGCTGGGCGAGGAGGAGCACCTGCTCTCCGTCACCATGCACCACATCGTCTCCGACGCCTGGTCGATCGGCCTGTTCGTCCGCGAGCTGACCGCGTTGTACCGGGCCGGCGGCGACCCGGAACGGGCCGGGCTGGCCCCGCTGCCGGTGCAGTACCGCGACTACGCGGTGTGGCAGCGCGGCTGGCTCACCGGGGATGCGCTCGAGTACCAGGTCGGTCACTGGCGGCGGCACCTGCACGACGCGCCGCGGGCCCTGGCACTGCCTACGGTGGAGCGCCGGACCAACGCCATGCGCGCCGAGGCCGGCCAGGTGCTCGCCGAGCTGTCGCCGGCCGAGACCACAGACCTGCACCGGCTGTGCCGCTCGCACGGCGTCACCTCGTTCATGGTGCTCTACGCCGTCCTCGCCACCATCTTCGCGCGCTGGTCGGGGCAGGAGGACCTCGTCATCGGCGTACCGGTGGCCGGGCGTACCAACAGCGTGACCGACCGGCTCATCGGCTTCTTCGTCAACATGCTGCCGTTGCGGGCCGACCTGAGCGGCAACCCGCGCTTCTCGGAGCTGCTGGAACGCGTACGCCGGACCGCCCTCGACGGCTACGCCCACGCCGAGGCGCCGATGGACGAGCTGGTCCGCGAGCTGGAGATCGTCCGCGACCCGCGCCGTACCCCGCTGTTCGAGGTCGTGCTGAACGTGGTCGCCAGCCCCGAGGCGGAGCAGGTCAGCGGCCTCACCATCGCGCCGATGGACACGCCGTCGCTGTTCAGCCGCTACGACCTGACGTTCACGGCGCAGGAGTCCGGTGGCGTGCTGCGGTTCAAGCTCGACTTCCCCGCCGACCGCTGCGACCAGGCCACCGGCCTGGCCCTGCTGGACCAGGTGCGGACGCTGCTGCGAGCGGCGGTCCAGGACCCGTCCGTACGCCTGCTCGACGTGCCCGCCGCCGCGGACGAGCCGGCCGGGACGGCCCTGGAGCCCAGCGGCACGCCGTACGCGGCCCTGGCCCGCGCGGCCGCCGATCCGCAGGACCTCGTCGCCGTGGCCGACGGCGCGGGCCGCTGGAGCTACCGGCAGCTGCACGTCGCCGCCAGGCGGGTGGCCGCAGAGCTGACCCGTCGCGGCGTCACCGGCGGCGGCCAGGTGGGGCTGGTCCGCCGCCCGACCGCCGGCTTCGTCGCGGCGCTGACCGGCGCCGCCGCCGCGGGCGTACCGTGTGCCGTCCTCGAGACCGACGACCCGGCACTGACCGGACCGCTGGACCTCGCGGTCGTGCTGGACACCGATCCGGCCGGGGAGCCGGCAGCCGGGACCGTCGACCTGAGCGGGATCCTGCCCGCCGGTGACGTGCCGGCTCCCCCGGCCCCCGGGCCCGTCCCGGCCGACTGGGCCGCACGCCGGTACGGATTCTGCCGCGGCGACCGGTTCGTCGTGCTGTGCAGCCGTCCCGGGCACCTGATGTCGGCCCTGCACTCCGCGTTCGCCGCCGGCGCCACCCTGATGATCCCGTCCTGCTCGTTCGCCGGCGACGGCAGCGCCGTGATCGACTGGCTGCGGGAGAACGCCGTCACCGTCGCCTACGTCGACGCTCCGATCCTGCGCGCGATCACGGCCCGGCGGCCCGCCCTGCCGGACCTGACGACCATGATCGTCGACAATGACGGCGACCTGCTCCCGCACGACGTCGAGGCGATCCGCGAGGCGGCGCCCGGCTGCCGGTGCGTCGCCGTGCACCACGTCCTGCCCGACGGTCGCCCGGCCGCCGTCCACGACGTCCCGGCGGGTCTCGCCGCGCGGACGGCGCCGCTTCGGGTCCCGCTCGGCACACCGCTGCCCGGGGTCCCGCTGGAGCTGCGGCGAGCCGGCGGGCAGCCGGCGGCGACCGGTGAGCCCGGGGAGATCCTCATCGGCGGCGAAGGCACCGGGATCCGCGCCCGGCGGCGGCCGGACGGGGTGCTGGAACATGTCGGCACCGGGCTCACCGATCCGCTCCAGACGGTGTCGGCCCTGCGCGACATTCCCGGCGTGCGCGACGCGCTCGTCGTCGGGCATGCCGCCGGGGACGGCACCACGGTTCTGGCCGGATACGTGTCCGGGCCCGCCCCGGAGGCCGGCGCCACGGCCATCGGCCAGCAGCTCAAGGCCGGCCTGCCCGACTACCTGGTGCCCCGGCACCTGGTCGTGCTCGAAGCGCTGCCCCGCACCCCCTGGGGCGCGTACGACCTGCGCGCCCTCCCCCGGCCCGCGGAGGACGGCGACGACGGCGACGGCTACGCGGCGCCCCGCACGCCGATGGAGGAGCAGCTCACCGGGATCCTCGCCGAACTGCTGACGCTGGAGCGGGTCGGCATCTACGACAGCTTCTTCGAACTGGGCGGCTTCTCGATGCTGGCGACCCGGCTGATCGCCCGGGTCCGCGAGTCGTTCGGGGTGGACCTCGCGGTCCGGGACGTGTTCGAGTCGCCGACGGTCGACGAGCTGGCCCGGATCGTGCTGCGCGCGCAGGCCGAGCAGTCCGGCGCGGACGAGCTGGAGGCGCTGCTCGCCGAGGTGGAGCAGGCCGGCGCGTGAGCCTCAGCCGGCCAGGAAAGTGCGCAGCATCGCGACCTGGTCCGTGGTGGCGCGGAAGGCGTCCAGGTGGCCGCCGTGCGGGGCCACGGCGAGTCGGGCGCCCGGCATGAGGGCGGCCAGCCGCCGGGATCCGGCCGGGTGCGCGGTCTCGTCGTCGGCGCTCGTGACGATCAGGCACGGCCGGCCGGCCTGTTCCGCGGCCGGCCGGGAGTCCCAGTGCATCGTGGACCGGGTCAGCGCGGCGTAGCGGTAGAAGAGTTCCGGTGTCGCGTACGGACGGACCACCAGCGGGCCCACCCCCTCCGGCACCCCGGTCAGCGGGCCGGCGACGAGCTTGCCGCGCAGCCACGCCGCGGTGTCGCGCGACTCGGTGGCCAGGTCCAGCATCGCCCGCATGTTGATCTGGTGGTCGCTCTTCTCGGCCTCGCCGCCGAGCTCCAGGTCGGCGTGCCACAGGCTGACCGACCCGATCAGCTCCGGCCGCCGGGCGGCCGCCGCCAGCGCCACGGCCGCGCCGGCGCACAGCCCCATGACGTGCACCGGCCCGGCGCCCAGCGATCCGGCGACGGCGAGCAGATCGTCGGTCTGGTGCTCGACGCCGTACCCGCGCCGGTCGAACTCCGCGGGGTCACCGATCGGTCCGGCGGTCCCTCGGGCCTCGGCGACCACGCAGCGGTACGCCGGGCGCAGGGCGGCCAGCCAGGGCAGCGACAGCCGGTAGCCCATGCCGCACGGGGCGGAGAGCACCACGGCGGGTGCGTCCGGCGGGCCGGCCTCCACGACGGTCAGCACGGTGCCGTCCGGCCGGCGTACGCGACCCCGGCGGTAGCCCGCCTCCTCCGCCGCGTACCGGTGGCGGGCCTCGGCAGCCGCCTCGGCGGGAGCCAGGCCGGCCAGCTCCGGTGCGCGCTGCGCCCGCTTGAGCTCCGCCCCGAGCGCGACGGTGGCGTAGTCGCGTCCCCGCCCGCGCATCGGCCGGTCGAAGGTGAGAGGCACGTCCAGGGCCCGGCATACCGCCGCCACCACGTCCGGCGCGCGGTCCGTGGTGTCGTGGTACAGCGGAAACGGGCCCACCTGGGCAGTCAGGCCCTCGAGCTGCCGTACGGCGTCCACCAGGCCGGCGAGCGCATCCATGGTTCTCCTCAGCTGGGGGTGGCCACCGTCGCCCGGCGGGCCAGGACGCGCACCGTCAGCACGCCGTCGTGGGCGCCCGGGTCGAGGTCCAGGCCCAGGGACCGGTGCGCCTCGGCGACGATCCGGACGATCGACAGCGAGGTGGCGCCGTGCCCGGGGAGGTCGTCGTCGGCGGTGAGCGCGGGCCGGTCCAGGACGTGGCGGGCGATCGCGAGGATCCCGCGGGTCCGGTCGGGGGTGCTCACGCGGGGTGCTCCTCCGTGCGGGCCGGCGGCAGGCGGTCCACCGGCACGATGTGCTCCGGGATCCGGTGCCGCGGCAGGTGGGCGGTCAGGTGCCGGTGCAGGGCGGCCGGGTCGGGTCCGTCGCCGCGCCGGAGCACATACGCCGTCGCGCCGGTCACCACGGCGTCGCGTACGCCGGGCACGTCGCGCAGCGCCGCGACCACCTCGAGGGGGTCGCCGGGCGGGGCGGCGTACTCGACGATCCCGTCCGGGCCGCGCCGCGCGAGGCAACCGGTGCCCTCGCCGCCGGCCCGGATCTCGCCGGCCTCCCCGGTGGCGGTGGGCCGGCCGGCCGCGTTGCGCAGCGCCAGGCCGGCACCGATCGGCACGCGCAGCGGCGCCGTGGCCGCCGACCAGTCCCCCGGAATCTCGTACGCGGCGAGCGGCTCCCGTCCCGGCGCCGGCCGCCAGAGCGCGACGACCCGCGGGCCCGGCGCCAGCGACCGAGCGAGGGTCACGTCGTGCGCGGTGAGGTCGCCGCGGTTGTCGAGGAACACGTGACGCAGCAGGGGCAGCGTGCCGCCGGGTTCGAGTCCGCGCAGCGCCGGGCCGCTCAGGCACACCGCGGTCGCCGTCGCCAGGTCCTCCGGCGCCACGACCGCCGCCCCGGCCGACGACACGTACGCGCGCAGCCCCGCGTCGCCGCCGAGCACCGCGACCCGATCGCCGGCACCCACCCCGGGCGGCGGTGGCCTCTCGGGCTCGTCCGGCCCGGACGGCGCACCGAGGTCGTATTCGAGGATGCCGCGGGCCGGATCGTCCGCGGCCGCCGCCAGCAGGCCCGTGACCTGGCCGAGCAGGGCCCGCATCGCGGCGGGCGCGTACCGGCCGGCATGGTGGTGCAGCTCGAGCCGGTAGTGGCCGTCGCGGTGGTGCACGTCGAGGCCGAGGTCGACCTTGCCCGGCTGCGGTGGCAGCTCCGGCTGGTCCACGTCGACGCCGGGTAGCTGCCACTGGTCCCCGGCGTCCTCGATGACGCTCAGCAGGACCTGGAACAACGGTGTCCGCAGTGGATCGTGCGCCGGCCGCAGCTCGCCGACCAGCACGTCGAACGGCGTCGAGCCGTGGGTGGCCACCCCGTCGACGGCGGTACGCCGTACCCGCTCCAGCACGTCGCCGAACGCCGGATCACCGCTCAGGTCGACCCGCAGCGGCACCGTGTTGACGAAGAGCCCGACGAGCGCCTCGGTCCCGGCCGCCCTGCGCGTGTGCACCGGTACGCCGACGACCAGGTCGTCCTGGCCCGACCAGCGGCGCAGCACGGTCGCGAGGGCGGTGAGCACCGCCATGAACGGGGTGACCCCGTGGACGCGGCACAGCTTGTGCAGCGCGGCGACCTGATCGGCGCCGAGGTCCGCGCGGACCTTGCCCCCGGCCCCCGGTACCGGCAACCGCCGCCGCGCGGTGGGCAGGGCCAGCTCGGCCGGCGCACCGGCGAGGCGGTCGCGCCAGTAGCCGAGCGACGCGGCGAGGGTCTCGCCGGTCAACGTGGCGCGCTGCCATACCGCGTAGTCGCGGTACTGCACCGGCAGCGCGGGCAGCCCGGCCGCCCTGGGGTCGCCTCCGGCGCGGTACAGCGCGGACAGTTCGCGCACGATCAGGCCGACCGACAAACCGTCCGAGACGATGTGGTGCGCGGTGAGGCTCAGCAGATGCTCGGTGTCACTCACCCGCACCAGCAGGCAGCGGAAGAGCGGACCGGTACGCAGGTCGAACGGCCGGGCCGCGTCGGCGTCGGCGAGCCGCCGGGCCTGGTCCACCGTCCCGTCGGCCAGGGTCAGCCGCCATCGCGGATCGGGGGCGGTGACCTCCTGCATCGGCAGCCCGCGGACGACCGGGAAGACGGTCCGCAACGCCTCGTGCCGTCCGATGACCGTCCGCAGGCTGCGTTCGAGCGCCGGCACGTCCAGCACGCCCCGCAGCCGCTGCCGCCCGTGCACGTTGTACGCGGCTCCCGGCTTGAGCTGGCACTCCAGCCACGTCCGCTGCTGCTCGAAGGAGAGCACCGGCGCCGCCCCGGCCGGCCGTGGCGCGATGACGCCGGCGGTGGGTGAGCCCTGCGGTGCCGCCAGCGTGGCGGCGAGGTCCGCCAGCCGGGAGTTCTCGAAGACCGTCCGCAGCGGCAGGCTCCGGCCCGCCCGCTCCCGCAGCCGGTGCAGCACGTCCCCGGCGGTCAGCGAGTCGCCGCCGAGGTCGAAGAAGTCGTCGTCGCGGCCGACCGTCTCCAGCCCGAGCACGTCCTGCCACACCCGCGCCACCAGCTCCTCGTCGTCGCCGCGCGGCGGCTCGCCGCCGGCCGCGACCGGGGCGTCCGGCGCCGGCAGCGCCAGCCGGTCCACCTTTCCGTTCGGAGTGTGCGGCAGCGCGGGCAGCACGACCAGGACGGCGGGGATCATCACGATCGGCAGGGTCCGCCGCAGGTGCGCCCGGACGTCGTCCTGGTCGACGGCACCGCCGCCGGCGCCGGCCAGGTATCCGACGAGCCGGCCGTCGTGGAGCCGGACGGCGGCCTCGCCGACCTGCGGGTGGCGCAGCAGCACGGTCTCGATCTCGCCGAGCTCGATCCGCTGACCGCGCACCTTGACCTGGAAGTCGCGGCGGCCCAGGTAGAGCAGGGCGCCGTCGGACCGGTAGCGCACCAGGTCGCCGGTGCGGTACATCAGGGCGCCGGGGGTGCGCGCGTACGGGTCGGCGACGTAGCGCGAGGCGGTGAGGGCGCTGCGGTTCAGGTAGCCCAGGCTCAGCCCCTGGCCGGCGAGGTAGAGCTCGCCGACCGCGCCGACCGGCACCCGGCGCAGATCGCCGTCGAGGACGTGCCCGCGGCCGCCGGGCAGCAGCGCACCGATCGGCGGCGGCTGTTCGCCCTCGCGCAGCACCGCGGTCGTGGAGTACGTGGTGTCCTCGGTGGGCCCGTAGCAGTTGACGACCTGGTCGAGGTCGCCGGTCGCGTACAGGTCGTCGGGGAGGGTGCCGGTGACCGCCTCGCCGCCCAGGCACACGACCCGCGCGCCGGCGGGCAGGGCGTCCGCCTCCACCAGGGCGCGGGCGGCCGACGGCACCGAGGAGATCATCGTGACCGCCGGCGGCTCGGCCAGCAGCGCGAGGGCGTTGTCGACCACCACCACGGTCCCGCCGGTGCACAGCGTCGCGAAGAACTCGAAGACGGAGACGTCGAAGCAGATCGACGTGGACGCCAGGACGCGCGACATCTGCTCCCGGGTGAACGCGCGGGCGCTCCACCGCACCACCGGGACCGCGTTGCGGTGGGTGAGCAGCACGCCCTTGGGCCGGCCGGTCGAGCCGGAGGTGTAGAGCACGTACGCCGGCCGGTCCGGCGGCACCGGCACGGCACCGGGGTCGGTCACCGGCCGGTCCGCGGCCGCGTCGAGCACCGTACGCGTGACGACCGTCCGCGCCCCCGCATCGCGCAGCATGTAGTCGGTGCGGTCGGCCGGATACGCGGGATCCAGGGGCAGGTACGCCGCCCCGGCCTTCATGATGCCCAGCATGGCCACGGCCAGGTCCACGGTGCGGCCGAGCCGGATGCCGACGATGTCCCCGGCGCCGGTGCCGCGGGCGCGCAGCAGGTGGGCGAGCTGGTTGGCGCACTCGTCGAGCCGGCGGTACGTCAGGCGCCGCTGCGGGTCCTCGACGGCCACCGCGTCCGGGACCCGCCGTACCTGCTCCCCGAAGAGGTCCAGGAGGCTGACGTCCGGGCCGTCCACCTCGGGGCCATTGCCCCAGCGGTCCAGCAGCGCCCGCTCGTCACCGGTGAGCAGGTCCAGGCGGTCCAGCGGGGTGTCCGGGTCGGCCAGACCGCTCGCGAGCAACGCGGGCAGCCGGTTCGCCATCCGGGTTGCGGTCACCGCGTCGTACGCCTCGGCGCTGTAGTCCCACGTTCCCCACAGCGCGCCGTCCTCGCGCCACAGCTGCAGTTCCAGGTCGTAGCGCAGGCCGGGACGGGCCACCGCCACCTGCCGCAGCGGCGATCCGGCGAGGGTGGGAGCGCCCCAGTCGCCCTGGAACGCGATGCCGGCGCGGACCAGGGGTGAGTCGACGTTGCGGCCCGGTGCCAGCGCGGCTACCAGGTCCTCGAACGGCACCCCGCGATGCGTCAGCGCGTCCAGGCAGGTGGCGCGGGCCCGGCGGACGACCTCCCGGAAGGACGGCCGGCCGCTCAGGTCGGTACGCAGCACGAGCAGGTCGGAGAGCAGCCCGACCGCGCCGTGCCGGCCGGGCCGGGTCCGCCCGGCCTCGGGGCAGCCGACCGCGAAGCCGGTCTGGCCGCTGTGCCGGCCGAGCAGCACCTGGAAGGCGGCCAGCACGACGGTGAACAGCGTGGTGCCCTCGTCGCGGGCCAGCCGCTCGGCGGCGGCCGCCAGGCCGGCCGGCACGGCGAGCGGCACGGAACCGGCAGCGAACGTGGGCCGGGGCGGCCGGGGCCGATCGACCGGCAGGTCCAGTTCGGGCAGTCCGGCGAGGTGCTCGCGCCAGTGGCCGAGCGCCGCCGGGTCGGCGGGCGGCGGCACCGGTGACGGCGCGAGGCCCCGCAGCTCCCCCCGGTACGCCCGGTCCAGCTCGCCGAGCAGCACCCGCATCGAGCCGCCGTCGCAGACGAGGTGGTGCGCGACGAACAGCAGCAGCCGCTCATCGCCGGTGAGCCGGTAGCCGTGCACCCGCACGAGCGGGCCCTGAGCGAGGTCGAACGGCTCGGCCGCGGCCGCGGCGGCCAGGTCGCGCGCGGCGTCCCACCGCCGGTCGGCGCTCAGGTGGCGCAGGTCGGTCCACCGGACCGCGACGGCCACGTCGTCGAGGACCACCCGTGCCGGTCCGGCGTCACCGCCGGGGAACGCCGAGCGCAGCGCCGGGTGTCGGCGGACCAGCGCGGCCAGCGCCCGGTCCAGGCGGGCCTCGTCGAGCTCGCCGGTGTGCCGCGCGGCGAAGCGCAGGTGGAACACGGCGGTGCCGGGGCGCAGGCGCTCGAACACCAGGACGCCGCGCTGGGCCTTCGAGACCGGTGCCGGGCCGGGCGCGACGGGCGTCGCGGCCGGGGTTCCCGACCGCCACCGGTGGACCAGATCGCGGCCCGCGGACAGCTCCATCACCGGACCCCCGCTCCGCCGACGGCCAGCGCCATGCGCTCCCGGACGCCGGCCGGATCGTGACCGCCGGCCCGCCACCGTCTCAGCAGCGCGTCGGCCGCGGCCTGCGGTGTCGCCACGGTGAGCATGCTCTCCACCGGCACGGTGAGCCCGAGGGCGTGTTCGAGGACCGCGGCAGCCTCGGCGCCGCGCACCGAGTCGACGCCGAGCGACGTCAGGTCGTCGGTGGGCCGGCAGCTGCCCGCCTCGCACACCTCGGCGAGGATGCCGCAGATCAGGACGGCCAGGTCGGCGCTCGCCCCGGCCGCGGCACCGTCATCGTCGGTGGCGCCGTCGCCGGCCGGCGCGAGCAGTCCGGCAGAGTCGTGGCCCACGGCGCCGGCGTACTCGCCGCGGAGCAGCGCCTCGCGGGCGGCGGACCGGCGGATCTTCCCGCTGGAGGTGCGCGGCAGCGACCGCGGCGGCACCAGCGCCACCAGACCCAGCAGCAGACCGGTACGGTCGAGGACCGCGGCCCGCAGCTTCGCGGCCAGCTCCGGCGTACGGGCACCGGCCATCTCCTGCAGCAGCACCGGCACGGCACCGGCGGGGCCGTCAGCCGCGAACGCCGCACCCGTGCGCGCGGCCGGTCCGGCGGCCTGCCGGGCGGCCGCCTCCACGTCGGCCGCGTGATGGTTCACCCCCCGCACGACCAGGACGTCCTTGCTCCGGCCGCGCACCACCAGCTCGCCGTCGCGCCAGGACCCGAGATCCCCCGTACGCAGGAAGCGCACCCCGTCCAGCTCACTGAAGAGCTCGCCGGTGCCGCCACCCAGGTAGCCGGGGGTGACGTGCGGACCGGCGACCCAGATCTCGCCCTCGGTCCCGTCGTCCACGGGGCGCAGGCGGTGCTGGTCGACGACGGCCACCCGCTGGTCGCGGACGGGCGTACCGCAGCTCACCGGGGTGGCGGCGCCGCCGTCCCAGTGGCCCGCGGTGACGATCAGCGTCGCCTCGGCAAGCCCGTAGCAGGGCAGGAACGCCTCCGCGCGGAAGCCCGCCGGCGCGAACCGCCGCGCGAAGGCGGCGAGGGTGTCCCGCTTGACGGTCTCGCCGCCGCTGAACGCCACCCGCCAGCGGGACAGGTCGATCCCGGCGAGCGCCGCCTCGTCGCGGGCCCGCCGTACGCACAGGTCGTACCCGAAGTCGGGCCCGCCGGAGTGGGTCGCGCCGGACTCGCCGATCTGCCGCAGCCAGCCGAGCGGCGCCTTGAGGAAGTCGCCGGGCGCGAGGATCCGTACACAGATGCCGGCGGTCATCGGGGTCAGCAGGCCGCCGACGAGCCCCATGTCGTGGAACGGCGGCAGCCAGGTCAGGCCGCGCGAGTCCGGGTCCAGGCCGAAGCACTCCGCGATGGCGGCCGTATTGGCGGCCAGGCTGTCGTGCCGCACGAGGACGCCGCGGGGCCGGCCGGTGCTGCCTGAGGTGTACTGGACGACAGCCACGTCGTCACCGGCGGCGACGGGCCCGACCGGCGTACCGTCGGCCTCCGGTCCCGGGACGGTCTCCCGGCGCGGCACGGCGATCTCCGCGTAGTCGCCGTCCGCCACGACGACCGGCGGGCGGGCGTCGGCGACGATGCCGCCGAGCCGGTCCCGGTCGGCGCGCGAGGTGGGGCCGGGCGGGAACGCCGGGATCACCGGCCGCCCGGCGAGGAAACCGCCGAAGACCGCGACCACGTAGTCGAGCCCGGCGGGCAGGGCGAGCAGCACCGGGCCGTCCGGCGCCGCGGCCAGCCGCCGGGCCAGCGCCGCGGCCCGGCCGGCGAGCTGGGCGTACGTGAGGGTCTCGACCCCCGCGGCACCGGCGTACTCGTACGCCACGACGTCCGGGGTCCGCTCGGCGCGGGCCGGCAGCGTACGGGTCAGTAGTTCGGGCTCCGCCACCATGGCGACGACGCTATCCAGCGCGGCGGCACGGGGACTGTCCCGTGATACGAGGACGGCCCGGTCGCCGTTTCACGTGACTCCGCCGCTGTCCCGCCCCTGCCTAGCGTGGGATCGACCGACCTCGCGGCGAAAGGAATCCAGGTGCTTCCAGGCGACTGCCTGCACACGGTGTTCCGGGAACGCGTCCGCGAGAACCCGGGGCGGATCGCGCTGTCCACCCCGGACGGTCCGGTCTCGTACGCGGACCTCGACGCGCGCAGCGACCGCCTCGCGGCCCGGCTGGCGGCCCTCGGCGTGGGACCGGACGTCCTGGTCGCCCTCTGCACCGCCCGCAGCGCCGAGGCGGTCGTCGGCATGCTGGGCATCCTCAAGGCGGGCGGCGCCTATGTGCCGATCGATCCCGCGTACCCGGCCGGACGCGTCGACTACCTGCTCGCCGACTGCGGCGCGCCGATCGCGGTGGCCACCCCGGACGTGGCGGCGGCGGTCCGCGGACGGCATCCGCACGTGGTGTGGGTGGACCCCGCCGAGCCGGGCCCCGGTACGCCTCCCACCGAGGCCGCCGCGGACTCCCTCGCGTACGTCATCTACACGTCCGGATCGACCGGCAAGCCGAAGGGCGTCGCGGTCGAGCACCGCCACGTGACCCGGCTCTTCGCGGGGACCGAACCCTGGTTCGGCTTCGGCCCGGACGACACGTGGGCGCTGTTCCACTCGCTCAGCTTCGACTTCTCAGTGTGGGAGGTCTGGGGTGCGCTGCTGTACGGCGGCCGGCTGGTGCTGGTCCCGGAACGCGGCACCCGCTCCCCCGCGCTGCTCGCCTCGGTCCTGCGCGACGAGCGGGTCACCGTGCTCAACCAGACGCCGTCGGCCTTCCACCAGTTGCTGACCGTGCTCGGCGACGGCGTGATCGGGCCGGCGCTGCGGCTGGTGGTCCTCGGCGGTGAGCGCCTCGATCCGCAGCTGCTCGCGCCGTGGATCGAGCGGTACGGCGACGGCACCCCCGAGCTGGTCAACATGTACGGGATCACCGAGACGACGGTGCACTGCACGTACCGGCGGATCACCGCGGCCGATCTGGCGGAGCGGGGCGTCAGCCCCATCGGTGTCCCGCTGCCGGATCTGCGCGTACACCTGCGGGACGAGGCCGGGAAACCGGTGCCCGACGGCGTACCGGGCGAGATGTACGTCGCCGGCGCCGGCGTGGCCCGCGGCTACCTGCACCGGCCGGAGCTGACGGCCACGCGTTTCGTCACGGCCGGCGGCGAGCGCGCCTACCGCTCCGGGGACCGGGCCGTACGCCGGCCCGGCGGCGGTGAGCTCTGCTATCTCGGCCGGGTGGACGACCAGCTGAAGGTCCGGGGTTTCCGGATCGAACCCGGCGAGATCGAGCACTGCCTCGCCGGGGTGCCCGGGGTCGCCCGCGCCGTGGTCGCACCCCGGGTCTTCGGCGAGGGCGACGTGCGGCTGGTCGCGTACCTGCTGCCCGCCGGCGGGCCGGACCCCGACCTCCCGGCCGTCGCCGAGCGGCACGCCCGTGCGGCGCTGCCCCGGCACCTGCGGCCGTCGCTCTACAAGGTTGTCGGCGAATTTCCCATGACGCTGCAAGGAAAGGTGGATCGCGATGCATTGGGCAAGTGACGAACGGCGGGGCCGGCCATGACGTCCGCGCAGCAGACGGGGATCACCGCCGCCGAGGTCGCGCGGGCGGTCACCGACATCGTGCACACGGAACTGGCCCGCGAGGTCGACCCGGCGGTGGACATGTTCGACCAGGGCGCTACCTCCCTGGCCTTCCTGCGCATCGTGGCCCGGGTCAACGAGAGGTTCGACATCACGACGGACGTCGGCGAGCTGGAGGAGGCGAGCGTCGACGGCCTGTCGGCGCTCGTGGCGGCGCAGCTCGGGGCTCCCAACACGGCGAGGGACTGACATGACCAACACCCTGGAGAGCTTCACCCCCACCCCCGAAGAGGTCCAGCGCTTCCACGAGCGGGGCTTCATGGGCCCGTTCAAGGTGTACGAGGAAGACGAGATGCGCCGGCTGTGGAAGCGTGAGCGGCTGCGCCTCATGGACCGCAACGGTGCCGTCTACAGCGACGACAGCGCGCAGGCCGGTAACACCAACATCGCCAACTACGACCGGCACCTCGACTCCACGTTCCTGGCCGACCACATCTGCCACCCGCGGATCGTCGACCGGGTCGCCTCGATCCTCGGGCCGAACGTGCTCTGCTGGCGTTCCGAGTTCTTCCCGAAGTACCCGGGTGACGAGGGCACCGACTGGCACCAGGCGGACACGTTCTCGTTCGCGTCGGGCAAGCCGCAGATCGTGTGGCCGCCGGAGCACAAGGAATGGGGCGGCACCCTCACCGTGTGGACGGCGTTCACGCCGGCCACCGAGGAGACCGCGTGCCTGCAGTTCATCCCCGGGACCCACGGCCACTGGCGGATGAACTACGACGAGAGCAAGGGGATGGCGTACCAGCCCGACAAGATCAACGAGTCGGAGAAGGACGGCGTCAACCGAGGGTTCTACGGCTACGACTACCGCCAGCTCCAGAAGGACCCGGACTGGCGGCCGCCGGAGGAGAAGGCGGTCTCGATGGTCATGCGCCCCGGCGAGGCCATCATGTTCTGGTCGACGCTGATGCACGCGTCGAAGCCGCACTCGGCGCTCGACCAGGAGATGCGCCTCGGCTTCGCCGGCCGGTACGTGCCCACCTACGTCGACATCTATCCCGACACCGACGACATCGACGAGTACGGCGGCGTCATCAGCCTCCAGGACTGGGGTGCCGTCCTGGTCTCGGGCAAGGACGAGTACACGCACAACCGCAAGCGGGACCGGACGACCAAGGGCCACGTGTTCCCGGTCCGCTGAAACGCCCGGGCCGGCCGGTGTCACGCCGGCCGGCCCGATCCTGTCGTCCGACACCCCTGGGGGCCGCGCCGATGCTCACCTCCCGTGCCCGCGACGCGGTCACCCGGCTCACCGGTTCCCTGCTGGCGGTGCGGCCCCTCGCCGAGGCCCTGGCCGGCCCGGTACGCGTCGCCCCGCCGCCCGGCACGTGGCCGGCCGGGCTCGTCGAGCACATCGCCCGCCGCGCCGGTGTCCCCGGCCTGACCGCCCCGGCCGGCCTCGGCCCCGGCGACCTCCAGGTCTTCGAGCGGGTGATCAGCGACCGGCTGGCTACGCTCCCGCTGCCCGCCGGCACCGTCGCGGGGCCCGAGGTGGACGCCGTCGTGGACGAGGCCGTCGCGAACGGCTTCGACGCCGTCTTCCACCGCGAGCGGTTGCTGTCCCACGACGGGGTGCCGCTGTACGCGTACGCGTCGGCACCGGCCGCCGAGGCGGTGGTGTTCGTGCCCGCGTGCGGAATGCCGGCTGCGCTCACCGAGAACTGGCTGCGTCACCTGGCCCGCGACCGGCAGGTGCTGACCTGGGAGAGCCGAGGCCTGGACCCGTCCGGCCCCGCCGGCGACCACGCGGTCGACACCGCCGCCCAGGCCCGCGACCTGTTCACCGTCATGGACCGCCACGGCGTCGGCACCGCGCACGTCGTCGGGCTGTGCGGCGGCGCGGTCATCGCCCTGGCGGCGGCCGCCGGCCGTCCGGAACGGATCGCGTCGCTGAGCCTGTGGCACGGCGCGTACGAGTTCGCCGACGGCAGCGACCGGACGAAGTTCCAGAACGACCTCATCGAGCTGATGGTCATCGCCGCCCGCAGCCGCCCGGCCGCCCGCTCGGTGCAGGCCGCCTTCTGCCAGGTGGCGCTGACCAGCACGCCCGCCGAGATCGCCCACTTCGTGCTCTACCCGTACGCCAGCGCCGAGCTGTTCTACCGCTACTGCGCCCTCAACGGCGCCCTGGCGCTGACCGACGTGAGCGACTACCTGCCCCGGGTGCACCAGCCCACGCTGGTCGTGACCAGCGCCGACGACGCGACCGCCCACCCGGAGGGCTCGCGGCGGGTAGCCGGCGGCCTGCGCCACGGGCGGCTGCGCGTCGAGCCGCACGGCGACCACGCCTCGCTCTTCCAGGCGGACGACGCGCTGATCCGGGTGGCGACGGACTTCATGGCCGGCGTGTCCTCGAATCGCGGGACGCCGGCCTGAGCGTCCCGGCCGCTAGCGTTCAGACATCCACGGCAGCGAAGAGATCGGGGTGGCCATGTACGGGCAGGCGCTGGACGTCGACCGCCGGTGGTTCAAGCGGTTCGGCCGCACCGACGACACGGCCCGGTTCCGGCTGCTCTGCTTCCACCACGCCGGCGGCAGCGCCTCGATGTACCGCCACTGGCGCCGGCTGCTGCCCGAGCGGATCGATCTCGTGGCCGTGCAGCTGCCGGGGCGGTCGGACCGCTTCACCGAACGGCCACACGAGCGCATGACGGCCCTGGTCGACGACCTGGCCGAGGTCGCCGGGCCGCTGCTCGACCGGCCGTTCGCCTGCTTCGGCATCAGCATGGGCTCCCGGGTGGCCTGGACCTTCGCGCACGCCCTGCGGGACCGCTCGATGCCCCGGCCCGCGCGGCTCTACCTCGCCTGCGACGCGGCTCCCGCCACCGACGACGGCACCTGGCCGTGGCAGAACCGCGCCGACGGCCTCGAGGGCTACGTCCGGGAGATGGGCGGTACGCCACCCGAGGTGCTGAGCCAGCCGGAGCTGCTGCAGGCACTGCTGCCCGCCCTGCACGCCGACCTGACCGTCCTCGACACCCACGGCTTCCACCCGGAGGTCCCGCTGGCCGTCCCCGTCCACGCGTTCGCAGCCGCGGACGACCCGGTGGCCACGCCGGAGCGGGTGGGCGGCTGGCGTACGGAGACCACGGCGGACTTCCGGCTCCACGTCGTCCCGGGCGGCCACTTCCTCAGCGCGGAGGCCGAGTCGCAGGTCATCACGACCATCGCCGGCGACCTGGCCTGACTGAGAGGCCGTCCGCTGCGCTCCGGTCCGCTCAGGGGGTCAGCGTCTGGCGCGTCGCCGCCTCCTGTTCGATCGGCCCCCTCGTCCAGCGCATCGGCAGGGTCCGGCCCGTTCGCCAGAGCTCGAGCTGGTCGTCGTGGTGGTCGGTGAACGCGTGCCCGCTCACGCCGGTGAGGTTCACCCAGCGGGACCTGTCCAGGTCGGACAGGTCCACGATCATGCGCATCGACGGCGCCCAGTCGTATGCCGGATCCCAGCCGGGGCTCGGCCACTTGCCGTCCCCCTTGCCGCGCATCCTGGCCGACGTCGAGGCTGCGACCGAGGCGCCGGCGCCGGTTCCGCACTTTCCGTTCCTGGACGGCGACATCGCCGCGGTCGCGGCTAATCGGCGGGTGGCCGACCTCGTGCTGGCGCACGAGGTGTCGTCGAGCTGGCCGCGAAAGGCCTGGAGACGTTGCGCCGCGCCACCGAGACAGGCGACGACGCCGAGCGCGAGCTGCCAGACCACCACCGGGGGGCGGAAGCCGGCAAGAGGGCCGGGCCGCAGTGGCCCGGCCCTCCCGCACCCCCGGGAGCGTGGAACGGTCAGCCGGTTTCGATGGTCATGCCGCCGGTGAAGCCGGGCACCGGGGTGAACCACGACTCGGCCGGCGTGGCGTTGCAGCCGGCGGTGCTGCGGCTGTGGATGCCGTACGCGTTGCGCCGGTTGTCCGACGTCAGCTGGTACCAGCCGCCGCCGCTGTCGCCACCGCACGCGTCGTACCCCGTCGCCTTCACCATGCCGCGCACCTGCGGATCGCTGACCAGCTCGATGACGGCGCAGTTGTTGGCGCCGGTGGGCGTGGTGACGTTCGCGGACAGGCACACGACCTCACCGGCCATCATGGACGATGTGCGCGTCGGTGCGCCGTTGACCGGCACGAACCGGTTGGTCGCGCCGTGCATGTAGATACGCCCCACCGTGTCCGCGAGGTAGGTCGCGTTGGTGGTGCTGATCGAGGCGATGTCGAGGCTGTCCCGGTCGGTGGCGCCGGTCAGCGTCCCGATCGTGGTGCCCCCTGTCGACCAGGTCACGCCGACCCCCGTCGAGCAGTGGCCGGCCGTCATGACCCACCGCGTGTTGGGCGTGAACTTGTCCCGGAAGGTGAAGCCGAGCGAGCACTGCGGGCTCAGCTTCAGGCCGGCGCGCAGGCTGTCGGCGCAGTCGGTGCGGGCGGTGCAGGCGTCCGGCTCCACCGGGGTCGCCTTGCGCGCAGCCACCCGTACCCCGGCGGGCACCGCGTCGGCGGCCAGCGAGGCCATGCGCAGCGCTGGCACGGCGACGACGACCTGGTTGTCGACCAGGTCCAGGCCGACGTTGCCGGCCGCGGCCGCACTCAGCGCACCGGTGCCGCCGCGGATCGCCGCAGCCTGGCGCTCCAGGTCGGCGAAGGTGCGGGCGACGCGGTGCGTCTGCACCCGTATGCCGAGCTCGCGCCCGAGCGTCGCGGCGGTCGCCTCGGCCGCCGCGGTGGTCACCGCCACGTGCAGGACACCCGACGGCGCGTCGTACCACGACCCGCCGAACGTCTTCTGGTCCCCTTCGACCGTGTCGTGCAGCAGCCGCCGCTGCGCCTGCTGCGCGGCGGCGGTGCGCGCGTCGGCAATCGACATCGCCGGGTACGCGGCACGGTACGCGCCGGCGACGGCCTCCGCCGCGCCGCTGGCGGTACCCGGATCGATGGCGCGGACCGGCAGCGGCGCGCTCGCCTGTGCCGGCGTCGCCACGAGCATCGCCACGGCCACCACGGCCACGCCGGCGCTCACCCATTTCGATCTCATCGAGCCCTCCCTCGATTTCCTTCGCTGGCGGGACTCAGCGTGGAGCCGTGGGCGGCCGGACTGGAACCGTTCGCGGCTGTCAGGAGTGTCGCTGACAGTCAGCCGGGCAGCAGCGCCACGACGGTTCGGGCCCGCTCCTCGAGGTTGCGGAACCCGGTGCGTCCGGCCTCGGTGAGGGCGCGGTGGGCGTACTCGCGGGCCCGCCGCTCCTGGCTCAGGCCGTGGCAGGCGGCGGCGAGCCCGATGGACGCCTCGATCCTCGGGTACGGGTCGCCGCTCGCGCCGGTCAGGTCGAGCGCCAGCTCGTGCTGCTCGATCGCGTCACGGTTCTGGCCGAGGCGGTGGTGGACGGCGGCGAGCGTGTTGAGCGCGTCCGCCTCGATCCGGATGTCGCCGAGCAGGCGGGCCTGGGCGACCGCGGCACGCGCCAGGTCCAGCGCCTGCCGCGGCTCGCCGTGGTCGCGGTACACCTCCGCGAGGTCGCGCAGCGTGTACGCCTCCGCGCCGCGGTCGCCCACCTCGCGGCTCAGCGTGAGGGCGAGGCTCAGGTGGTGCAGCGCCTCGTCGAACCGTCCCGCCGCGTGGCAGATCTCGCCGAGCGTGTCCAGCGCGAACGCTTCACCCTGGCGTGACCCGGCCAGCCGCCGCAGCGTTACCGCCCGGGCGGCCGAGTCCAGCGCCTCCGGATACCGGGTGAGGTACCAGTACGTGCGGGCCAGGTGGTTGAGCGTGAGCGCCTCGCCGTCCGGCGAGCCCACCTGGCGGTACAGCGCCAGCGCCCGCCCGTACACCTCGGCGGCCTCCTCGAGGTTGCCGGCGTCGCGGTGGACGGTGGCGAGGATGCCGAGGGCCGCCGCCCGCCCCTTGTCCCAGCCGGTGCTCTCGGCGAGGGCGAGCGCCTGGGTGCAATGCCCGATCGCCTCGGCGTACCGGCGCTGCCGGTGGTCGATGTTGCTGAGGCTCAACAGTGTTATCGCCTGCGCGCGACGGTCGCCCTCCTCCTGCGCGGCGCGCAGCGCGTCCGCCGTGGCGCGGGCCAGGTCGACGGTGTGCATGCGCAGCCAGAAGTAGCTGCGCATGGTGTCCGCCAGCAGCCACGCGGTCGGCCGCGGTCCGCGCCGCGCGGCGTACGCGATGGCGGCGACGAGGTTCGCCCGCTCGGCGTCGAGCCAGGCGAGCGCGGCCGCCCCGTCGGGGAAGGCGGGCGCCGGGACCCGAGGCGCGGGCACCGGCAGGCGCATCCGGTCGGGGTAGACGAGCTTGGCCGCGGTGTCGGCCCCGGCCAGGTACCAGTCGAAGAGCCTTCCCAGCGCGGCCCGCCGCTCCTCGGCGGGCTCCTCGGCCTCGCACCGCTCGGCGGCGTACTGGCGCAACAGGTCGTGGCTGGTGTAGCGGCCGTCCGGCTGGCGGGCGAGCAGGTGCGCGGCCGCGAGCCGCTCCAGCAGCCGCCCGGACACCGCGCCCGTCGTCCCGGCCAGCGCGCCGGCGCCGTCGGGGGTGAGCTCCGGCCCGGGTACGAGCCCGGAGAGGCGGAACAACCGTCGCGCCTCGGCCTCCAGTGACCTGTACGAGAGGCCGAACGTTGCCCGTACCCCCGACTGCTCTTCGTCGGTCTCCAGGCTCGCGAGGGTGTCCTGGCGCAGCTCGGTGACGTCGTCGGCGATGCGGCGCCCGGGATGGTCGATCATGCGGGCGGCGGCGATGCGCAGCGCCAGCGGCAGGTACGAGCAGATCCGCGTCAGCTCGGCGGCGGCAACCGCCTCGACGGCCACCCGGTCGGCGCCGAGGATGTGGGCCAGCAGCAGGTGTGCCTCGTCCGCGCTGAGCACGTCCAGGGTCAGCCGTCGCGCGCCGTCGCGCGCCACCAGGCCGGAGAGCCGGTCCCGGCTGGTGACCAGCACCATGCTCGCCGCGCCGGCCGGCAGCAGCGGCCGGACCTGCGCCGCGTCGGCCGCGTTGTCGAGCAGCACCAGCGCCCGGCGGTCGGCCAGCAGCGAGCGGTACCGCGCGGCGGCGACGTCTTCCTCGGTCGGGATCTCGCCGGCCGGCACGCCGAGGCCGCGCAGCAGCAGCACCAGCGCGTCGATCGGCCGCACCGGGTGGCCCTGTGCCCAGCCACGCAGGTTGACGTAGAGCTGGCCGTCGGGGAAGAGGTCGGCGACCTGGTGGGCCCAGTGCACGGCGAGCGCGGTCTTGCCCACCCCGGCCATGCCGGCGATCGCCGTGATCACCACCGCCGTTCGGTCGCCGGCGAGCAGCTCGTCGAGCGCCTTGAGCTGCTCCTGGCGGCCGGTGAAGCCCCACACGTCCGGAGGCAGCTGCCGCGGCACCGAGGCGGCGACGGGGGTGCCGCCGGCCGCCACGGCCGCGAGGTCGGCGTCGCGGGCCTGCACCTCGCGGGCCTGCCGCCACAGCCGCCCGAACTCCTCGGCGTCACCCCCGAGCCGGGTGACGATCTCCTCCACCACCTCCCATCGGGCGAGGCGGGGCAGGCTGAACGCGTCGTGGATGGTAGTCGGGTTGATCCCCCGCGGGCGCCGCTCGCCGCGGGTGGCACGCTGCAGCTCGCGCATGCTCGGCCAGCCCGCCGACGCGTGGAGGTGGTGCAGCCGCTCGTAGAACCGCCGGATCGGCCCGTCCGGCACCGCAGGCATCCTCAGCCTTCCTATCGGCGCCACCTCCCGCAATCAGGTCGCAACGAAGGCCATCGATAGCAGTATCGCAAAGACGGAAACGTGCTCTTCGGGTGTACAGCGGCGTGCAACTGTGTTTCACCGATGACGGGTCGGGTCACTGCAGTGAGTGTCCTAACCATTGATCGCAGGCACGACGACGGAGCCGGGACGACCGTCCCGGCTCCGCCTACCTTGTCGCCGGCTGGTGATCCGGCCGGTCAGGTCACAGGCTTGAAATCCTGCGGGTACGGAGGCAGCACCGAGCAGGTGGCGCCCCAGGCCAGAAGCACGTTGCCGGTGAGTTGGGCGCCGGCCGTGCCGAGCAGCCCGCCCCGGACGTAGCTGATGTCGTACGTGGAGCTGAAGACGGCGCCGACGTCGGCGATGGTGCCGGTCTCAGGGAGCCCCGCGCCCTGCGGTGTGTAGGCCCACGGGACGTAGAAGTTGCGCCAGGCGATGGGGCCGAGGGTCGATGTGGCGCCGAAGTTGATCCGGCCGATCCTGTCGCCGGGGACGTCGTCGACGACGAAGAGCCAGGCCTTGCCGCACGGGCCCTCCGTGACGGTGTTCGCCGACGGGCCATCGGGGCAGATGTCGTGCTCGGTGGCGTAGGTGCGGGCCTTGCCGACCAGCTTGCCGCAGTCCAACCCCAGCCCCACCTCAATCATCTTTCCCGAACCGGCCGCGGGCGCGCCCGCGCCGGGTACCCACGGCTCCGCCGGCGCCTGGGTGACCGCCGCCGCGATCTGATCCGTGGATGCCGCCGGGGCCTCGGCCGCCTCGGCGGCGCCGGGCGCCGACAGCAGCGCGGCCACCGTGGCGAACAGGGTGAGTAGTGCCTTCCTTCGTGCTAGCACACGATCCTCCTATGGGTCAGTTGGTGCAGTACCCCTTGGTGGTCACGTTGTAGACGCGCCAAGAGCCGTCGGGAGCGGTCCATACATGCGAGGACGTCGATGAGTCGTAGGGGTTGCAGTTGATGCCGGCGGTACGGAGCGCGACTCTGTTGGCCGCGATGCCGTTGCTGATCGCGGCCTCGCGAGTGCTGCCCTGGCCCTGCGACGTCACGGACCGGATGACGGTGTACGGAGCCGCGTTGGCGACGGTCAGCGTCAGGCCGTAGGCGGCCAGGATGGGCAGCAGCGGCTGGAAGTAGGTGGTGCCGCCGTTGGTGCAGTTGCCGGAACCGCCGGAGGTGACACCCTGGGCCTGCAGCCCGGACAGCCAGGATCCGCCGGAGTCACCGCCTTCGGCGCAGGCGTTCGTGCGGGTTAGGCCCTGCACCGTTCCTTCGGCGTAGTTGACGGTGGCGTTCTTGGCCTGGATGGTGCCGCAGCGCGTGCCGGTGGTGGACCCGGACCGGCACACCGAGGCGCCGACGACCGCCTCCTGCGAACCCTCGACGGGCGTGCTACCCGAGGCGTTGACCTGCGGGGTGGGGGTCCAGTCAGCGTTGACCGCCACCCAGCCGTAGTCGACGCCGGGGAAGGTGGAACCGGCCACGGTGCCCTGTGCAACCCCGTTGACGCCGGCGGTGGTGGTGCCCACGACGCCGCAGTGTCCGGCGGTGACGAACCCGCCGGTGACGGAGAACCCGATCGAGCAGCGGCTGTTGCCGGGGTAATAGGCGTCGCCGCCGCGCAGGTCGTAGAGCGGTCGCGGCTGTTCGGTGGAGGCCTGGATGCGGACCGCCCCGGGGTCGGCGCCGCTGCCGGCCACGAAGCCGGCGGCGGCGGCCATGGCCGAGGCAACCGCCAGCACGACAACGGTGTTGGTGGTGACATCGACGTACCAGCCGGCGATGCCGTCCGGCGCCCTGCTCAGGTCCAGCCGGGCCTTTGCGGTGTCCAACTGCCGCTCACTGCGCGCCACCACCCGGGGCTGGGCGCCCAGTGCGCGGACCCGGTCGGCGGCGCCGGCGTCGGTGATGGCCACGACCAACTGCTGGTCGTAGGCGGTCAGCCAGGCGCCACCGAAGCGGGCGCCGAGTTCGACGCGCACCGTCTGCTCGACGCGGGCGGCGGCGTCCTCCCTGGCCAGCCGGACCTCAACCTCATCAGCGGCGAGGCCGAGGTCGCGTTGCATTGCGGACATCATGTCGGCCGAGGAGACGGCGACCGCCGGAGCCGCCGACGGCCCCACGAGCGTCCCGGCCGTGGCCGGCGCTGGTGTACCGACAAGGACGGCGCATGCAACCGCCGCGATGCATCTTCGCGTGATCCTGTTCACGTGGCTCCTCGAGGGGTCGACGGTGTCGGGGTAGTGGGTGCCCGTGCATCACGACGCCGTAGTACCGACCGTGAGGTGTCAGGGGCCGCAGGCGCCGCTTGGGCCGAGAGGGCATCACGGGTGATCCCTCCGGCTTCTTGAGGGCATTGTTGTCGCTCGATACCTTTGTCGGCGCTGGGCGCGGACAGGTGTGGACAGCCGCGACCAAGGCGGCAGGTGGCGACGTGCGGCGCTGTCCGGTGCGCTGGACAGCGCTGGACAACGAAGGGACCGCGCGTGTCTGCTGACGATGGCCGGCTGCTGTTGCGGCAGCTGTGCGAGGACCTACGGTTGCTGCGATTCCGGGCCGGGGGGCCGAGCCTGCGCAGCCTGGCGGCGCGGTTGCGGTTGGGCAAGAGCCAGATCGGTTCGATTCTCAACGGCAAGATCGGACAACTGCCCGACTGGGACGTGGTTCGCGGGATCGTCGATGCCTGCCGGCAGTACGCGCAGGACCAGGGCCGGCTGGACCAACTGTCGCTGGCCACCGGAATCGAGCAGGTCTGGCGGCCCCGATACGCCATGGTGGAGTACGCGCTGCAACAGGCATCGCGGCAGCGGTCGGCGGCGCCGGCGTCGGCGGATCCGTTCCGCACCGTGCGCCGCGATGCGGCGCAGGCGGCGGTACCGCGGCAGCTGCCCGCCGCGACGCGGCACTTCGCCGGTCGGATCGCCGAGCTCGCCGAGCTGGACGGGCTTCTCGACGACGCCTCAACCACGAACGCCGTGATCATCTGGGCGATCGGAGGGACCGCGGGCGTAGG
Organism: Actinoplanes sp. NPDC049316; assembly: GCF_040677315.1. Taxonomy (NCBI): domain Bacteria; kingdom Bacillati; phylum Actinomycetota; class Actinomycetes; order Micromonosporales; family Micromonosporaceae; genus Actinoplanes; species Actinoplanes sp. NPDC049316. The sequence continues at coordinate 73,008 of NZ_JBFAQM010000015.1, read as the reverse complement.
CAAGACCGCCCTGGCGGTGTACTGGGCGCATCGGGTCGCCGACCGGTTCCCCGACGGTCAGCTCTACATCAACCTGCGCGGCTTCGACCCGGGCCGGCGAGCGATAGCCCCGACCGCGGCGGTGTACGGGTTGCTGGTCGCACTCGGTGTGCCACGGGACCGTATCCCACCGAGCCTCGACGCTCGCACCGCCCTGTACCGCAGCATGCTGGCCGGCAAGCGGACTCTCGTGCTCCTGGACAACGCCCGCGACGCCGACCAGGTCCGTCCGCTGCTGCCGGGTACTCCCTCGGCCCTCGCCGTGGTGACCAGCCGCAACCGGCTGACCTCCCTCGTCGCGGCCGACGGCGCCCACCCGCTGTGCCTCGACGTGATGTCGCTCGCGGACGCCCGTGACCTTCTCGGCAAACGGCTCGGGGCGAACCGCGTCTCGGCCGAGCCGGGGGCGGTGGAGCAGATTGTCACGGCCTCCGCCCGGCTGCCACTGGCGCTGAACATCGCCGCGGCCCGGGCCCAGCAGACCGGCTTCCGCCTGGCCGAGCTCGCCGCCGAGCTCCGCCAGGCCGGCCGGCGGCTGACGGTGCTCGACGCCGGCGACCCGACCGGCCGGCTGCGTTCGGTGTTCGCGCTGTCGTACGAAGCGCTCAGCGCGCCCTCGGCCCGCCTGTTCCGGCTGGTCGGCCTGCACCCTCGGCCGGAGTTCTCGGCGGCGGTGGCGGCGAGCCTCGCCGGTGACTCACTGGCCCGGGTCCGCGAAACGCTGATCGAGCTCGACCTGTCCAGTCTGCTCATCGAACACACGCCGGGGCGGTTCGCGTTGCACGACCTGCTGCACGCCTACGCCGGAGAGCTCGTTCGCGACCAGGCGGCCGGAAGAGAGCGGCGAGCGGCTCTGCGCCGGATGCTCGACTACTACCTGCACAGTGCCTACGCGGCCGACCGGCTGCTGTACCCGAACCGCGACCCGATCACCCTCATCCCCCGCATCGAGACGGTCGTGGTCGAGGAGTTCGCCGGCGAAAGCCAGGCGATGAGCTGGTTCGAGATCGAGTACCCGGTGTTGGTCGCCGGCGCCGACCTCGCGGCCGACGCGGGGCTCGACCGTCACGCCTGGCAGCTGGCCTGGGTCCTGGCGACGTTCCTGCAGCGGCGCAGGCAGTGGTCGGAGCTCGCCGCGATCGCGCGGGTCGCGCTGGCGGCCGCCGACCGGTTGGCGGACTCGACCGGTCAGTTCCACGCGCTGCGCCTTCTCGGCATCGTGCTGACCAGGTTACGCCGGTACGACGAGGCGGAAAGCTATGTGCGGCGGGGCATCGACCTGTCCGCCCGGTGGAACGACCCGGTCAGCCAGGCCGTGGGTCATCGGGTCCTGAGCGACCTGTTCGTCGCCCAGGAGCGGCATCAGGAGGCGATCACCCACGCCGAGCGGGCGTTCGACCTGTACCTGGCCGTGGATCACCTGGCCGGCCAGGCCCTGGCCCTCAACGCGATCGGGTGGGGACACACCCAAGCCGGCGACCATCGTCGCTGCATCATCTATTGCGAACGAGCACTCGCCCTGCACCAGCGGCTCGGCAACCGCCTGGGAGAGTTGGCCACCTGGCACAGCCTGGGCTACGCACACCACCAGCTCGGTCTCGGCCGCGAGGCCATCGCCTGCTACGAGCGGGCGGCGCGCCTGGCCCGGGAGATCAGTGACTGGGACGGTGAGGTGAACGTGCTGAACGACCTCGGCGACGCCCTGCACGCGACCGGCGAAACCGACGCGGCCCGCCAGGCCTGGCAGCGCGCGCTGGACGTACTGGGCGAGGTGGACCCCCGGGGCGCCGACCAACTCCGGAGCAAGATTGCGAAGGTGGGCGGCGGGTCACGTCTTTCCGGATCGGCCTGAGATTGTTCGTTGAATTGAAGCTCCTAACCTCCGCTGCCGGCCCGGATCACGCGTCGTCGTTGCGCGGCGCGTCGACGTGGGTGACGAGGTTGATGCCGCCGTCGACGTGGATCACCTCACCGGTGACGAAGGGGGCCTTGACAAGCGCCAGGACCATCGCTGCGACGTCGGATGGTTGCCCGAGCCGGCCCAGTGGTGTCATCGCCCGGGTGCGCGCCGCCCGCGTGGCGAGGCTGTCCGAGGTCAGTCGGGTCTCGACCGGCCCCGGGGCGATCGCGTTCACCCGGACGTCTGGACCCACGGCCTTGGCCAGCAGCCTCGTCAGGTGGTCGAGCGCGGCCTTGCTGACGGAGTAGGGGATCGAGCTGCCGAGGGGGCGCGAGCCGCCCACCGAGGTGATGTTGATGATCTGGCCGCCGGGCTCCATGACCTTCACGGCGGCGACGGATACTTGCCACGTTCCGACGACGTTGACGCCGAGGATCCGGTGCCAGTCGTCAGCGGTGATCGCATCCAGGTCGGTATGGGGGACGGTTCGCGACACCCCGGCGTTGTTCACCAGCAGGTCGAGCCGGCCGTGCCGCTTTACGGCCGTCTCCACCAGGCGCACGGCGTCGGAGGGATCGGCGATGTCGGCCTGGACGTAGCTGGCGCCCGGGAGCTCGGCCGCGAGTCGCTCACCGGCGTCCACCGAGGTGGCCGAGGTCACCACGACGGTGAAGCCGTCGGCCGCCAGCGCGCGGGCGATCCCTTCTCCGATCCCGGAGCTCGAGCCCGTCACGATGGCGACACGTGTCGCGTTCACCGGTCGGCTCCCTCGGCGACGGGCGCTTTGAGCGCGTTCACGATCGCCCGGCCTCCGCTGGCCAGGATCGAGGTGTCGTTGCTGACCACCACGTAGTCGTAGCCCCGGGCCAGCGCGGCCCGGGCCTGGTCGCTTGTGGCGGACGCGGTGCCGATGGGAACACCTGCCGCGGCGGCAGCCGCCAGTGCGGACGCGGCGAGCCGGTCCACCTCGTCGCTTCCCGCCGCGACGCCCATCGACATCGAGAGGTCGGCCGTCCCGACGAACGCGGCACCGATGCCGTCGAGGGCCAGGATCTCCCTCGCGTTCTTGATCGCCACCTCGCTCTCGAGCTGGACGACGCACAGGGCCTGCTCGTTGCCGTACTCGAGGTAGTCCGCCCTTGGCAGCAGTCCCCAGCGACCCGCTCGGCTGGTGCCGCCGGACCCGCGGTCGCCGCGCGGCGGGAAGCAGGTGGCCCGCACGACCGCCCGGGCCTGCTCGACCGTGTCGACGTGCGGCACGACCACGCCGGCCGCGCCGGCGTCCAGGACCCGCTGGATCACGCTGAGGCCGTGGTCAGGCACCCTGACGACCGGGTCCACCCCGAGGGCGCGGGCCATCGCGATGTGGGTCGAGGCGGCGCCCAGGTCCAGTGTCGTGTGCTCGAGGTCGATGACCACGAAGTCGAAGCCCGCGTAGGCCATGATCTCGACACTTTCGGGGCTGGAGAGCTTGATCCAGGTCCCGAGCGTGCCGCCGTTGATCCCGTCGCGCACCTGTGCCATGGCTCAGATCTCGCTGGTGGTGTCGGTGGGAGTGGCGGTCCAGAAGACCAGCCACTTGCCGAGCCGCACGACGACCGCGTGCAGTGCGATGCCGATGGCCGACAGCACGACGATCACCGCGAAGGTCCTGGCCACGTCCAGGGTGAAGTTGCTCGCCTGGATCAGGTAGCCCAGGCCTTCGGAGCTGCCCACGAACTCCGCGACCACGGCGCCGGTCACGGACAGGATGACGGCGACCTCCAGCCCCGCGAAGATGTGCGGAAGCGCCGAAGGGATCTGCAGGTGCCGCATGACCTGCATGCGGGACGCGCCGAAGGACCGGAGCATCTCGACCTGCTCGTAGGCGGCGGACCGGAATCCCAAGATGGCGTTGATCAGCAGGGGGAAGAACGCGATCAGGGCCACGGTCAGCACCTTCGAGCTGATCCCGATGCCGAACCAGACGATCAGCAGCGGCGCCATGGCGACCTTCGGGATGGTCTGGGTCAGGATGAGCAGCGGGAAGAGCACGCGCTCCACCGACCGGAACTGGGTGATGAGCACCGCGGAGACCAGTGCCGAGCCGACCGCGATGCCGAACCCGATCAGGATCTCCTTCAGGGTGACGATCGAGTGGGTCATCAGGCTGCCGTCCTGGAAGCCGTCGACCAGGGAGCCGGCGACGGCCGTGGGCGCGGGGACGAGGATGTTGGAGACGTCGAACATCTTCACGACGACCTGCCAGACCACCAACAGCCCGATGAACACCAGCACGCTGTAGGTGATCTCCGGTACTCGGCGGCGGCGGCGTCGAACCGGGGTGTCCGAGCTCGTGGAGGCCTGCACCGGCACGGCCTGGCCGTCCGGGACGGCGAGTGCCTCTCGGCCGGCTGCGTGGCGCTCGGTGTTGGTGGACATCAGGTCTCCTAGTGGGCGCTGTGCTCGGAGTCGAGCAGCTTGCGGATCTTCAGGACGATCTCCCCGAACTCGGGCGTGTTGATGTTCTCGAGCCGCCGCGGTCGAGGGAGCGCGACCTCGACGACGTCCGCCAGCCGGCCGGGTCGCGGTGTCATGACCACGACGCGGTCGGCGAGGAGCACCGCCTCAGGGATGCTGTGCGTCACGAACAGCACGGTCTTGCGGTCCTGGTCCCAGATCTTCAGCAGGTCCAGTCCCATCTGGTCGCGGGTCATCGCGTCGAGGGCGCCGAACGGCTCGTCCATGAGCAGGATGCGCGGGTCGTGCATCAGGGCGCGGCCGATCCCGACCCGCTGCTGCATCCCGCCGGACAGCTCGTGGGGGTACCGGTCGCCGAACTCCTCCAGGCCGAGCATCACCAGCAACTCGTCGGCCTTCGCGTGGGTCGCGGCGTCGCGGGCGCGGCGGAGGTCCGGCGACATCAGCAGGTTCTTCCGTACGGTGCGCCAGGGCAACAGCAGCGGCTGCTGGAAGACCATCCCGAGCTGGTTGCGGTGGGTGTCCTCCGACGGCCCGAAGGTGACTTGTCCGGAGGTCTGGCGGGAGAGGCCCATGATGATCCGCAGCAGCGTGCTCTTGCCGCAGCCGCTGGGGCCGACGATGGAGATGAACTCACCGGCCCGGACGCTCAGGGAGACGTCGTCGAGAGCCTGGACGGACCCGCCGGACTTCGTCGGGTAGAGCATGGACAGCGAGTCCAAGCGGATCACGCAGTCGGTGTCGGTGCTGGTCGGCATGTCGGTCCTTCCTCGCCTGGTGGCAACTGGTGGCAATCAGTGGGTCGCCTCGGGCCACGTGCCGCCCATCTCCTTGGTCAGTCGCTTGCAGGCGGCCTTCAACGCCGTGGCCTCCCGGGAGTCCAGCGCCGCCGGCAGCATCCGCTCGGTGCCGACGGCCGCGATCGTGGCGCAGATCCCGGTCGCCGCGAACACCGGCGCCGCGAGGACGCAGATGCCGCGGTGGTTGACGTCGCTGCTCATGCCGGCCTGCCGGATCGCCTCGATACGACGGCGAGTCTCGGTGCGCTGGGGCTCGGGGAGGCTGCCGGTGAGGCGCTCGGCCTGGAACTGGTCGGGGAGGAAGGCCAGGAAGACCTTGGCCTGCGAGGAGTTCAGGGCGAGCTGCGAGCCCACCCGTACCGTCACCAGGGTGGCATGGTCGGCCTCCTCCACCAGCGAGACCACCGGGCCGGACGCACCCCACAGCGACAGCACGGTGCTGACCTTGATCTCGAGCGCGAGCTCGCGCATGTAGGCCGGCGCCATCTGCATGATGCGCTGCTGTCCCAGCGTGAAGCTGCCGAGCTGCAGGATCGACCGTCCGGGACGGACGAGTGCGGAGTCGTCCACCCGCTCGAGCAGGCCTGAGCTGATCATCGAGCTGAAGTAGCGGTGCACTGTGGTCCGCTTCAGCCCGAGCCGGCGGGTGGCTTCCGCGACGGAGAGCTCGGGAGTCTCCGGACCGAACAGTTCCAGAATCTGAGCGGTCCGGCTCACCGCCTGGATGTCCTGCTCGCGAGCAGTCACCGGCTTGTCGACCTGGCCCTCGGACATTGTCTGTCACCCGTCTCGTTGAGTGTCCGCAAAGAGTGCTCGTGGTTCGTACTACGGACGGAGACTAGGCGTGACCTACGCCTCACGGCAAGGTTTCCCTGGGGTTTCGCGGAAACCCCGGGGAAACATTCGCGTCTTGACAGACCGGATAGCGAACTCCCAGTCTGTGATGCGAACACCCCCGACGCCTGGAGACGTCATGACTGACACACCCGCGATCATCAAGCTGCTGAATGGCTGCGTGGACCTGCACTGCCATTCCGGCCCGAACCCGTTCCCTCGACGCATCGACCATGCCGAGGCCGGCAAGGACGGCGAGCGGCTCGGCATGCGGGGCGTGCTGGTGAAGTCCCACCACCACAACACCGTCATGGACCTGCTCGCGATGCGCGACCGGCTGGCGAAGATCAGCACCCCGGTCTTCGGCGGCATCACCCTGAACAGCATGGTCGGCGGCATCAACCCGCAGGCGGTGGCCATGTCGCTGCGCATGGGAGGCAGGGCCGTGTGGTTTCCGACGTTCTCGGCCGGCCGGCACATCGACTGCCATCCCGAGGGCGTCGGCTTCCCCACGGCGAGCGTCGAGGTGCCGTCGTCCCGGGTCGACATCCACCAGCAGGACGGTGAGCTGATCCCTCAGGTCCACGAGGTGCTCGACCTGGTGAAGGAGAGCGGCGCGATGGTGACCGGCGGTCACATGGAGACCGAGTCGATCACCCAGCTGTTCGCCGCGGCCAAGGACAAAGGTGTCACCCGGATGCTGCTCAACCATCCCGACTACGTCATCGGTGCGGACGAGGCGAAGTGCCGTGAGCTCGTCGGCTACGGAGCGTTCATCGAGCACGAGACCGGCTTCTACGACCCCGAGGGGACCAAGAAGTGGGACCCGAAGATCCTCCTGGACTGGATCGAGAGGATCGGCCCGGAGCACACCGTCATCGCCTCCGACCTCGGTCAGAAGGATCGGCCGCTGCCGGTGGACTCCTACATCCGCGTCGCGACCGCGCTGTTGGACCTCGGCCTGGACGAGAGGTCGCTGCGGCAGATCTTCTGCGACAACCCGGCCTTCCTGCTCGGCCTGGACGACTGAACCGGCATCTTGCTGCTGACCCGAAAGGACAGACGATGACCACCCTGGCCACCCCGCCCGACGTGGAGTTCTCCGACCTCGGTACGGGCGATCCCGACGAGACGACCCCGGGCGGATCGTCGACGTGGTACTTCCGCGGACACAACTTCGTGCTCGCCCACACGACGCTGGTCGCCGGCGACGTGCTGGAGCGGGGTGATCAGCCGGACGAGTACGTCGTGATCCTCCCGTACGAGCAGTCCAGCGTCGAGGTCCGTGCGTCGCAGGAGGTCGCGTCGGTCTCGGGCAAGGCGGTGGTGATGGTCCCGCCGGGCAGCAGCACGATCGTCGGCGTCGACGACTGCACCGTCGTGCGGCTGTTCAGCTCTCGGTCCACCGACCTGCTGGACAAGGCGCGCAACCGGGATTCGTACGCAGAGCCGCACCCGAACGTCAGGCCGTTCGAGCCGTGGCCGGACCCGCCGGAGGGTTATCGCATCCGGCCCTACCGACTGGCCGACCTGAAGGTGACGCAGGACGCCGTCCGCCCGGGCCAGATCGTGCGGTGCAGCACCTTCATGGTCAACTTTCTGGCGCCCAGGATCGGTCCGCGTGATCCTGACAGCCTTTCGCCGCACGACCACGACGACTTCGAGCAGTGCTCGCTCGCCGTGGAGGGCGAGTACGTCCACCACCTGCGGACGCCGTGGTCGAAGCGTCGCAGCGAGTGGCGCGAGGACCGGCACCTGCGGTGCGGCAGTCCTTCGGTGGCCGTGATCCCTCCGCCCATGATCCACACCAGCGAGGCCGTGGGCCCGGGGACCAACCAGCTGATCGACATCTTCTGTCCGCCGCGTCTGGACTTCTCCCGGACGCCCGGCCGAGTGCTCAACGAAGACACCTACCCGCTTCCCAACCAGTAAGAGGAAGGTTCCGATGTGAAGACCAGACGAGCGATGAAGGTCGTGAGCGGGACGGTGGCCGTCCTGTTCGCGGCCGCAACGCTGAGCGCGTGCGGATCCGACAGCGAATCCGGCGACTCGGCCCAGTCCGGCAAGCTGACGCCGGTGACATTCGCGATGGCGTCCCCGAGCTGGAACGCCGGCTACGCGGTCATGGCCGTCGTGGAGGCCGAGGGCTTCTACGAGCAGGAGGGTCTGAAGGTCACGACCAACCTGTTCCCGTCGGCCACCCAGGCAGCGCAGCAGGTCGCCGGCGGCGGGGCCGACCTCGGCCTCATGACGGTCGAGCCCGTGGCCATCGGCCACGACAAGGACCTGAACCTGGCCTACTTCAGCTCCTACTGGGCGAAGTGGATCTACAGCCTGGAGGTGCCGGCCGGCTCGGACGTGACGAGCATCGCCGACCTGAAGGGCAAGAAGATCGGCGTCTCCGCGGTCGCGAGCTCCGGCGCGACGTTCGCCCGGACCGCGATGAAGGCCAACGGGATCGGCGAGGACGCTGCCAGCCTGGTGCCGATCGGTGCCGGCGCCCAGCAGATCAACGCCATCAAGAGCGGCCAGGTCGACGCGCTGGCACTCTGGGACATCCAGTACCAGATGGTCAGGAACGCCGGCGTCACCCTGACGCCGCTCCCGGTCAAGGAGACGGCGGACGCGTGGGGCGGCGGCTTCGCGACGACCCGGAAGAACCTCGAGGCCAAGAAGGACATCCTCGAACGGTTCGGTCGTGCGGTGGCGAAGGCGTTCGTCTTCTGCAAGGCCAACCCCGAGGCCGCGATCCGCGACCTGTGGAAGCTGCACCCGGAGACCCGCGGGAACGACCCGGAGGAGAAGGCGCTGGCCGACGGGATCAAGGTCCTCCAGGTCCGCCTGGCCGGACAGGGCTTCGACGACAAGACCCTGGGCCGGATCGACGACGCCGCCTTCACCCGCTCGCTCGACTTCATGGCCTCGGCCGGACTGATCAAGAAGTTCCCGGCGAAGGACATCTACACCGACACGATGTTCACCGCGTTCAACAACTTCTCCCACGACGACGTCATCCAGCAAGCGAAGAGCGCCGGCTAGATGAGGCTGGGGGTCGCGCTCGACCTGAGCTCCCAGGAGCCGGTCCGCCCGCAGGTGGATCGCACGGTCACTCTGCTCGCTCGCGCGGAACAGCACGGTTTCGACTCCGCCTGGGTCGGCGAGAGCTACCACGCGACCTCTCAACCGTTCCACCTCCCGTCCGCCCTCATGGTCCTGGGGCATCTGGCCGGCCGGACGTCCCTGGCGCTGGGATCCGCGGTGCTGCTTCTGCGCGCGTACAGTCCGCAGAAGCTGGCCTACGAGGCCGCGCTGCTCGACCAGCTGTGCGGCGGGAAGCTCACCCTCGGCCTCGGGCTCGGCAGCCCGGAGGTCGCCCAACGGGTCGGGCCGCCCGCGTCAGGTTCGGCCGGCGCTGCCTTCGACGCCACGCTGAAGCTGCTGCGCACCGCCTGGTCCGCCGACGTGGGTACCGATTCGCTGGTGGCGATCCCACCCCCGGTGCAGCGCGGCGGACCGCAGATCCTCGTGGGCGGCAAGGTGGCTGCCTCGGCCCGTCGTGCCGCGACGCTCGCCGACGGATTCTACGGCGCGACGAACTACTGCGACGACCTGTTGATCAAGCAGTCGGCCGCCTACTGGTCGTGTCGCGGCGGACGGCCGGGCGGGACGGGAGGAGCGGTCGCCGCCACCAGGTTCTGCGTCGTCCACGAGGATGCCGCCACTGCCCGCGAGCTCGCCGCGCGCCACCTGAAGGCCGCGACCGACTACTACACCGAGCGGGGCTCATGGATGGGTGCGGACGGCCCTGCCGAGCTCGAGCTCCCCATGGTGGGCACGCCCGACGAGATCGACGGGACGATCGCCCGGTACGTCCGGGCCGGGGTCACGTCCGTCCAGCTGCGGGTCGCCCCGTTCGGCACGCCGCCGGACGTCGCCCGCCACACGCTCGACCTCGTCGGGCGGCACGTCCTCCCGCACTGGCACGACACGACGACTTCCGACGCGATCACGAGCTCTGCAGAGGAGTGACCGGCGATGAGGAGACGTCGTGGGCAAGGCCTTCCCGGCCACGGAGATCTACACGACCGACCTTCTCGAGCCCGTCAACGACTTCTCCTACGACGACATCCGCAAGCACGCGAAGGACGCCTCCTGAGATGGGGCAGGAACTGGAGACGACCCGATGAGCAGTTCATTCGTGTACGCGTCGGTCCGGACCCCGTTCGGCCGGTTCAACGGAGCCCTGGCCGACACGAGGACCGACGATCTGGCCGCGACCGCACTGAAAGGGCTTCTCGACCGCTCGCCGGGCCTGGATCCCGGCCTGGTCGACGACGTGTTCTGGGGCAACGCCAACGGCGCCGGCGAGGACAATCGCAACGTCGGCCGGATGGCCGTGCTGCTGGCGGGCATGCCCGTCTCGGTGACCGCCACCACGGTGAACCGGCTCTGCGGCTCGTCGCTGGACGCCGCCATGATGGCCGCACGCATGATCGAGGTCGACGACGCGGAGATCGCGATCGCCGGAGGCGTGGAGTCGATGACGCGGGCGCCGTGGGTCCTGCCGAAGCCGTCGCGTCGGTTCCCCGCAGGCGACGTCACCGCCGTCTCCACGACGCTGGGCTGGCGTCTGGTGAACGAACGGATGCCCGCCGAGTGGACGGCCTCGCTGGGCGAGTGCAACGAGCAGCTGCAGGAGAAGTTCTCGATCTCGCGCGAGCGGCAGGACGAGTTCGGCGCTCGCTCGCACCGCCTCGCGGCGCAGGCGTGGGAGAAGGGCTTCTACGACGACCTCGTGGTGCCCGTCCCCGGCACCGACCTGGTCCAGGACGAGAGCATCCGTGCCGACACCTCGCTCGAAGCGCTGGCAGGGCTGAAGCCGGCGTTCCGGCCCGACGGTACGATCACCGCCGGCAACTGCTCACCGTTGAACGACGGCGCGAGCGCGGTCCTGCTGGGCTCGGCGAGCGCGGCCGCGACCATCGGTCGTGACCCGGTCGCGCGGATCGCCGGTCGCGGCTGGGCGGCGCTGGAGCCGCAGCAGTTCGGCTACGCCCCGGTCAAGGCCGCCAACGACGCGCTCGAGCGGGCGGGCATCACCTGGGACGACATCGGCGCCGTCGAGCTGAACGAGGCGTTCGCCGTCCAGTCGATCGCCTGCATCGACGCCTGGATCGAGCTCGGGCTGCGGGACGCCGAGGTCGTCAACGCCAAGGGCGGGGCGATCGCCATCGGGCACCCACTGGGTGCCTCGGGCGGGCGCGTTCTCGGGACCCTCGCCGCGCGGCTCGTGGAGTCCGGCGACCGATGGGGCGTGGCAGCCATCTGCATCGGCGTGGGTCAAGGCTTGGCGGTAGTGCTGGAGAACGTCGCATGACGTTGCTCTGCACCTCTGTCGACGAGGCGGTCAGCGGCATCGCCGACGGCTCGACGGTGCTGGTCGGCGGCTTCGGCACAGCCGGAATGCCGTTCGAGCTGATCGACGCGTTGATCCGGCAGGGAGCACGAGACCTCACCGTCGTGTCGAACAACGCGGGCAACGCGGACACCGGGCTCGCGGCGCTGCTCGCGGCCGGGCAGGTGAGCAAGATCGTGTGCTCGTTCCCCCGGCAGGCGGACTCCTGGGTCTTCGACGAGCTGTACCGCAGCGGGAAGATCCAGCTCGAGGTCGTGCCACAGGGGACCCTGGCCGAGCGCATGCGCGCCGCCGGAGCCGGGATCGGCGGGTTCTACACCCGCACCGGGGCCGGGACCCTCCTCGCTGAGGGGAAGGAGACCCGCGAGATCGACGGCCGGACGTACGTCCTCGAGCTGCCCATCGCCGCCGACGTCGCGCTCATCAGCGCCCACACCGCAGACACCCTCGGCAACCTCGTCTACCGCAAAACGGCACGCAACTTCGCTCCCGTCATGGCGACGGCCGCGACGACCACCGTCGTGCAGGTGCAGCACGTCGTCGAGCCGGGAGTGCTGGATCCCGAGGCCGTGGTCACCCCAGGCATCTACGTCGACCGGATCGTGCAGGTGCCGTCATGAGCCCGGTGTCTCCGAGCATCGTCGAGCACACCGACCGTGGCCCGCTCGGACGGGACGAGGTGGCCCGGCTGCTCGCCGGCGACATTCCCCGCGGGGCATACGTCAACCTCGGCATAGGTCAGCCCACGACCGTCGGCGACCACCTCACCCCGGAATCGGGAGTCATCCTCCACACCGAGAACGGCATGCTCGGCATGGGGCCGGCGGCGACCGGCGACGCGATCGATCCCGACCTGATCAATGCCGGCAAGTTCCCGGTGACCGAGCTGCCCGGCGCCTCGTACTTCCACCATGCCGACTCATTCGCCATGATGCGAGGCGGCCACCTCGACCTGTGCGTCCTCGGCGCCTACCAGGTCTCGGCATCGGGGGATCTCGCCAACTGGCACACCGGCGAGCCCGACGCGATCCCGGCGGTCGGCGGGGCGATGGACCTCGCCGTGGGCGCCAAGCGGATCTTCGTGCTGATGTCGCTGTTCACCAGGACCGGCGAGCCGAAGCTCGTGAGGGAATGCACGTATCCGCTCACCGCGCTGCGGTGCGTGGACCGGGTCTACACCGACGTCGCCACGTTCGAGATCACCAAGGGGAACCAGGTCCTCGTCCGGGAGACGTGGGGGGTCTCGTTCCACGAGCTCCGCTCGCGTCTCGACGTCCCGTTCACCGTGGCGACGCCGTGACCACGTTCGCCAGGAGGTTGGAGAGCGACATGTCCACCAGGCAGCAGTTCTACATCGGGGGTGCGTGGGTCGATCCGGCGGCGCCGCGGACCTTGGGCGTCCTGGACCCCGCGACCGAGGAGACGTTCGCGACGATCAGCCTCGGGACGGCCGAGGACGTCGACCGCGCGGTGGTGGCGGCGCGCCGGGCCTTCGCCACGTACGCGCACGTCAGCGTGGAGCAACGGCTGGAGCACCTCGAGCGGATCATCTCCGGCTTCCGGGCTCGGCTGCCCGAGATCGCCCGGACGATGACGCGGGAGATGGGCGCGCCGATCACGTTCTCGACGGAACGCCAGGCCACGGTGGCGCTGTTCCACTTCGAGGAGGCGGCCCGCGTGCTTGCGGACTACTGCTTCGAGGAGAAGATGGGAGCCGGGATCGTGCGGCGCGAGCCGATCGGGGTCTGCGGTCTCATCACGCCGTGGAACTGGCCGCTGAACCAGGTCGCGTCGAAGGTGGCCCCGGCCCTCGCCACGGGATGCACCGTGGTGCTCAAGCCGAGCGAGCTCGCGCCGCTCAGCGCCATGGTGCTCGCCGAGGTCATCCACGACGCCGGGCTGCCGCCCGGCGTGTTCAACCTCGTCAACGGTGACGGTCCCACGGTCGGTGAGGCCATCGCGGCGCACCCCGGCATCGACATGGTCTCGTTCACCGGCTCGACCGGTGCCGGCATCAGGGTCTCCAAGCTCGCGGCCGACACGGTGAAGCGCGTCGCGCTCGAGCTCGGTGGCAAGTCGGCCAACATCATCCTGTCCGACGCGGACCTGGAGTCCGCGGTCGTCACCGGGGTGCACTCGTGCTTCACCAACGCCGGCCAGAACTGTCAGTCGCCCACGCGGATGCTCGTGCACCGCTCGCAGCGCGACGAGGCGTACGCCGCTGCGCGACGGGCGGTCGAGGAGGTCCGTCTCGGGGACCCGCTGGATCCGTCGACCACGATGGGGCCGGTGGTGAGCCGTGCTCAGCTGGAGAAGATCACCGCGCTCGTGCAATCGGGGATCGACGAGGGTGCGACGCTCGTGGTCGGCGGCCCGGGGCGCCCCGACGGGCTCGACGAGGGATTCTACGTCCGCCCGACCGTGTTCGGCGACGTCACACCGCAGATGCGGATCGCGCGCGAGGAGATCTTCGGCCCCGTGCTGTCGATCCTGCTCTACGAGACCGAGGACGAGGCCGTCGAGATCGCGAACGACACGCCGTTCGGGCTGGCGGGCTTCGTGCAGTCGAAGGACCCCGACCGCGCCCGCAGGGTCGCCAACCGCATCCGTGCGGGCCGCGTCTACCTCAACGGCGCTCCGTTCGACCGCAGCCTGCCGTTCGGCGGCTACAAGCAGTCGGGGAACGGACGAGAGTTCGGGCGGTTCGGCTTCGAGGAGTACCTCGAGGTGAAGGCCGTGCTCGGCTATCCGCTGAACGAGAGCACGACATGGTGACCCCTGACCACGGCGAGCGGCTGGCAGCCCTCCTGGACCGCGAGGAGCTCTTCGACCTGGTGAGGCGGGAACGCTTCGCCCGCGACCAGCGACTCTTCGACGTGATGCGTGACTGCTTCCACGACGACGCCTACGTCCGGACCACGTGGTACGACGGACGCGGCGGCGAGGCGTACGTCCAGGCGACGAAGACGTGGATGAGGCGGACCGGAAACAGCAAGCACTGGGTCTTCCCCGCCTACGCGCGGGTTCAGGGCGACCGGGCGACCGTCGAGAGCCCGGCGAAGATCTTCAACCGGACCAAGGTGGAGGGAGTGGAGGTCGACTTCCACGCCTACTGCCGGTTCTTCTCACGTGCCGTTCGGGACGAAGGACGGTGGAAGCTGATGAGCTTCGAGGTCCTGCTGGAGCGCGACGAGCTGCGGCCCGTCCACGCGGGTGAGGTGCTCCCGGTGGACGTGGCCCGGCTCGCTGAGCTCAGGCCGTCGTACCGGTTCCTCACCTGGATCCAGTCGACCCGCGGCGTGACGGTGAGTCAGGACTTGCTCGGCGACGACCGGCCGGCCGAGCTCGACGCGTTCCACCAGGGTGAGACCGCCTGGCTCGCCGGCACGGGATAGCGGTCAGCGCCGCGGGCCCTGGCTGAGCCGCGAAGTCCGGCGCGATCCTGCCGGCTGCGGGTCCAATGCGGTAGGGGCCGGTGGTGTCACGGCGAAGTCCCCGGCTCGCTGGTGACGTCGGTGTCGCGGGCATTCGGTGCGAGCATGCGTCAGAGCTCGACGGCGCAGGCTTCGAAGCCGCTCCGCGACTCCCGGACGGACCCCCTGATCCGCGCCACGCCTACGCCGCGAATCTATAGGGAATTCATCTCCTCGCGCAATTCGGCTACACGCTCATCCTTGCACGGCAAAACCACCCTGAATAACACGGAAACGCCACGCCGACGAGCCATAGGGCTATTCCGATCACGTACGACCCGCTGCAGAATTGAGAAAACGTCCTCCGATCATTCGCTTCCCGCACCAAGATCTCCTCAGCCTTGCCAATGATGACGATGAAGCGCTCGGCCGGGATCCACGACAGGTCCCTGAGACAGTCGGACAGGGCATCCCAGTCTCAGCGGTGCCGTCGACGAACGTCCGCTGAACCAGGTCATCGGCGTCACGGGCGGCGGGGTCCTCGTCGCCGAGGGTTCCGCTCAGATCGAGCCCTGGACCCCCAAGCTCCAGAGCGGCGATCAAAGGCGGCAGGCCGCGGTGTTCACGGGGCCGGGCTCGGTGTCTTCCGCTTGCGCCGCCGGGCGCGTACGACCCGGACCGGGGTGGAAGAGTGCAGGTAGAGGCTGCGGCGTCTCTCGCCGGGGACCAGATGCACCTGAACGACGTCACGTACGGGCGCGTCCACGCCGGCGACCCGGTAGCGTTCCCCGCCGGAGATGATCAAATCGCCGGGACGCACGTGCGACGGGGACTGCACGATGCTCTCACGGCCGACGACAGCCCCGCTGCCGACCCGGGGAAGGGTGGCGATCCACGTCGCAAAGGCGTCTGCATTCGGGCGACCGGTTCGAATACCCCGCATGGCCGGCCCCCACGGTGTCGACGCTGCCCTTCTCCGGTCGTGAGTATCGGCGGGCGGCGGCCTCGGTTGAGCCAAATGGCGGGCCTACTCGGCGAGGTGGATCTCGGGCTGCCGGTACGGTCTCGCCGGAGTTCATCCCGCGCAGGAATCCGGTCGGCGCCCTGACGAGCCCGCCCCCAGTCACCCGAAGTTCATGGAGACGATCTGGGCGAGCTCGGCCAGCAGGTCGGCGGCGAAGCGACGCCCGCCACGGCCATTGTCACGCCGACGATCAGCGCGAGCACCGACGCGAGGCCCGCGGCGTTGGCGGCGACCCAGGCGAGACGGTCTAGCAGCAGCGTCCGTACGACCCAGGGCCGCGTCCGCGGCACCGGCGACGACAGTCTCAGCGATCAGCAGGCCGCCTTTGCGTCTGCAGACATCGGCGATTTAGTAGGCAAGGCTCGTCAGCAGTCTCCTACCCCAGACCCCGTCGTCGGCGATGTCCGCTGCGGCGGCGCCGTGAGGTAGGCCCGTCGGGGTTCCGGTTGTGGCCGGTTGTCAGAGGCGATCCACGAAACGCGGACACCAAGCGACAGTAGCCAGCTGCTACTGCTGATCCTGCGACTTGACGTATTCAAGGAGGTCGCGCGCCGCCGCTCGCAACCGCATCTCGTCAACGGCATTCAGCATGACTTCCAGCCGGTGCGTGGCGGTGAGGCGGGCAGTGGAACGCCGTCGGCCCCGGCGGCACCACACCGACGGTGTCCCCAGGATCGATGCGGCGCTCGGCCACGGTGCGCACAGGTGCGTCCAGTCGTCCCCGAAGTCGAACAGTTAGACGAACAGGCGTTCCTGCCCTGCTGGAAACGCCTGGAAGCGAGGGTGGCTCAGAAGTCTGGCACCGGTGTCCCGGCCACCTGGGCCAGCCCGGCCACCACCGCAGTGGCTCGGGCCCGAGCCACTGCGGCGATGTTGCCGAAGAAGTACGCGAACGCCCCCGGCCGGCGGCCGTCCGCTCGTACCGGATCGGCGCCGCCGCCGTATCGGGGCCGAGCCAGCGCCAGCCCGTCCGCCCAGTCACCCCAAGCCCGTCGCGGCCACCCCGATCAGGGCCGGTGCTGTACTCTCCACTCGGATTACGGGGGATACATGCACATACATCGTTACACCAGGCTTGTCGGGCCGGCCGTTGTTGCACTCGTCGCCGGACTGGCAACCGCTGGTGCCGGACCGGCATCCGCTGCCGCGTCGGCCACCTCGGTCGTAGTGGACGCCGGCACCGACCTCGGTGCCCTCAACAATCCGGCGTGGTACCAGAATGCGTCGAAGCTGGGCGGCGGGGATCTGGCGCGCCTCGAAGACGCTCCACCCCGGACGACGCGGGCCTGGGGCAACACCATGTGGTACTACGACGACCGCACGGGCGAGTACCACTTCAACCACGAGACATTCGACCAGGTCGACGCCTACACCGATCGGATGCTGGTCAATTTCGATCAGTGCGACCAGGTTCTGATGACGCTCGCCGCCCCGCAGAAGTGCCGGGAGGTGCTGAAGACGGGCATCCGGCACCACAAGATGCGCTATCCCGGCCTGCAGTACATCGAATTCTTCAACGAGTCGGACAAGCGGTGGCCGCTGGCGCCAGGCGAGGAGCCCGGCCTGCCCGTGCGCGACTACTACGAGTGGTACAAGATTGGCTATTCGGTCGTCAACGAGATCAACAACGAGCTGCATCCCGCCGTACCGTTGCGGATCGGCGGCCCGGCCGCCTTTGAATTCGACGTGCCGTATCTGACCGCCTTTCTCGACCTCTACGCGGCCGACACCGATACGGGCAAGCGTCTCGACTTCCTGTCCTTCCACGAGTACGCGCACGGCGCCGACCCCGCCTGGGTGCAGCGCGAGAAGTCCACCGTCCAGAGCTGGCTCGACGCCCGGGGCCTGGGGACCATCCCCGTGTTCATCACCGAGTACGGCGTGTTCCCCGGGACACAGTCCGGTAAGGACGCCGGCGGCAACCCCACCACGCTCGCGGCGGACCAGCTGACCCATGCGGCCGCGATGGCCACTCTCGGCACGTACTTCGTCCAGGGCGGCGTCGACATGCCGATGCACTGGGTCCACGAGCACTCGAACGTCCGTAAGTCCATGTTCGTCGCGGACGACGACGGCGCGGTCTACCCCTACTTCAACGTCGTGAAGATGCAGAACATGCTCAAGGCTCGGCGGATCAGCGCGACGTCCGGCGCGCTCACCGCGGGTGGGATCGGCGTGAGCGCGATGGCCACGAAGGACGACACCGGTGTGGCCGTGCTCAGTACCAACTACCAGTGGACCAAGGGCACCGCCACCCATGACGTGACGCTGACCGTGAACAATCTGCCGGCGTCGCTCGCCGGTCGCCAGGTGCTGGTCGAGCGGTACCTCGTCGACGCCACCACGAGCAACTACGCGGCGGACCCGGCGAAGTCGGACCTCACCCGGGTCGAACGGTACGTCCTGCCGGTCGGTCACTCGGCGGTGGCCAGGCCGTACACGCTGACCCCGAACGCGGTGTCACTGGTGGTCCTGACCCCGGTCGGCTTCGCGGAGGCGGAGGCGCTCACTCCGGCCACCTCCGCCGGAGACCGGGCTGACGACGTAGCCGATCCGGTGGCGAGTGGAGGAGCACTCAGCGTGTTCCAGCCGAACGCGGTAGGCGACTTCGAGACGTTCACTTTGCAGGCACCGGCGGACGGGCCGTACCACGTCGGGCTGCGCGTGAAGCACGCGCCGACCCGTGGCCGAGCGAGAGCGTCGGTCAACGGGGTGGCGCTCGGCGAGCCGATCGACCTGTATTCCACCGGCTACGAATTCGAGGACCTTGATCTGGGCGTACGCACGCTGCGGGCGGGTTCGAACACCGTGACCCTGACGGTGACGGCACCTGGCACCGGCGGTGGATACAGCATCGGGGTGGACACGTTGACCCTGCAGCCCGCCGACGCGGGCTGGGCCGAGGCGGAGAGCCACGTTCCCGTGAGCCCCAGCGGGGATCAGGTCCTGGTGCTGACCGAGGCAGCCGCCAGCGCCACCGGGTACGTCGTGGCCACCACTGACACGGTCGGCGACTCGGTCCGTTACCGAGTCCGGGGACCTGGGCCCGGCGCGTACAGGCTGATCGTGGGTGTGAAGAAGTTCCCCTCTCGAGGCATCTGCCAGTACGCCGTCGACGGCGTCGACGTCGGCACACCGCAGGACCAGTACGCGACGACAGCCACGTACGCACCCCAGGAGGTGGGCGTGGTGACCCTGCGCGGGACCGCCCCCATGACGATCACCTGCACCATCACCGGCAGGAACCCGGCAAGTACGGGTTACGGTCAGGGTCTCGACTACGTCCGGTTCGAGCCCGCCGACGTGAGCTGAAGCGTGATCTACCCCGTTCAGTCAGCGTGCTGCACGAGACGTGGCGGGAGCAGCACCCACCGGGCACGGCGTGGGGCGACGCCGCCGCGGGCAGCCGCCACAAGCCCACGGGCGCAGCCGGAATGGCGTTGATCGGCGGCACGATCTGCAACCAGCGGCTGAGGCCGCACGCCGGCGCCGGCGCTCGCCCCCGTCACCGAGAAATCGGCAGCCTCCTGCGTGATCACCGACAAGCCTGCGCCGTACGGGCGGGCCAACTCGGCCGGCCGGAACAGGAGTCGCGTCCAGATAGGCCGAGGAGGCGGTGACACCACACCGGCCTGATGGTCCGCGGTGCGACGGATCGCCTCGACCGGCGGCCGTTCGGCGCCGCAACCGGCAAGGGTCGTGACACCGGCGGCCAGGACGGCCGCCAGCAGGGAACGTCGCCGCGACATCGGATGCACCGGACAGACGGTAGGCGCTGGGCCCGTGACCGACTCGACCCCAGCTGACATCGTCCTGGCATCGCAGTCGATGATCGTCTGACGGAGTCGCCCTGTCTCGTCATTCGCGCGGTGGGCGACCAGCTCGCCGTTCGTTCCACGGACCTTGCGGAGCAAGGAGCGCGCCGCGACGGTCAACGCCCTGGTCAGCGACCACAACGTCGTGCCGGGGACCGGCGGGACCCCGGGCCCGCCATAGGCGTACCCGGGGTCCCGAAGGGTGCCGGTCTTAGGGTGCCTTGCGCTCGGACAGGAACGCCAGGATGAGCAGGCCGAGCGTGGCCGCCGCGGCGAAGGCGCCGCCGGCCGTCAAGACGGCGTTGGCCACACGCGCCCCACCCAGGAAGCTCAGTACGCCACCAGACACCCCGACCCCTGCGCTGACCAGCATCATGTACGCGAACCAGATGGCTCGCACCGCCGTGCCGTTCATATCGGACCCTTCCCGCCGGGCGGCCGTCGCCCGCGCTGAGGCCAGACCACGCGCGCAGCCGCGCAACCACCAGCGAGTTGAGCATCCTGCGCAGATTGCGCGCTCGCCCGCCACGGCACACGGTGAAAGCTTGATCACGCAGAGCCGCTACCCTGCCGTACGGTAATCGGCTGGACAAGGGGTGACGGTGCCGCTGATTGAAGGGTCCGACGCCCGCTCGCGACCACTGCCGGCCGCAGCCGGAATCACCGGCTGGGATGAACTCGACCAGTGGATCAAGGACATGTACGACCGATCGGTCGAGCGGTCGTACCGCGGTGTGGCCCAGCGCAGCCGAAAGTCCGGACATCCCGTCGCGCCCAATACCGTCGCGGCCCTCGTCCGCGGCGAGCGCCGGCCGCAGCGCAGTTCCCTCGAAGGGTTCCTGCACGGCTGCGGCCTCAACGCTCAGGAGGTCGCCGACGGTCTCGCGGCATGGGACCGGCTGACCGGCATCGCAGCAGCCACGGCCCCGGCGCCGGCCGACGCGACCGGGTGGCAGACAGCTGCGGGCATCGACGGAGACGGGCGTGACCACTTCCGGCAGAAGGCGCTGGGCCAGCGCAACACAGGCCAGGGCGGAGACCTGTTCCGTGGCCGAGACACCGCGTTGTCCGCCGTACGGTCATGGCTGAACAGCGACGACGAGCCCGGCCTGCCCCTGGTGGTCACGGGGCAGCCCGGCGCCGGCAAAAGCTCGGTGGTGGCCCGCGCCGGCCGTGAGGTCAACGTGGGCACGGGCCGGCTCGGCCTCATGTTCTTCGCCCGGGATGCGACGCACGAAGCCTTCCTGCGCGCGCTCGGCGACAGCCTCGGGCAACGGGGTCTGCACGGCACGATCGACGTGGTGGAGGCCGTGCGGCGAGCCGCCCGGCACGGCCGTTTCCTGCTCGTCGTGGACGCGCTGGACGAGTCCGGCAGCCCGGCAGACCGCGACGAGATCGTGACGACGATGATGGCGCTCGCCGCGCTGCGCGGCGTGCGGATCGTGGTCGCGACAAGACGGTTGAGCGCGCAGAACCCGTTCACGACGATGGGCCTGCTCGCGTCGCTCGGGGTACGGTCCGCAGCTGCGCACAGCCTGGTCGACCTTGACGACGACCACTACTTCGACCCGGATGGGCTCCGAGCGGTCGCCGCGGCCCTGCTGCGCAAGGACGGCGCGGACAACCCGGCCCCACCCGGGGCCGCGTGGGAGCAGTACCGCGCCGATCCAAGCTTGACCGACCGGCTCGCCGCGATCATCGGCCGCCGCGCCGGGCGCAACTACCTGGTCGCCGCGCTGGCCGCACATCCGCTCTCGATGGAGGCCGCGCCGCTGGATCCGCTGGCCGCCGACTTCGACGAGTCGCGACTGCCGACCAGTGTGCGCGAGGCGCTGTCGAAGTACCTTGATCACCTGATCGTCAGCGAACGAGTCCGGGTCCGCGGTCTGCTCACCGTCCTGGCGTACGCCCGCGGCACCGGGCTTGACGACAGGCTGTGGCTGCGTTTCGCCGAGGCGCTCGACGTGCCGGTGAGCACCGCGGACCTCGAGCAGCTACGCGACTCCCCCGCGGCTGACTACCTGCTACAGAGCAACCGTGACCGGGACGGCACACCAGTGACGCGCCTGTTCCACCAAGCGCTCGCCGACGAGCTGAAAGAGCAGCGCAACCGACGATCGGATGACGAACGGCGACTCTTCGAGTCCCTACGGCCCGCCGAGCCGCAGGACTGGTCGGACGCGGCGTACGCCTGTCGCCACGCCGCCGACCACGCGGCCGCCGCCGGCCGGCTCGCCGAGCTCCTCGACGACCCGGGCTTCCTCGCCCATGGCGACTTGTTCCGCCTACTGCCGCTGATCCCAGTCCTACCCGATCCAGCGCTGGCCGGCACGGCCGCCGTCCTGCGGCGTTCGGCCGGCCGGGCCGACGGCCTTCCTCCGGGGCCGCGCACCCAGCTACTCATGCTGACCGCCACGCACCTGCAGGAAGACCCGCTGCGGCGCCGCCTGCAGACGGTGGCCGAATCACCCCACCTGCCACTGTGGGCGCACGGCCTGGGCCGCTCTCACCAGCAGATCGCCCTGGCCGAACAGGTCACCGCGCTGGCCGTGGGCCGCTTCGGAGGGACCGACGTACTGGTGACCGCCTCGAGGTCCTCGCAGCTCTTGCAGGTCCTCGACGCCAACGGGCAACTCCTGACGAAGATCGTGACCCCATTCCTGCGTGGGGTCGCCGCCCTGTCGATCGGTACCCTCGCCGGCGCGCAGGTTGTCGTCGCGCTCGGACACGACGGCGGCCTGCGTGCCTGGGACGAGTCCCTGCACGTGATCGACCTGCCCGTGCCCCGGCAACCGGCGCCGGTGACGGCCGTTGCGGTCGGCCCCCTCGGCGGGATCGACCTGATCGTCACCGCGACGGACCGCACCATGCAGCTGTGGACCCTCGACGGCGCGCCGTTCGGCAACCGCTTCCCGGCCGCGGACCTTTCGGTGCAGGCATTGGCCATCGGGACTTGGGGCGGCCGTCAGATGCTGGCGTCAGTGGGCCTCGACGGCATGGTCCGCTTCTGGCACCCGCGACGGGGCCAGATGCAGGGACGTGTAGTGGCCGGTCACCGGCAACCGGCACGGGCGATCGCCCTCGGCTGCACCCGCGAGGACGACATTGTCGCCGTCGCCTACGACAACCGGATCGTGCAGGTATGGAAGGGGAAAGAGTTCGGTCCGGCAGATCCGTTCACCGACCACACCGACATGGTCAACACTGTCGCCATCGGGCAGCTCGGCGAGCGTCGGATCATCGCCACCGGATCACGCGACGGCATGATCCGAGTCTGGGACGGCCCCACCGGGGCAGTGGATCCCTCAGCGTCGACCGACCACACCCGTCCGATCAACTCCTTGGCGATCGGCCCGCTGGGTGACGAGACGGTGCTGGTGTCCACCGGCGAGGACAACTCGGTGCGGATCTGGAACCTGGACGGCCAGCCACTCGGTCCGCCGCTTGTCAGTGCCGCGACATCGGTGTACGCCGCACTGGGAGTCGTGGACGGCACCACCCTGGTGGGGGTGGTGGGCCGCGGTGGATCCGTGCGGTTGTGGGATCACCGCCGGCGACCCGTGCAGCTCCCGCTCACCCGCAGACCGCACGCCGTGGTCGCGCTGCAGATGTGTGAGGTCGGTGGACGCGACGCCTTCGTCACCGTCCACCACGGTGGGCTGGTGGGTATCTGGGACAGCTCAGGCCGACGCACCGGGGTGACCTTCGGTCATTGGTGGGCCAGTGAAGTGACTGCGCTCGCCAACGGCCGGCTGCGGGGCATCAACGTCGTCGCCCTCGGGTACTCCGACGGCACGGTCGCGATCTACGACCCGGCGGACGGCGCCTTGATCCGGCGGACGGCCCCGACCGGGTCCGAGGTGACGGCGCTTGCCATCGGGCACAACATGCTCGCCGCCGGCCACGTCAACGGCGCCGTACGCCTACTCGACGGCTCGCCGCGCTCCAGCTTCCGCAACGCCCGCCACGGACACCACGGCAGGGTCTCCGCTGCGACCATCGGGGCGGCGTGCGGCCAACCCATCGTCGCCACCGTGGGCGCGGATCGCACTGCCCGGATCTGGCACAAGGACAGCTCAGAGCCAGAGGTGTTCGAGCTGTTGGAGGCGCCCCGTGGCGTCGCTCTCACCCCCCACGATCAGCTTGTGATCGCCACCGGGCCGGCCTTGTGCGGCTGGCAGCTCTGCTTCTGACCGTCAGCACGAATCCGGGTGGCGTCGGCGGCCCAAAGCCGGTTCGGGTCATCCGGAGTGAAGGTGCGCAAATTCACCTACGGCGCCTACCTCGACGACTACGACCTCGGCAGCGCCGACTCGTACGAGGACTTCGACGCGGAGGAGTTCCTGCACCGACCATCACGGGCGGAGATCGGCTCCTTCTCCGTCGTCAGACCGGCCGTCGTCAGACCGGCCGTCGTCAGACCGGCCGTCGTCAGACCGGCCGTCGTCAGACCGGCCGTCGTCAGACCGGCCGTCGTCAGACCGGCCGTCGA